>JAEMRT010000094.1 GCA_016463225.1 Sphingopyxis sp. | reverse complement strand
CGCGAAGTCCGGTGATTGCGCGGTCGCCTTTCCCCCCCAGAACACCGAATCCCTCGATATCGATCCAGATCGACCAGCGCGGGCCCGCCTCGATCTCGATGGTGGGCTTGCAAGCCTCATCGGTCACGACGCCGGAAGTCAGAGGAGATTCTGTGTCATTGGTCATTGCGGATTTGCCTGCACCAAGTTTCGGAGTTCGTTGAAGGCCGCCAGGTTGACGATACCGGCATCGGCAGCACGAGCACGCTCTAGGATCGGGCCGAGATCGCCAGTGCCCATCTGGAGCGATTGGCGGTCGGCGAGGGCATCGATCAGTCGCAAAGTCGCGCGCGGATGCAAATCCGGGTGCGCAGACCCTGCCAGGAGATGCAGTTCATAAAAAGCGTTCGTGCGAACCATGAACGGTGTGAGGCGATCGACCGCGTCGGAAAAGCGCGCGTTCGTTGCGATCGCGATCCGCGCAAACTGCTCAGACGTGGATGTTGAGCGGAGCTCAACTTCGACTGGCCAAACCTGTTGCAACCAAGGCGCGACCCGTCTGTCCCAGAGCGAATCTGCTGACCGCGACGGCGGCTTGCCGGGTAATTCATCTTCCGGTTCGTCGGGCTGCGCAAGGAAGGTCTCGATCCACGACAGGGCTGATGTCCGCAGGTGATCGGTCATGGACCGAAGAGCGTTCCGCACCGCAACCGCCGGAAGCTGGTCGCGATCTAAGTCGATGCCAACGAGCATCAGCAACTGCACCAGCGTTTTCGCCATCTCCCCAATTCGGGCGAGGCGGTCAGGCTCGAAGGTAGCGAGGAAGAAGGGCTTCAGAGCAGGCCACAACTTCTCGTCGACCCTTGGCTGCCAGGCATAGCCCTGCCAGACGGCAGCTGCTTCGGCTTCATCCTGGGCCCAATCGAAGCTCGGGATCAGCGACGCCTGCGTCCAATCAGGATCTACCGCGAAGAGGTAGGACAGTCGCGACGCTGCAATGACGCGCGCCGGTCGATGCGATGGCATGCCGGGTAACACGAGAGCATCCGCCCGCTGCCGGAGGTCGTCAGGAATGCGGGATGAAACCTTGAGCGAACGGGCGAAGAGAAGGGCGAAAAAAGCCTGTGACAGGCGTCCAAGTGCGTTGTTGATTGCATGACTAACGGCATCGTGCTCGTCGGTTGCCTGGACATTGTCGGGATCGTCCGCAACGGCGACTAGGGTGCGATCGAACAGCCGCCACACCGCATCCTCGCCGGTCGGCGACGGACGACTTCCGGCAACTGCTTCCAGAAAATCGGCGCAGGCTCGCGCTAAATCCGGCTCATTGATTAGTGCGTCGGGAACACTCTCGAGCGCGGCCAGGATTCTTGATCGGCGCTCCGGCCGCTTCGCGCTCTCCCGCAAGCCCCACAAACCATATTCCCAAATATCCCCAGGTCCAGGATTAGCACTGTGCGCGGTCAGTTCGAGGACAGCGATCGCGCCCTCGGGGTCCGTATCGGCGAACTGTTTCCAAGCGTCGAGAAGGCCTTCACGAAGGTCCGTCGTCCCTTGTAGCGTCGAGACGAGTTCCTCCTGGGGCAGATTGGCCAGATCATCGACGCCGTAATCGGTGGCGGAGCCAAGTCTGAATTCGGACCAAGTTGAAAACATAGCGCGTTCGCCCTCAGGGGCCGCCCACCCAGGATAGGCCGCTTCGATGCGATCCAGTTCCGATCGAAGACGCGGATCCAAAGGCGGATTGCCGACCCGGGCGACCACGATCAGACGGTCGAAGATCCGCCGATCGCGTGACCGTTCGCGGTCCTCCTCGGAGACGCGCGAGAGAACATCTGGTGAGGGTCCGGCGAGCAGGGTTTCGACAATCCGCTCCCGTGAGACCGCCGACCCACTTGCCCATAGCGAGCCGAGCAAGGCCATAGCCTCCTTCCTGGCACCCGACGCCCAGATCATCGGTGTCTTAGCCATTTAACAGTATCTCCACTTTCTCGGTGTCGCTGAAATGACCACTGTGGGTCACTGCGGCGGCGACGAGCCGTCGGAAGGACAGGTACGGCAGCGTACGCCATCGTGCCACGATCGCACGGCTCGCTGCGGCATCATGGCCGTCGATATGCTCCCAACCCGTCCAGATCAGATCGAAAAGCAGGGTCCATTGGCGGTGCTGATAATTCTGCTGGTGCGGCTCAACTGAAGGGCGCTGCAGGGCGCTCGGATCATTATCGGCATTCGCCTCATCTGCCGCCGCAAACAGGTGCAAGGCTTGGGCCAGGAGGCCGGTCAGATCGTCGTTCAGCCATGCCCAAAATTCCGCGGCACCCGGGCTGCCGTTAACGGTATCGATGAATCCCTTGACGTGGTTGCGATCCGCAAGTTCTACCTCCGCATCGGCAATCTCCGAAATCCGGTCCCCGACAGGATCCGCCGCTTGCTCTGGATGGGTAGCGTCGCGATAGCTGCGATAGCTGGACGCAGAGAAATCGAGCAGCGGTCGCAGGCCTGCCAGAACTTCTTGACGTACCCACTCACGATCAGCGCCTGACGTATAGCCACCCTGCGCAGTCCAAAGCGAACCGGGATCGTCTCGCCGACGCGCGCTAACCCAGCCCCCTTCGGACGAGACGATCCACCAGAAGCGCTTGAAGCCTTCGCGCAACCCCAGTTCTTGCGGGAGCTGTCGCCGGATCGCCTGGCGCAAACGCGGATGAAGCATCCGCCCTTGCCCGAGCTTTTCGATGACGTGATCTACGAAACTCTCGGTCCCTAGGTGCCGGCAAAACCACGCCAGCAGCCCGTAGCCGGTCGATGTCAGCGCCATGTGCCGACTGTTAGACTGCAGCGGAAATAGCGGTATGAAATCGAGCTCTGGCTCCGGCGGGGCGATCCTTGCGGCCATTGCAGCTTGCCTCACCGTTTCCTGATGAGCCTCCGAGCGCGCAAGATCGGTCGCTTCGAAGAGCGACAGCCATTCGATTGGCGGGCGTGGCTCCACCGCGGCGAAGGTTCGTGCTCCGTACCCCTGATCGTCCGCCCGCCCAGCGACGGCCCAGATCAGATTCGCGGTGTCGGTCGGGTCGATCGCGTCTGGACGGCGGGGCGCGATATCGCTGATGACTCGGCCGACGCTCGAGAGATAGTCCTCACGCCAATCGGCCCACTGGACAATCGTCTCACGCAGCGCCGCATGATCCGTTGCGTCCGAATAGAAAATCGGCTCGAGGTTGCGATCGCGGTACGGCTGGCTTTCCGGCGGCTCGGCGCCCTCATAAGGCGAGAAGATGTACGCCGGCCCTCGCGGTTGACCAGATCGCATCTCGAGATTTTCCGCAGCGAACGCGTCGGTCATGTAGCGCAGCACCGGATCGTTCAGGCTGTATCCCAGAAAAAGCACGGTGAAATCTGCAAAGAGCCGGACGATAAATCGCGCGGCCCAGCCCTCGGTTAGATAAGCTCGCCCGAAGTCGGAACTGGTCAATACGAGGTGTTGATCTGATCCTCCAAGGCGCCCGTGGAGATAGATCAGGCTGCGCCAACTGGCTGCGCGATCGTCGCGCGGGATGGGTAGGATCGGCCCTGCATGGTACTGGAAGTCGCGACCGAAGTCCAAGCCCCGGCGTGCCTTCTCGAAGAAGGTGTCGAAATTCGTGGTGACCAGACGCATGCCCTCGCTGCGCCGAAGCCGCGAGAGGCGAAGAATGGCACGATGCAGCGCTAAGCTCGTCGGACGTCGATTTAGGCGCGTGGCGACAATCTGGCGAACATTCGCGGGCGTATATCGGCTCTCCAAAGCCCCGAGCATACGATCGGGCCAGAGCCATTCTTTATCGTCGGTCGGGGTTGGATGGGTCAGGGTTTTGTAGCAGTGAGCGACGAGACCGTTATAGCTCGGCAACCCAGCACCCATCGAAACTCCTGCGCCGCAAAAGATGACGACACGATCATCCTCTAGTTCCTGGACCAACTTGTCCGGTATGATAGGCCCGTTTCGTACAAATTGCGGCATTGATGTCTCCGCACCTTCTCCATGTGCGTTGTAGTCTGATCGCGTCTATAGAGCCGCGATCGCAATCGTGTAGCGAAGCTCTAGGAAGCTCTTGGCGAAATCGAGCCGATGTGCCGCAAATTCAGTCACCAATTGCGGATGAAGAGATTTCTTCGCAGCGTCACCATATTCCGCGATGTTCGACGACAAGAAATACGCGCCCGCGCTAAAGCCGAGCGACCGCGCAGCGGAAAGGACTTCGAGGCACGATTCAAGTACCAGGCAGTCCTTGTACGACTGTTTGCCGCTTGCTGCAGGCGCCTTCGCCGTGATGACGCGCTGGGCAGCCTTATGGGTTGCCGATTTGGTTGTCTCCGTGATGCTCGATTTGGCGAGGTATCGTGCCACGATCGCATCGGCAAGATTTTCATAGTCAGTAGGCGCCGGGAGGACGATCGCCGGCCCGGTTCCGCCGAACGCCATCATGATCTCGTGCATCTGGCGCACCCGGTCATTGAGCGCCCGGATAGACTTAGTGCCATCCTTCTGCACGCCTTGGAGATTGTCCGCCATCTCGTTGGTGATCTGTTCGGGAAGCACGAGCGATAGCTTCCCCGCTTCAATGAGATCGATGATCGTCACCGCTGCCGTTGCCTGGTCACGCGTGAAGGCATCCCGCTGTCCCCGGACGATATCGAGGAGCGAGCATGTGTCGATGAAAAGGAGTGGTGCGCCTGCAGCAACGATGGAAGCCGCGACGTCGGCGACCGCGCTCATCGGGTTTCGTCGTAGCGCTTCAGAAGCTCCGCGGCGCCGTCGAATTCAATCGCGAGGTCGGAGGCAACGCTTTCGGGCCAATGAAGTTCGTCGATCAACCACTTCTCGAGGATCTCTGGCGGCAAGTGCCTGCCCTCGTCATGAACGCGAATGATGAAATCGAGCCAGCGCTGCCGATCGTTTGGGTGGGACGCGCCGGTCCCTTTGTTCGCGAGGTTAGAGAAGGCTACTAGCTGACGAACCGCACCGACGTTGATCCATTCGCTCAGGTCGCGACGAGCCTCCGTCAATTCGGGCTGCAATCCGAGCTTGGCAGCCGCCGGCGCGAAGCGAGCCCGATAGAAGTCCACGAGCAGATCATTATATTCGGCCATCGAAAGCTGCCCGAAATTCTCGGGCACGATGTTCCCGATGGTCACCTGACCGCTATACCAGGCCACTGAGAGGTCAGCGTTCGGCAGGACCCCTTCGCGATGGGCAAATAACACTGATGTCCCACCCGGCGAGAAATCGAGATCTCGGTCCTTCAAATATGGCCAGCTCGCGGTGTCGACGGCGATCATCGCCTCTCGTAAGGCCAGGAAGTCTTCGCGCCTAGCGCCGAGTTTAACTTCTCGAAATTGCTCAATCATTTGGGTCGCCCATATGTTCAGTGCCCGTTCCTTATGACCGTCTGACGGCCTGCGTCGAGCCCTGATTGGGGGGGCTCAACCGCAGACGACAGGGGCCGAACTGCTTCGGCAGAAATGAAGCCGACGGACTGCCGTGAATAAGCGCCGACGAACTCGGCAACGGCGAAAATGAGAACATTGCTACCAGAAGGCTTCGTGTTGAACGAATGGCTGGTTCTGGCGGAAGCTGCCGAAAAAGCGGACGGGCCGGATCTGGGCATCCGAATTTGCAGTCTAAACGGCAATAATGGGTCGACATCGGTAGACCGGACCTTAGACTTACCTGCCGTTCCAGAGCTGTACGGCGAACGTCGGCTCCCGCCTGGAGCTGACGTCCAGCTCAGCTTCCGGCTGCGCGTGGCGGGCGTTACTTTTTCACAGCCGAACGGCTTTGATTCAGCGCGAACAGGCGGGCCAGGATTTCGTCCTCGTCCAGCAGCCCGGCGCGCCAGTCCTCGCCCCAGCCATAGGCGTCGGCCACCGCCGCATCGAGCGCGGCGTGCGCGTTCGCCAGCCATTGCGGGCGGGCATTGTAGAGGTTGGTCAGCGTCCGCTTCTTCAGCTCCTTCGCCCCCGCCTCGTCCTTAGGCAGGATGCGATCGGGATAGCCGGGCACCACTTCGGGCTCGCGCACGACCAGATCGGCGGGGTTGAGCCAGTTCTCGCGCAGTTCGTTCAGCCGCCCGGCAGCGGCGGCGATTGCCTGGGCACGGGGATCATCGGCATAGTCGGCGGCGGGAATGTTCGGGGTCATACCCTCGGGGAAGGGAAAGGTCTCGAACCCTAGAGAGGGCGTGTATTGCGGGTCATTGCCTACTCCATGCCAACCTCCGAGTGCGAGCGACCAATACTCGTGGAATTTCGAATGCAGTACCCCGAAAGTGGTGTCGTCGTCGCGACACACGACAACCACCCGACTATCTGGAAGTACGCTTGGATTCGTCCAGACGAAAAGGCGGTGCTTCGCAACGCGGGGTGTGAAAATCGCGCGGCTCAATTCAACCGAAGCCTTCTTGATGCCCGGAACGGTTTCACCGTGCTGCCACCAGAACAAGCGTCGTCGATCGCGGCGATTAGTATCCCTAAAGGGCTTCACAAACTCCCGGACATGCTCAAACGGCATTTCATAGACCGCCGCGTCGGCTTCCGATGCAGTACCAAAGTCGATGATCCACCGATCCGACGGCCTTTGCGTTATGTCCTGGCCATTAAGGAGGGGGCGCACGACATCTCGATTGGGTCGCCCATTTGGGTTAAGTGGCGACACTAACCAATGTCGCGCAAGGGCGCCGTCTATGTCAAAAGCGCCTACCTTCACTGGACCTTGAAATGCCACGCTCCGGTTCGTCGGCAATCTGCCTGCGGACGTAAGATCGACGCCTCCGCGCTTAGCCGATAGGTCAGCAAAAATTCGCTCCACGCTTACGCCATCTAGCGTCGCTCGGACGTCGGCCCCGCGATCGAAGCAGATCATCGAAACGCGAACCGCAGCGCCATCCACGGTCCACTGCTCGTCGCTCCAACCTTCGAAAATCCGACCGTGCTCGACTACAGGAGTGAGGACCTCACGATTCGTTCCGCTACGGATCGAGTTGGTCGATACTAGCCCCGCGCGTTGCAGACGCCCGGCTTCAATCATCGTCCACGCCATCGCGAACCAGTAGCAGACGAGATCGACACCGCCCGGCACTTTCGGCCACGCCTTACGCAGCGCGATGGTGTACTCCTCGCCAAGCTCTCCGATCATCTTCTTATTGCCCAGAAACGGCGGGTTGCCCACCACCACATCCGCCACCGGCCACTCCGCCCGCGTGCCATCAGCGTTCAGCACCGCATCCCGGCACTCGATCGTATCCAGCGGGCGCAGGATTGGGTTCTTCGCGGCGTCGAATCCGTTGCGCCGCATCCACTGGATCTCGCCGATCCACACGCTCACCCGCGCCAATTCGGCGGCATAGGGATTTAGTTCGATCCCCAGCAGACATTCCGGCCCCACGCGGGGAAAGCCGCGCGGCAGGCCCAGCGCTTCGGCATCCAGATTAGCGCGGTGCTCGATGTCCTTCAGCGCCTTCAACGCGACATACAGGAAATTGCCCGATCCGCAGGCGGGATCGAGCACGCGGAAATTGGCCAGCCGTTCGATGAACGTCGAATGGATCACCGTTGCCTCGGCCAGCATCCGCGTCGCCCGCCCGCGTTCCGCCGGGGTCAGCAGCTTTTCGGCGGTGCGCTTGGGCGCCTTCTCGATCAGTCTGGTTATCTTTGCTAGCGCCTCGGCCCATTCGGCCTCCAGCGGTTCGATGATGACCGGGCGAACGATCATCATGATCTTGTCGCGATCGGTGTAATGCGCGCCCAGCTGGCTGCGCTTGGCGGGGTCCAGCCCGCGTTCGAACAGCGTGCCCAGGATCGACGGGTCGATCTGCGACCAGTCCCGCCGGGCGGCGGCGAGCAGCTGGTCGATGTCTTCGCTCTCGACCGGCAGCACGCTGGCATCGGTGAACAGCCCGCCGTTGAACCAGTCGATCGGCGTGAAATCGATGTCGCCACCCGTTGCCATCGCTCCGAACAGCTTGGCGGCATTCCCCTCGAACCGTTCGGGCCGCGCCTTGCTGGCGCTCAGCATCTTGGTGAACAGATTGTCGGGGAGCAGCCCGACATCCTCGGCGAACATGCAGAAGACGAGCTGGTTGACGAAATGGGCTACGCGATGCGCCTCGTGCCCGCGATCGCGAAGCCGCTGGGCGATGCCGACGAATTCGCGCGCCGTCTCCTCGGTCAGTTCCTGGCGCGACTTGGCAGGCTTGAACTGCTCGGGATCGACAAACGCTGCCTTCAACCGATCGCGCACTGCGCCATCCGTCAGGTCCTCCAGCGCGATCTCGTGCGTTTCCTGGACGCTGTTGGTCCAGTTGGTGCGGATCACGATCCGGTTCATGTCGGACACGATCAGCAGCGGCGGGTTTTCCAGCGCTACCGAATATTGCAGGAGCTGACTGTACGCCTTGTCTAGATTGGCGTGGCGCCCCTTATACTCCCATCCGAAACATTCGCGTCGCCACACATCGGCCCAGCCATTGCCGCCGCTCGTCTTGTTGGCGCCCTTCTCGAACGTAAACCATTCGCCCTTGGGGTCCGCCGAGACCGGATCGAGCACGCCAAGGAGCGCGCACAGATCGTTAAAATGGCTCTGGGATGCGGATCGCTCCTTCAGCTCCACATTGCGCCATTTTTTCAGGAATTCGTGCGGTGTCATGCGCCCCCGGCAATTAAGGATCGAGCCTGCGGCAATTACGCGCAGCCCGGCTCGTTAGTAGCTGATCAACACGGGGGAGCAATCTCTACGGTAGCGCTGCTGCCGGATAGCCATCCCTTGGCCCGACAGCTGCTGCCGGAAGCTGCCGTTCATCAGTGGGCGGACAACGGCTGAACCTGGTCGACAACGAAAAGGTCCTCACTGCCTGCTGCCCGAACATCAACCCTTGCCACCTCGTGCGCGGAATTCAGCGCGGTGCCATTCCAAATAGGGAGAATGCCCGGCGGACATTGCTATGCGCCGGGCAGGATCACAACCTAGGACGATAAGATCTTCCTGATCGATATCTGGTCCGATCAGCATCTCACCCATGTCGCTGAACGAGATCAGGAAGCGGTCGAACAGTGCATCGACATTGGCGACCAGCAGCAATCCATTGAAGCGATCAAGCCGTTCGCGGTTCGACGATACCCGCCAGGGCTTGATATGCGACGCGCGCAGTACCGGGCGGATCGCGCAGTCGGTGACGCAGCACCGGCTCCGCCAATGGCTCAGCAGTGCGTGCCGGAATTCACCCTGCCCGATGCGCGCTTGGATCAGCTGCTCTTTCTGGGTGGCCGTAAGCGTTGGGTCTTCGACGACCTTTTGCTCTGCCAGCAGGTCGAGGCGGTCAAGCATATCGGCGGTGAGCCAATATTTGCGGGCGACACCGAACGTCCCGGTTTTGGATGGGGCAAAGCCGAGCCGCGCACAAAACTGTTGATACTGCTCTTCCAGAGCCAGTTCGAGCACCGGCGCGTAACCGAGGACCGTATTGATCGCACCGTTGGTCAGACGCCCGTCGCGGGCCTCGTTGGCGGAATGGCGGGCAAAACTATTACCGACATAGCCGATGAAGCGCGACGGGGCAAAGGCGATCCCGTCCGGCGTGGCATATGGTAGAAAGCAGGTGCCGCGCTTGATGAGGCTGAGATAGGCCCCATAGTCTGACGACACCGGGTCGGTACGCACCGCGTCGAGCGTCGCGACGTTGGCGAACAGCTGCTCGAAATCAGTGACAAATGCGATCTTGTCGTCGCTGCCACCAACAGTCTTCCCGGTGCGCGTCCTTTCGCAGAGTTCGACGAACCGCGCAGTGGTGCGGCGAATGCGTTCGAGCGGGTCGTCGAGACTTGCGACGAGAAACCAGCGGCGCGCTGCGGCCTTTCCGGTGGCTACGACCGGTATCGCCGTAAGCCCGGCCTTCTCGGCGAATTCCTGCTCTCGGATATCGGGCGCTGGCCGTCGGCCACGCAACCAGCCTTGGCGCAGCAGATGCAATCCACCGCTCGGATCGCGCGCAATCCCGGACAGGCGATTATGATCGCCCGCCACCGGGGGAGCGTTGATCTCGACCGACCATTCGCCGCCATTCGCATCGAGACCGAGCTTTACATCCATCCCGGCTTGGCTGTCCCGCGCCTGCAACCAGACATTTTGACCGGTGATGTTGCGCATCGCGCCATCGGCGGGGCCGGCGCCGAGCGCCCCATGCCAATGCACAAAAGCGTCGCGGGATATTTCCGATTCGGTGACAAGGCGCATCTGGGGTGCGATCAGTCCGAGTTCCTGCGCGAGCGCATCATAGCCGGGCTCGAAGGTACCGATCTGGTCGCACGACCAGTCGACCAGTTTCTCGAACGACATGGCGAGACCTGTCTCAGCGAGAATGATCGCTGCGAAAGGCGAGAGATGATGGTCGTGATGGCGCAGCTCGTCATAGCGGCGTCGGGTCTCGGTCCCGTTGATCTGGACGGTATCGATCTTGACGCAGAACTCGCCCGACGCATCAATGCCGACCGTATATGCCAGCTCCTTCGGCGCGCCTTTACGCGGATAAATTCGCACCCAGGTATAGGGCTTGAACTTCTGCGCCATGTCGGTCGGCCGCGAGAGCTTGCGAACGAAACCTTTCGGGAAAAGACGGTCCTGCACGGCGCGTGCCCAACGGGCAGTTGCCTCATGCGCCTCCACCAGCGTTTCATAGTCTCTATCCTGCGCCGGATCACCGCTCGCCCTCGCAACGCCATCTAGCGCATCGAGAAGCGTAAAATGTTCGGCGAGAATCCCATGGTCCATAATATGCTCCCGTCTAGCTATTTGGCTGCCCTGCATCGATGCGTGCAAGATCGACTTGAAAGAAACTGCCCGGATCAATCAATGCGAGATTGGCTGGCCTTCGCGGCCGCCTGGACGCTTGTGGGCTGATTGGCAGCTTCGATCAGGAAAAGACGTTCATTGGCGCGGATGTGAACGACATTTTCTGGTCGAATTTTGCCGAGCCCCAGCGCCGCGTCGTGGGACTTTGCCGCCGTTCGCGCGCGACCTCGTGAACAGCAACTGTTGCTAGAAGCCGTCGTTCAGCGCTCGCCCGACCGGCATCGCATCACAACATAAGCTGGCCGATAGCGGACTGGCCGACTCAACGGCTGAACTCCGAGGTCAGCGGCTTCTGGCTAATTCGGCACGAACATATTCGGGATTGACGTCCCACCCGTCAAACAGACGGAACACAGGTCCTAGCAAAGCGACCGTGGTGCCATGGGGGTCAGCAACCAATTGCTCGACCGGCACGGTCGTCGCGAAGCGTCTGGCAGGCACCGCCGAGACGTAATTCCGGCTAAACTGTCGGCCTACCGCAGGTTCTTCCACTTTGCGGTCCTTTAAGCCAGAATAGTCTATCAGCAACTCGCAATCCGTCGCGTCGGGGAAGGACGCGGCAAGGTTGCGTACGAAGGCCACGCGCTGGGCGACCGATTGAATGTGGAAGCGGGGCGACAGCTTGGCACCAGCGGGCCAGCGCCGAGAGCTACGTCCCTCAACGGAATGCCGAAGGTAGGCGGCGTCCTCGGGAAGGATCGTGACGTCCGCGCCCATCCCCTCGGCTGTCACCCGCCAGATCGACGGCAGATCGCTGGCGTCAACGGCTGCCGCGCGGCAGACGTAGCCCTCAACGTTTCCGAACACCGCAACAGTCGGACGCCTATCCATCCGCCATCCAGAACCATAAGCAGCAAGTCCATCGTTGACCTCCTCCGAGGCCCGGTCCGAGGCCGAGCGCACCCGCTCCTGCAATGTCCTCACATTTAGCGGTTTCGGTTCACCACCGTTAGACGCTAGAAGCCGGAAGCCAAACGCGGCGCGGTTCAGCGCCGGATTGACAGGCCATTGCGATGCCTCGACGTTCGCCCACTCGCTCAAAGTGTCATCGACGAACGGCGCTAGAGCCGACGGTGTCGTGTCCTCGCGTGGCTGCTGGAAGAGCCTGCCTATTGATCCAAGGAGCGCGTCGCGCTCGGCTAGCACGCAGCGGTGAAGCACGTCCCGCCAGCGCTCCGGCGAGTCGATGGCGATGGACTTGGGGCCCTGCTCGCGGATGTAGTGCATGCCGGCACGGATCCCCACCGTCCGCCCTTTCGCGTCTTGCGGACCATCGCGCTTGGCGCAGACGGGCTGGGCACCGTGACTAGGCACCCGGACGACCGGGTAGACCCTTCCGGTTGTCGCGGTCACGGCATGCACCGCGACGTGAAACGCGGGCTGCAGGTAGCTCCCGACGATCCCGTTGAGCAAATCCTGTGAATAGCCCGATAGGTCGGCCGGATGCGGCTCGCTCGGAGTACCGTCGTCATCGAAGCCGAACACGAGGTGTCCTCCCCCGGAGTTCGCCAAGGCGCAGAGGTGCCGTGCGATCTTCGCCTTCGCTTCGTTCTCTAAGAGCGACATCCAAGTCTTGTATTCAACGGAAGGCGTCTCTAGCCGCTGCTCAACCAAGTCCTGCAGCAGCAGGTCGTCTCTCGGTGGAATCGCCATCAAGATATCCTAACGCGAAAAGGGTGCATGGGCATTACTGCCATTCAGTTCCCCCGATCGGGATGCGTTCATGTCAGCAACACCGGGGCACCCCATGCCATCACATTGCCGATCTGAGCGTCCTGATGTGCAAGTCGGTCGTGGATGGCCAACCCGCTTCCTAACCTAGTGACGAGGTCGGCCCGTAGCGCTGCGGGATCGCGCATCCCGGCGACCGTTCGCGCATAGGCTTCTGAGGTAGGTGCTGCGGACAGCTCGAGCGCGAACTTTGCACCAAACGCCAGCCCGGCATACATTCCAACCGGCCACAAATGCGCCGCCACCTGTTGCCCTGGCCCCGTTAGCTCCTGACCAATGCCGATGCGCGCCATGCCGCCGCGCACCTGCGCGGTCGCTCCGCTGCAGACGTTGAGTACCAGCAATCGTCGGCCCTCACCCGCAGGTGCCAGCCCGCGCAATCGATCAGCCGTGACTAGCTCCTCGCCGATAACCAAGCCTGAATTCTCTATGCGGTGCGGGGAATGCTCGCCATGCCCGATGACCCACAGCAGGTCAGCAGACGGATCAGCGTAGAAGCGCTCGAAGGCGGGAACGTCTCCGCCCTGAACGTCGATTGTCCAGCCGGCAAGGGAGGCGACGCGCTCCAGCGCCTCTACCTCGAAACCCTCGTGCATGGTCCCGCCCTGCCAGACTGCCACGCGATTGATCGGCCGGACAGTAAGCGGCTGCCGCAGGCTTACCTCCTCGGTCCCGATAACGCCGCCCTCGGTCGCAAGCAGTGCGAGAACCGGCGCGGGCAGTGACGGAATGGTCACCACCGAACGGATTGGCTGGCTCGGCGGAAGCGAAGCAGCCAGCCGCGCCGGCTCGAAGTGCGCGCGCGCCGCCGCCTCAAAGCCCGAACCGGCCGCCTCGTCAGGCTGCCCCATTCGGTGATAATCGATGTCGGGCATGTCGTCGCCGACCGAAGTGGCGCGGTGGTATTCGCGCTGTGCGAGCGAGGATGCCGTTAGCACCGCGTCGAAGGTGGTTGGACCCTCTCCGCGCGGCAACGCCAGCCGCCCGCCGGGCCAGAGGTAGACTACGCCGTTCATGTGGCCGGATGCGATGAATAGGACATTGCCGTCGCATGTTCGTTCGCCGTCCTTCACATACCAGGCACCGAGCACGTCAAGAACGTCGTCAACCTCCCCATGCTCGGTGAGGAACCAGATCAGCGGGTGAATGATGGAGACCCGACTCTCGAGAGCCTGCAGCGCGACTGTCTCGTCGTCGCCCGACTGCTCGCGGTACGAGCGCGCCAATTCGACCGCGGAGGCCAGAATGCGATCACGCCTGTCCCGCCAATCCTCGATCGTCCTGAGAGAAGTCGCCAGAACCTGCAACTCCATGTGCTCGATCAGGACATGCGACCAACGCCCGAGCATTTCGTCGGCCCAATCCTGGGGATTGCGGCCCGTGAAGCGATGGGCCGGGCTCATCATGACGATGCCGATTTGGGCACGGTTAGCGTCGGGCATTACGCCGGACCACAGTCCAAGCAGATACTTTACCCACGCTTCCGCCGCAGGTTCGTTTGCGTTGCTCGCCCAATTAGCCATGGAGGTCAGTGCGTCCAGGCACTGACTCACGTTGACACCCATCCGGAGCATTGTTTCCGATAGGCTCCAGCACATCGGCGCGACACGTCGCGCGACGTCATCGACCCCACCGAACTTTCGAGCAAGCACGAAGAAGGTAGCGGTCCACCGCGGCAGGTTGGCGATCGCCAAGTCCCTGAACTCGGGCGCGGCCTGCGAATCCGCCGCGAAGAACGAGTAGTTCGTGTTGAAGAAGCGGCTGTCACGATCGACGTTACGGGCCAGAGACCACATCGCCCAACCGTGGCACTGACCGTTCAGGCCCCAAACCAGGCATAGCTCCATTGGCTTCAGGGCGAAGAGCAGGCGATACTCGTCGACGGTGTCGGCCTCGTATCCGATCACCCCGTCCTCGACCATTGCGCCGATGTCGCCGCCGACGGCGTCGCAGTAGTCGAGAAACTTCCGTTGCCCCTCAAGGGCGAATCGACTCTGAAGCTCGATGAGCATGAGCGCCATCGCCTTCGAGGCAGGAGCCGTCCAGTCAAACGGCCCGTCCCAGAGCATTACGTCGGGATAGGCCGCGCTAGTGCGCGGGAAGCGATCCTTCATCGTCACCATCGCGCCCTCGACCACCCGACCGTCATTCTATTCCCAATCATTGAACAATCCACGCCAGGCTACACCTGTACAGCGACCTTTTTGACGGATCTCTCGATAAGTCGCTAGTCAATCCCTGAAAACGAATGCCAACAATCGGGATTATCTGACGTTCCATCAAACAACTGGGCTTGAGGCGCGTTGCTGGCAAGCGACTTTTCGCTGAGCGAACGGCACGTTCTGGTAGAAATCGCCGTTTCAAGGCCGACTGCGAACGACGCATTCTGGTCGACTGCTACCGGAAGCGAACGCGGAGTCGTGGGACAAATCGGCCGTTCGTAAACGCGCTCCCGAACGGCGGGTCCAACTGAATGCTGCCGTTCGGAAACGTCCCGAACGGAACCGAATACCAGCGCATCGGCGCTGGCAAATCAGATGGTCCAGGTCGTTCGTCCCTGTCGCGAGATGTCGTAAGATAGTCGGAACGTGCCGTACCCCTGTTCGAACGCGATAATGATGTCGGCTACCACGGCGGAAAGCTCGTAAAGCGTCTCAACGCAGGGCTGCCCGGCGAGCGGGGTGCCTGCGGGGAAGACGACATCTCCCGTAAAACTGAAATCATGCGCGATACACCCTTCGTAGCCGGCGGGCGCTGGCACGAAGCAACTGGTCCGTTCGGGCGGGGCAGTGTCGCCCTTTGCAGCGACCACCGGCACACCCTCGAATCCTCCCACTTGGATCTCCACATTCATTGTGCACGCGACGGGTAGGATAAGGCGGTGCTTGTCGGTGATGTCGAGCTCGTGAAGGGCGGCCAGCATCGGACTGCCGAGTGGCGTCGGAGCGATGGCTCGGACGAGATCGATCGCCACGGGCCCGGCCTTGCCGAGGTCTTTCAGGAGCTTCTGCTCAAGCCCGGTTTCTTTGAGGAGGATCGGAAACTGCGTGCGGTCGGGGCTCTCGCCGTTTGCGATCGCGCAAGCGCAAACGAGGTGATCGAGCGCGGATCGCAGGTTATGCAGGGCATCGCCGATGAAGAGCGCCAGTCGTCGATCCGGCAAGCCGAGCCGCTCGTAGAGATGATAGCCGGGCTCGCCTGTGTCAGGGTGCGGCGTCTGGATAGCCTGGTAGGGTTGCTTGCCGAAGTAGAGGCCCGCCTCCTGCGCGAACGCCGCAATATGGCGATTGGCGTGCGCGACCTTGGCGACCGCGCCCGCAAAATCGGGACGGATGGAAGGGGCGGGGATATTCATTCGGCGGACCCGTTGCCGAGGTTCGCAACCTGGCGCATGCCGCTTAGTATCAAGCCCTTCGCCAGCAGAAGGCAGTGATAAAAGGCATCGACTGCATCGTAATATTGATCCTCCGTTACCCGCGCCGGGTCGCAGGGCGATATCTGAAAGACCACGAGGCGCTCGGCTTCTTCTATCGCGGAGATGCTGGTCCAGAGATGCCTGGCGCTGAGATGCACGAAGGCGCTGGCGTCCCGGTAGACGGTGTTTATCCACGGAAACGTTTCAGCGAGGCGCTCCAGCAGCCTGTGGTCCGTGAGCCGGACGCCCGTGTCGTCCTTGAGCTTGTAGACGGCTTTGCCCTCCATGACTGCTTCGGCATAAGCATGAGGATCGGAAACGAAGCGCAGCGCTGCGACACGCAAGGCGGTGTCGAGCTGCATTCGCACCATTGGCGCGGCCGCGTGGAAGTTGCGCGCTCGGATCATGGCTGTAAAGCCCTCGGGCAGCGCAATTGAACGCTTCGCGGCCGCCAAGAGGAGCATTCCGACTTGGTTCGTCGGCAAGCCGGCGCGCAGCAGGGCTTGGCCCTCACGCAGGAGATCGCCTTGCTCCGCGGTGATGCGATTAAGGCGCGCGTCTAGTGAGACCCAACTTGAACAGTGCTTTTGGAAAAGGCATTTTTGTTCAATGACATGCACGCACCGGCGCGAGTGTTACCACTACATTTTTGGGTTTGGTTGAGCTTGCAGAGGCTTAGGTTCGCGGCGGCAGTTCGCTGATATTGGCCGGCAGCGCGATGCCGGTTGCCTTGAAGACATTCCCCACCTGGCCCGAAACGTGGGTGCGGGTGGTAATGACCTTGCCGTCCTTTTCGATGGTGGCTTCCTGAAGGCGATCGAGATCGTTGAGGAGCGGCTGCCATTCGGGCTGCAGGCCCTTTTCCTGACACAAGCGGGTCAGTTCCTTGGCCAGCGTCAGAGCGAGGAACGAGACAAACACATGGCCGCGGATAGCGGCATCGGACTGATGGAAGATGGGACGGGTATCGAAGCTCGCCTTGGCGACGCGGAACAGGGCCTCGACCTGAAGCAAATCACGGTAGCGGATGACGGCCTGTAGCGGAGTGATCCTGGCATTGGTGCGCAGCACGCTGATGCCGTCGTAGCGCGCCTCGTCGGCAAGCTTGCCCATGTCGATCTCGAAGGTCTTGCCGCTTGTCAACGGGCACCGAAGATTCCGCAAAAGTGGGCATCTAAAATTCCCTAGTT
>JAEMRT010000093.1 GCA_016463225.1 Sphingopyxis sp. | reverse complement strand
CGCCCCGACCGCTCCCCGCCCGCCGCTGCGTGTAGCGCTCGCGGGAATCGGCGGTGTTGGCGGCGGCGTCGTGCGGCTGCTCGAAACGAATCGCGACCTGATCGCGCGCCGCGCCGGCCGCGCGATCGAGATCGTCGCGGTGTCGGCGCGTGATCGCCACAAGGACCGCGGCATCGATCTGTCCCGCTATCGCTGGGAAGACGATATGGACGCGCTGGTCGCAGCGGCCGATGTCGATGTCGTCGTCGAGATGATCGGCGGCGCCGACGGATCGGCGCTGACGCTGGCGCGCCACACGCTCGGCGCGGGCAAGGCGCTCGTCACCGCCAACAAGGCGATGATCGCGCATCACGGGCTCGATCTTGCGCGACTCGCCGAGGAACGCGACACGCCGCTGAAATATGAAGCCGCGGTCGCGGGCGGCATCCCGGTGATCAAGGCGATCCGCGAGGGCGCGTCGGCGAACGAGATCGCGCGGGTCTATGGCATCCTCAACGGCACCTGCAATTATATCCTGACGCAGATGGAGCGCAACGGCGCGAGCTTTGCCGATGCGCTCGCCGCGGCGCAGGCCGAAGGCTATGCCGAGGCCGACCCGACCTTTGACGTCGATGGCATCGATGCCGCGCACAAGCTGTCGATCCTTGCCGCGCTGTGTTTCGGCACCCGCCTCGACATCGCCGCGGTCGCCGCCGACGGCATCCGGGGGCTGATCGCCGCCGACATTCGCGAGGCCGAGGCGCTGGGCCACCGCGTCCGTCTGATCGGCATGGCCGAACGCAACGACGCCGGGCTGTACCAGCATGTCCAGCCGTGCCTTGTCCCCGCCGACCATCCGCTCGCCTATGTTCCCGGCGCGCTCAACGCCGTGGTCGCCGAGGGCAATTTTGTCGGGCGGCTGTTCTTCGAGGGCGCCGGCGCGGGGGCAGGACCGACCGCATCGGCGATCGTCGCCGACATCATCGATATCGCGCGCGACGAATATGGCCCCGCCTTTGCGATGCCGGTCGATTCGCTCGACGCCGCGCCGGTGGCCGACGCGGGCGCGCGGGTCGGCAAACATTATGTCCGCCTGATCGTCGAGGATCGCATCGGCGTCCTCGCCGAAATCGCGACCGCGATGCGCGATGCGGGGGTGTCGATCGAAAGCTTTATCCAGCGCGGCACCGACGAAGAGGATGGCGTCGTCATCGTGCTCGTCACCCACGATGGCCCGGCGCGCGCGATCCACGCGGCGCTGGCGATCCTTGCCGGGTCGGACCATGTCGTCGGCGCGCCGATGCTGATGCCGATCCTGGCGCTTTAGCGACCCGACTGCAGCGGCGGTGACCGGGTACACCGTCCGCCACTTGTCATCGCAGCCTCCCCTGATAACCGTGCACGAACGGCGCGGGGGATAGCAGTCATGGACATTGATATCGGACGCGGGCTGGTCGAGGCGCGGGCGCTCGCCGCGACGCATAAGGCGATGCTGGCTGCCTATGTCGGAATCGGCGTCGTCATTCCGTTTCTGCTGCTGTCGAGCGAGCCGCTGTTCAGCCTGCGCGCGATCCTGACGATCCTCGGCAATCCGTGGTTGCGCTTCGGGGGGTCGATCGCCGGGCCACTCTATCTGCTGGCCATCATCGGCGCGATCGTCGCGGGCGCGATGCTCGCGGCGTGGAACGGGCTGCTCGCTGACATGCGCGAAGGCTATATTGCCGAGATCATGTACGGGATGGTCGCGGGCGTCGCCTATTTTGCCTGCAACATGATGGTGAGCGTCGTGACATGGGTGATCACGCTGTTTCCTATCGTGCTCGTCGGCGGACGGATGGAATGGGAAAATCTTGGCGGCGGCGCTATCGCGATCGTCTATCCGCTGCTGCTGACGATTATCGCCTTCTGGATCGCCACTCGCTTTTGCCTGGCGGGCGCGATCATGGGTGGACGCGGCAAGCTGGAGCCAATCGGGGCCTTTATCGAATCATGGCGGCGCACGCAGACGGCGCAGTGGCGCCTGTGCGGATTCTATCTGCTGTACGGCCTGCCCTTCGCCGTCCTTGGCGGCGGGCTGATGGCCCTGCACATGACGACCATCATGAACAATGCGCCCGGAACCCTGGTCGAGACCGCGATGAGCTTCGGCTGGGCGGCGCTTTTCGCGCTCTATTTCCTTGGGCAGATCCTGATCCCCGCCGGCTTTTACCGGGCCTCCGAACCCGCAGCAGCGGCGACCGACATTTTCGCCTAGGCCTAAAGCTCGGGCTCGGCGGGCGGCGGCTGGCCCGTCCCGGGATCGGTTGCGCGCTTCGCCTGTTCGTAAAGCGCGTTATATTCAGGGCCGGGCTTCATCCGGCCGCCAATCGACATCCAGTTATAGGGCAGTGTGTCGAGGCTCATCGCCTTCGCTTCGGCGCGGGGCAGCTTCGGCGGCGCTTCGCGGCCCTCTTGCGCGATCGCGCGCAGTTCGGGCGACAGCCGGTGAATCTCGGTGTCGCTACCGCATACATTGATCGACCCGTCGTCGGCGGGTTTGCAGCGGCGGATCGGGTCGACCAGCTCTTTCGCCCTGGCCGCCGCGGTTTCGGCATTGCGCGGCGGGGGCGGGGCGGGCGGACCCTGCACCTGCGCCTGTCCTGTCACGGCGATGACGCACGATAACGCGACAGCGGCTCCGAATCGGGCGAAGCATCCTCGACAAGCAGCGCGGGCGACCATATGGGGCCACCTTGCCGAGATGGCGCAGCAAGTAAAGGCGGAGAGTGACCCATGACGAATAGCGGCAGCAACCTCGACCGGGTGCTCGTACTCGAAATGGTGCGCGTCACCGAAGCCGCGGCGATCGCCGCCGCCAAGCTGATCGGGCGCGGCGACGAGAAAGCCGCCGACGCGGCCGCGGTCGAAGCGATGCGCACCGCGTTCAACACGCTGTACATGGACGGCACCATCGTCATCGGCGAAGGCGAACGCGACGAAGCGCCGATGCTCTATATCGGTGAAAAGGTCGGCAGCGCGCCGGGCAAGGGCCCGAAGATCGATATCGCGGTCGATCCTCTGGAAGGCACGACAATCACCGCCAAGGCCGGCCCCAACGCGCTCGCCGTGCTGGCGATCGCCGAAGAAGGCTGCCTGCTCAACGCCCCCGACGTTTATATGGACAAGCTCGCGGTCGGCCCCGGCTATTCGCCGAATATCGTCAATTTCGACAACAGCATCCGCCAGAATGTCGAAGCCGTCGCGCGCGAAAAGGGCTGCGGCCCTGCTGACGTCATGGTCTGCGTGCTCGACCGCCCGCGCCATGAAGCGATGATCGCCGAGCTGCGCAGCCTTGGTTGCGGCGTTGCGCTGATTCCCGACGGCGACGTCGCCGGGGTGATCGCGACGACCAACCCCGAAACCAATGTCGACATCTATATGGGATCGGGCGGCGCCCCCGAGGGCGTGCTCGCCGCCGCGGCGCTGCGCTGCGTCGGCGGCCAGTTCAAGGGCCGCCTGCTGTTCCGCAACGACGACGAGCGCCGGCGCGCGGCCAAATGGGGGGTCGAGGATCTCGACCGCGTCTATGACCTGGAAGATCTGGCCAAGGGCGACGTGATCTTTGCCGCGACCGGGGTCACCGACGGATCGCTGCTGCGCGGCGTCAAGCACCGCCGCGACGGGGTGATGACCACCGAAACCGTGGTGATGCGCGCCTCGTCGGGGACGGTACGCTGGGTGCGCGGCGAGCATCGGTCGAGCTAACGCCCGAACCGGCGGCGCTCTTCGCAGGCGCGCCACGCATAATCGGCGTTATGGCATCAGGCTCCGCGCGACGGCCTCGGCGACCTTGATCCCATCGACCGCCGCCGAGAGGATGCCGCCGGCATAACCCGCGCCTTCGCCCGCGGGGAACAGGCCGGCGGTGTTCAGGCTCTGAAAATCCTCGCCGCGGGTGAAGCGCACCGGCGAGGAGGTGCGCGTTTCGACCCCCGTCATCACCACGTCGGGATGGTCATATCCCTTGATCTGGCGCCCGAAGACCGGAATCGCCTCGCGCATCGCCTCGACCGCGAAATCGGGCAGGCATGCGGCGAGATCGGTCGGCGTCACCCCGGGGCGATAGGAAGGGGTGACGCTGCCCAGCGACGTCGATGCACGGCCCGCGAGGAAGTCGCCGACGCGCTGCGCGGGCGCGCGGTAGTTCGAACCACCCGCAACATAGGCCAAGGATTCCCAGTGGCGCTGGAACGCCAAGCCTGCGAGCGGATCGCCGGGATAGTCGCGTTCGGGGTCGATCGCGACGACGAAGCCCGAATTGGCGTTGCGCTCGTTGCGCGAATATTGGCTCATGCCGTTGGTGGCGACGCGCCCCTCTTCGGAGGTCGCGGCGACCACGGTGCCGCCGGGGCACATGCAGAAACTGTAAACCGTGCGGCCGTTCTTGCAGTGGTGCGAGATGTGATATTCGGCGGCGCCAAGGATCGGGTTGCCCGCATCGGCGCCAAAGCGCGAGGTGTCGATCCACGATTGCGGATGCTCGATGCGCACCCCGATCGAAAAGGGCTTCGCCTCGACATGGACGCCCGCCGCATGAAGCATCGCAAAGGTGTCGCGAGCGCTGTGGCCCACCGCGAGCACGACGCGGTCGGCCTCGATATACTCGCCGTTGGAAAGGTGCAGCCCCTGGACGCGGCGCTCGCCAGCCCCGTCGGCGACGATGTCGAGCCCGTCGACCTTGTGCTGCCAGCGATATTCGCCGCCCAGCCCCTCGATCGTTTCGCGCAGGCTTTCGACCATCGTCACCAGCCGGAAGGTGCCGATATGCGGGTGCGCCTCGGTCAATATCTCGGGCGGCGCGCCGGCTTTCACAAATTCGGTCAGCACCTTGCGGTCGAGGTGGCGCGGATCCTTGATCCGGCTGTAGAGCTTGCCGTCGGAAAAGGTGCCGGCGCCGCCCTCACCAAACTGGACGTTCGATTCGGGGTGGAGCACGCCGCGCCGCCACAGATCCCATGTGTCCTTGGTGCGTTCGCGCACAACCTTGCCGCGGTCGAGGATGATCGGGCGGAACCCCATCTGCGCGAGGATCAGCCCGACGAACAGCCCGCACGGTCCGGCGCCGACGACGACGGGGCGTTTCGCACCCTTCGGCGCCTGCGTGATGAATTTATAGCTGGTGTTCGGGGTTTGCTGGACATTGCGGTCCTTGCGGAAGCGCGCGAGCACCGCGCCCTCGTCCTTCACATTCACATCGACCGAATAGACAAGCTGGATGTTGGTCTTGTCGCGCGCATCATGCGCGCGGCGCGCGACGACGTGGCGCACCAGCTCGCGCGGGGTGATGCGCAGCCGTTTGCAGATCGCGGCGGGCAGTTCCTCCGGCGCATGGTGCAGCGGCAAGGTGAGTTCGGTCAGGCGAAGCATCGCCCGCCTGTAGCGGGCATTGACCGGCGCGCCAATCGCACGCGTTGCGCACTATCAAGGGCCACCTGAGGGGCGCCGGGGACATCCATGTCTTTGCCGCATCAAAAGATCCCGGCCGCGAGTCCCTCGGCCAGCGCCGCGCCCAGATCGCGGGCTTCGGCGAGGCGGTCGGCGGGAATCGTCTTGGGCGCGAGGATCGCTTCGGGCGTCTGCGCGGCGGTGTTCACGATCACGCCCTCCGCTACCCGCCGCAGCCGCCAGCCGGTGGCGATGCGGTCGAGTTGGCGCTGGGCGTTTTCGCCATCCGATCCGGCACAGATGATCGTCGCATAGGGGCGGCCCTCGAGTTTCCCGAGGCATGGGTAATAGCAAAGATCGAACATCTCCTTCATCGCGCCCGAGAGCGCCGCGAGATTTTCGGGGCCGACGAAGAGATAGCCAGCCGCCGCAATGAGCAGGTCGGGCGAGACGCCCTCGGCGCGGACGCTTCGTGCCGCCGACCCTGCGCCGTCGGCCGCGGCGCGCGCCAGCGCTTCACTACCGCCGGTGCGGCTGTGCCAGACGATGAGCAGGGGCGAGGTGTCGTCCATCCCCCATGCTTGCCAAGCGCCGGAGCGCGGCGCAAGCTGCCCACAAAATATGGGGGAGAGAGATATGCGCCGATGGACCGCCCTGCTGCTTGCCAGCACCTTGCCTTTCACCGCCGCTGTCGCGCAGGATGCCGCCAGCGATGCGACACGCGCGGCGCAAGCCGAGCTCGCGAAGCGCCTGCCGCTGGATGACCCGCGCGACATGGCGAATGCGACACGCGGCAAGGTCGCCGAGATTCCGGACGCGGTGATTCTGGGCAAGGACGGCAAGATCGTGTGGGACCGGCGTCCCTACGCCTTTCTGGCGACCGGGACCGCGCCCGACACGGTCAACCCGTCGCTGTGGCGGCAGGCGCGGCTGAACGCGGTGCACGGGTTGTTCGAGGTGGTGCCGGGGCAGATCTGGCAGCTGCGCGGCTATGATATTTCGGTGATGACGATCATCCGCGGCAAGACCGGCTGGATCGTCGTCGATCCTTTATTGTCCGAGGAAGCCGCAGCGGCGGGGTGGAAATTGTTCGCCGACACCGTCGACGCCAAAGCGGGCAAGCGGCCGATCAAGGCGGTGATCTTCAGCCACAGCCACAGCGATCATTTCGGCGGGGTCGGCGGCATCGTCACCGCAAGCCAAGTCAAGCGCGACAAGATCCGCATCATCGCGCCGCACGGTTTTTCGGAGGAAGCGACCGCGGAGAATGTCCTCGCCGGTACCGCGATGGGGCGGCGCGCGCTGTACATGTTCGGGTCGATCCTCGCCCCCGGACCCGCGGGACAGGTCGACACCGGGCTGGGGCCGAAGCTGTCGTCGGGGACGATCGGCTATATGGAGCCGACCGAGACCGTCGACGAAACGGGCGGCACGCTGACCATCGACGGGCTGGCGTTCGACTGCCTCGACGCGGGCGGCACCGAAGCGCCATCGGAGTTCGTTTTCTACATCCCCGCCTACAAGGCGCTGCACACGACCGAGGTCGTCACCCACACGCTGCACAATGTGCTGACCTTGCGCGGGGCGCAGGTGCGCGATGCGCTGCACTGGTCGAAGGTGATCGACGCGACGCTGATGAAATGGGGCGGCAAGGCCGAGGTGGCGCTGGCGTCGCACCATTGGCCGACGTGGGGCGCGGGCGAGGTGTCGGCGCTGCTGGCGAACCAGCGCGACGCCTATCGTTATGTCCACGACCGCACCCTGTTTCTGGCCAACCGCGGCGCAACGCTCCACGAGCTCGCCGACCCGACGCCCGAGGCCCCGGTGCAGGGGCATGATTTTTCGACGCGCGGCTATTATGGCACCCTCAACCACGACATGAAGGCCGTGTATCAGCGCTATTTCGGCTGGTGGGATGGCAATCCGGCGAATTTCAACCCGCTGGCGCCCGAACAATCGGCGCCCAGATATGTCGCGCTGGCTGGGGGCGCCGACAAATTGCTCGCGGCGGGCAAGGCGGCGATCGCGGCGGGCGAATATCGCTGGGCGGCCGAGCTGCTGAACAAGCTGGTGTTTGCCGAGCCCGACAACCAGGCGGCGCGCGCGGCGCTCGCGTCGGCTTACGACCAGATGGGCTATCAGGCCGAATCGGGGGCGTGGCGGAATTATTATCTGGCGGGCGCGGCGACGCTGCGTGGCAATGCCGTGCAGACCCTGTCGGGCAACGGGCAGAGCCGGTCGTTTGTCAGCGCGATCCCGACCGCGGTGTTTTTCGACGCGCTCGCGACGCGCTTCGACGCCGCCAAAGGTTCGGCGATCAAGGGGATTTTCCAGTTCGTGCTGCCCGACAGCAAGGAGACGGTGGCGATCGTGGTCGGCGGCGGGGTCGAAGTGCCGCGTTACGGCGTCACCGACGCGGCGCCGACCGCGACGGTGACGCTCGACCGCAAAACGCTCGACGATGTGATGCTGGGGCAGGCGCAGTTTCCGGCGCTGATGCAGTCGGGGGCGATCAAGATTGAGGGGGACCGGATGGCGTTCCTGTCGTGGTTCGCGCTGCATCCGGCTGCGGACCCGCGCTTCAATGTGGTTGTCCCCTGAGGGCGGAACAGACTATCGGTGTATCATGACCGACACCCCCGCCATCCACCCGACCGATGCCTTCGATCCCGAGGCGCTCAACGCCGCCGAGGGGCTCGACCCGGTCGATCCCGCTTATGCAAAGGTGCTGCGCGTCGCGACGGCGCTCAACCTGATCCCGCTCGCGATCGGGGCGAGCGTGTTCGACTGGCTGCTCATCCGGCATATCGAAGGGCCGTACGGGCTGATCACCGCGCTCGCCTGGCTGATCGCGATCATCGTCATTATCAGCTTTCCGTCGCGGCGTGTGTCGCGCTGGGGGTACAAGATCGGCGACGGGCAGCTGCGCGTCGCGCGCGGCTGGCTGTTTCGCACCGACACCATCGTCCCCTTTGTGCGCGTCCAGCATATCGACGTCGGGCAGGGACCGATCGAACGCTGGTTCGGGCTGTCGCACCTGATCGTCCACACGTCGGGCACGCATAACAGCACCGTCACCCTGCCCGGCCTGCCCGCCGACTTGGCTGCCACAATGCGCGAGACGATTCGCCGCCACATCCAGACCGATTTCGCATGACCGACACCGCCGCGGCTGCGGCCGCTCCGATCATCGACGACAACGCCGATTGGCAGCGATTACACCCGGCGACGCTGGCGCTCGCTATCGTCAAGCTCGGGCCGCGCTCGCTGCAATTCCTGCCCGCGGTCGCGGCGCTCGGTTTCACCGACAACTGGGGCTATGTCGTCCCCGCGATCCTCGCCTTCCTGCTGTTCTCGCTCGTCGCCGCCTGGCTGCACTGGCTGCGCTTTCGCTTTCTGGTCGGCGGCGACAGGGTCGTGATCGAAAGCGGCGTGCTGTCGCGCCAGCACCGCACCATTCCGTTCGACCGCATCCAGGACGTCAGCATCGAACAGGGGCTGGTGTCGCGCGCGCTGGGCATCGCCAAGGTCGGGTTCGAGACCGGCGCCGGCGGCAAGGAGAATGACGCCCATCTCGACGCCATCGCGCTCGATAGCGCGCAGGCGCTGCGCACGACGATCCGTGCTCACCGCAGCGGCGAGGCGGCGGTGGTCACCGCGACCGATGCGCCCGAGGCAGCTCCCGTGGCCGAAGACCGGCTGCTGTTTGCAATGACGCCGCGCCAGCTACTGGTCGCCGGATTGTTCAATTTCTCGCTCGCCGCGCTCGCCGTCGTCGGCGCGGGTATGCAGTTTTTCGACGGACTGCTGCCGTTCAAATTCAACGTCTTCAACCCGATGGACTGGGTCGAGGTCGCCGAAGATTACGGGCTCGATCAATGGCTGCTCGCGCATCGCTGGATCGCTGGGGTCGGCGCGGCCATTTCGCTGCTCTTCATCGGTTTTGCCAGCGGGATCGCGACGATGATCTTTGCGAACTGGGATTTCCGCCTGACCCGCGAGCCCCGCGCGCTGCGCCGCACCCGCGGGCTGACGACGCGTACCGACGTCGCGGTGGCGGTGGGGCGGGTGCAGGCCGCGATCCTCGTCACCGGCTGGTTCCGCCAGCGCTTCGGCTGGCACGAATTGCGGCTGCAAAGCCTGGCGAGCGACGGCGAGAAGGAGCGCGACCATCAGGTCGTGCCGTTCGCCAAGCTGGAAACAATCGATCCGGTGCTCGCCGAAGTCGCGATCACGCGCCCCGACACTCATGCGCCGTGGCAGCGCAGCCACCGCATCATTGCGCTCGGCGGACTGGTCGGCGCGCTGGGCGCGAGCGTCGGCGGACTGGTCGCGGTGTCGTTCGGGCAGGCGCTCGGCTGGTTCGGGCCAGTTGTCGGCGTGCTGATCGGTGCCGCGTCGCTGTTCGGCGCGCGCTTCCACCGCTGGACCGACCTTGGCGAACAGGTGGCGATCCGCCGCGGTTTCTGGAAACCCAAACTGACCTTGCTGCCGCACGCGTCGGTGCAGAGCGTCGATCTCAAAAGCGACTTTATCCTGCGCCCGCTGGGCCTCGCAACCCTGGTGTTCGGGGTACCCGGCGGCAGTTCGCTGGCGAGCCATGAAATCCCCGCGATCCCGCTGGCGACCGCGCGCGACCTGCGCGACCGCATCCTGACCGCGCGAGCCCGGGCATGAGCGACGCGGCGCTCGGCATCACGCGTTCGATCCTCGGCCAGCCGTGGCATTGGCGGCGCGCCAGCGCCGACATGGCGAGCGAAAACCTCGCCCCCGATGATCTCGTCACCCAGCTGCTGCTCGGGCGCGGCGTGACCCGCGACGATCTGGACCGCCAGCGCACCCCGACCCTGCGCGGCTTCATGCCCGACCCGTCGCTGTTCCGCGACATGGACGCCGCCGCGGCGCGGCTCGCTGATGCGGTCGAGAAGGGCGAGGCGGTGACGATCTTTGGCGATTATGACGTCGACGGCGCCACGTCGGCGGCGCTGCTCGTGCGGCTGCTGCGCGGGCTCGGGCTGCCTGCGGGCGCCTATATCCCCGACCGGCTGATGGAAGGCTATGGCCCCTCGGGCGCCGCTCTGGTCAAGATCGGCGCGGCGGGGTCGAAGCTGGTGGTGACCGTCGATTGCGGCGCGCAGGCGTTCGAAGCCATCGCCGAAGCCAATGCCGCGGGGGTCGAGGTGATCGTCGTCGACCATCATCAATGCGCGACCATGCTGCCCGCGGCGCTGGCGCTAGTGAACCCGAACCGGCTCGACGAAGCGCCCGATGCGGCGATCCACGGCAATCTGGCCGCGGTCGGAGTCGCCTTCCTGCTCGGCGCCGCGCTGCTCCGCACCCTGCGCGCGCGCGGCTTTTTCGCAGGCCGCGACGAACCCGCGCTGATCGACCTGCTCGACCTCGTCGCGCTCGGCACCGTCGCCGACGTGGCGCGGCTGACCGGATTCAACCGCGCGCTGGTGACGCAGGGGCTGAAGGTGATGGCGCGGCGCGGCAACACCGGGCTCGCGGCGCTGATGGACGCAGCGCGGCTGACCAAGCCGCCGACCGCGAGCGACATGGGCTTTGCGCTCGGCCCGCGGATCAACGCCGGCGGGCGGGTCGGCAAGTCTGACCTCGGCGTGCGCCTGCTGACGACTTCGGACCCGCAGGAGGCGGCGGATATTTCGCAGGAACTCAACCGGCTCAACGAGGAACGCCGCGCAATCGAGGCGGGGGTGCTCGACGAAGCGATGGCGGCGAGCACCGCATGCGGAAACGCGCCGGTCGCGATCGTCGCCGGGCACGGCTGGCATCCCGGGGTGATCGGCATCGTCGCCGGACGCCTGAAGGAACGGCTGCACCGCCCCGCGATCGTCATCGCGGTGGGCGAGGACGGCATCGGCAAAGGCTCCGGCCGTTCGATCAGCGGCGTCGACCTCGGCGCCGCGATCCTCGCGGCCAAGGAAAGCGGGCTGCTCGTCGCGGGCGGCGGCCATGCGATGGCGGCGGGGCTGACCGTCGAAGCCGACAAGGTCGACGCGCTCGGCGCCTTTCTCAACGACCGGCTCGCTGCCGACGTCGAGCGGGCGAGCGGCGACAAGGCGCTGTTGATCGACGCCGTGCTGGCACCGCGCGGCATTAGCCCGCTGTGGTGCGACGCGATCGAGAGCGCTGGTCCCTATGGCGCCGGCTGGCCCGCCCCGCGCGTCGCCACCGGGCCAGTGCGGATCGTCGAGGCGAGCATCGTCGGCACCGACCATGTCCGCCTCATCGTGTCGGGCGACGATGGCGCGCGGTTCAAGGCGGTCGCCTTTCGCAGCGCCGAAACCGAACTCGGCCAGACGCTGCTGCATGCGCGCGGTGCGCGCAAGCTGTGGCTCGCGGGGCGCGCCAAACGCGACGACTGGGGCAGCCGCCCGGCGGCCGAACTCCACCTCGAGGACGCCGCCTGGGCCGATTGAACCCGCGCCGCGCAACATTTTTGCGCGCGATGCCGCCACCATGCTTGACCGCATGAGGATGCGAGTCTAATGCGCCGCTTCACCGAATGACGGCCCCTTCGTCTAGCGGTCTAGGACGTCGCCCTTTCACGGCGAAAACACGGGTTCGATTCCCGTAGGGGTCACCACGGTCAAGCGCGCGGTCGGCGCGCCATCCCGCGACAATTTCCGACCCAGCGGCCCCTTCGTCTAGCGGTCAGGACGTCGCCCTCTCACGGCGAAAACACGGGTTCGATTCCCGTAGGGGTCACCAGCCACCACCCTGTTTGCGGGCCAGCGACCGCTAGGTCAGCGCAGCCATCCAGCGGCCTTGGCCAGCGCACGCGTCTCTGCGCAGTGACGCTTGCGCTGTTCTTCGTCGAGGCGGGGCAGGACGCGCGCGTAGCCGCGCAGTTGCAGCGCGATAAGGTCGGGGCTCAAATCGGGAAGCTTCGCCGCCATCAGCGCCCGGATCGCGTTTTCATCGACGCGAAACCCGCACAGATCCTGCGACGCGATCGCAATGGTCGTGCCGTTGAGGATATCCTCCTCGCTGTAACGGGGCGGTCTTTCGGCGGCAACGGGCGCGGCACACAGCGCGGCGAGCGATAGGGCGAGACTGGCATGGGCGGGGCGTATGGACATTGTACTTTGTCGGCGGCAGCATCTCTTTCGGCAATCGCGTCCCGCGCACTGGTGCATTTCAGATCGCCCATGGCGCCAAAGGCAACGCCGCGTCTAACCACGGCCGCGCAAGGATTTCGCTCGACATTCCGCCCAAGATTAACCTTATCTTGAAGCGCCGCGCCTAGTGGCAAACCGCTGATAGACCGAAAGATCGTCGATGACAGTGCGCCTGCTCCTTCTCATTCTTGCCAGCGTCAGCCTGTCTGCGCTGGCCCAGCTGGCGCTCAAGATCGGGACGACGGCGGCCGCGGGCGGGCGATCGGCGGGAATAAGCGGCGAGATTGGCGGGCTGGCGCAATCGCCGATGATTTTGCTGGGCCTCTGCCTTTATGGCGTCGGCGCGCTGCTCTGGCTGTTCGTGCTCGGCCGCGCCCCGCTCTCGCTGGCTTACCCGTTCGTCGGGATCGGCTTCATATTGACGATGCTAGCGGGCGCCTATTGGCTCGACGAGAGCCTGAGCGCGGCGCGCATTGCCGGAACCCTGATGATCGCCGCCGGCTGTGTGCTGGTCGCGCGCTCCGCGTAAATCCTTGCCGCGGCGCACCGAAATCATCCGATGACCGCGCGCGCACCCGCTCTCGAACGCTTGCCAGTGACGCTTTCGCCGCGAACCTGTGCGGCGCTGCTCGTTGCCATCATGGTTCTGGCCATCGTCCTCAGGCTGGCGGGCGCGTGGGCGTTGCAGCATCCGCTCGACAGCGACCCGCTCGCCTATTTCACCATGGCCGAGGGTCTGGCGGAACGCGGCGAGCTCAAAGACCATTACGGACAGCACGCCTTCTACAGCGCGGGTTATCCGCTGCTACTCGCACCGTTCTTCAAGATCCTGGGGAGCTCGGTGGGTGCGGCGATCGCGGTCAACATGCTCCTGTGCGCCGCCAGCATCTGGCTGATCTACCGGCTCGGCCTGGCGCTGTCCGCTCGCCGCGAAGCGGGGCTACTCGCCGCCGCAGCCTATGCGCTTTGGTTGCCCGGACTGTGGAATGCGACGATGCTGGCGAAAGAAAATCTGACCACGCCGTTGCTGCTCGGGATCGCCCTGAGTGCGATCGCGATCGCGCGCGATCAGCGCCCGATGGCCGCGGCGGTCGTCGCAGGCCTGTTGTGGGGCGCGGCGCTGGTCACAGGCGGGTCGGCGTTGCTGCTCTGCTTGGGCGTGGCGGCCGCGCTGCTGATGCTCTGGCGCGTGCGCGGCAGCTTTAAGCCGCCCTTTGCCGCCGGCCTGTGCTTCATCGCCGGGGCGGCGGTGCTGATGACGCCCTGGCTGTATGCCACCAACCAGATGGTCGGGCGACCGGTGCTGACCACCAACGCCGCCTTCAACCTGTATCTGGGCAACAACCCCGCCGCGACGGGCAAGTTCGTCAGCATCGCCGACACGCCGCTGGGTCAGGACTGGAACGCCGCGCGCGTGCGGCTTGGCGAAGTCGGCAATGCGGACCGTCTGCAAGCCGCGGCGCTCGACTGGATCGGCGCAAACCCCGGTCAGGCGGCCAAGCTGGCGGCGCTCAAACTGGTCTATTTCTGGGCGCCCAATCTTCCCGACTCCGATGATATGGCCGCTTCAAAAGCGATCGCATCCGTCCGGCTGGTCGAGGTCGTGCAATATGGCCTGATCCTGCTGCTCGCGCTGGTCGCCTTTGCATCGCGGCTGGTCGCGCGCGACGGCAAATGGATCTTTGCCGCGATGATCGCGGGGTTCTGGCTGGTCCATGCCGCCGCCTATATCATCATCCGTTACCGCGACCCGGCAATGCCGCTGTTGATCGTTTTGGCCGCGGTTCCGATTGCCGCGTGGATCGAACGGCTTTTAGCGCGAAGGGGTTTTCCCGATGCTGCCTGACCAGCCAGCCATGGCCGACACGGCGGTACCGCTGTTCGTCGATGTCGACGGGACACTGACGCGCGCCGACATTTCGCTCGAAAGCTTTGTGCGGATTGCCCGGTCGGGCATCACCGCGTTGATCGCGGTGCTGACCTGGCTGGTCGCGGGCCGCGCCGTCGCCAAAACGATGGCGGCGCGGCGCGATCGCATCGACGCCGCGCGGCTGCCATACCGCCCGGAGGTGCTCCGCCTGATCGGGCAGGCGAAGGCCGATCGCCGTCCCGTCATCCTGGCGAGCGCCAGCCACTGGCGGCACATCCGCAGCATTGCCGATCATCTGGAGCTTTCGGATCCCGTCATCGCGACGCGCGGCCGCTCCAACCTCAAAGGTCAGGCGAAACTTGCCGCCATCCGCGCGCGTATCGGCCCCGATGCGCCGTTCGACTATGTCGGCGACAGCCGCGCCGACGCCTGCCTGTGGCGCGCGGCGCGGCATGGCTGGTCGGTCGGTCATATCCCGCCGCGATCGGCGATCGAACGCCTCGGCGACCCACGCCCTTCCCCTGCCCGGGCCATTTTCAAGGCGATACGGCCGCACCAATGGGCCAAGAACGCGCTGGTGATCGTTCCCGCTTTTACGTCGGGCGAATTCACCAAGCCCGCGGTGTTGCTCACGGCGTTGGCGGCGGCTGTGCTGATGTCGCTGATCGCCTCGTCGATCTATTTGCTGAACGACTTGCTCGATCTTGATGCCGATCGCGCGCATCGCACCAAGTGGAAACGACCGCTGGCGCATGGCGATCTCAGCATTCCCGCTGCGCTGGGGCTGTCGCTGCTGCTGGCGGCGATCGGCCTGGTCGGGGGATGGTGGCTCGGCGGCGCCGAACTCATGCTCTGGTTCCTCGCCTATATGGCGATCACGACCGCTTATTCATTCCGGCTGAAGGCGGTGATGGTCGGGGATGCGATCGTCCTCGCCTCGCTTTACACGATCCGCATCTGGATTGGCGCGATCGCGATCGGCGTGCCATTGAGCTTCTGGCTGCTGCTGTTTTCGGTCTTCCTGTTCCTGAGCCTCGCCTATCTGAAGCGCTATGTCGAAATGCGCGACGCGATCGAGCCCGGGCGGCTGCTGAGCGGACGGGGCTATGTCGGCGGCGATCTCGACGTCGTGATGATGTCGGGCATTTCCGCCGGGATGGTCGCGATCCTCGTGCTCGCGCTTTTCGCCCATGATCCGGCGACCGCCGCCCATTATGCGCTGCCCGAGATGCTGTGGTTGCTTTGCCTGCCGCTCCTCTATTGGCTGAACCGGATCTGGATCATGGCCCGGCGCGGCGAAGTTGAGGGCGACCCGGTTGCGTTTGCGATCAAGGACCGGCGCAGCCTGCTCGTCGGCGCGGTGACGGCCTGTATCTTTGTCGTCGCGCTCTACGGACCCGCGGCCGTCCAGCTAATCACCGGTTGACCGCACAGGTCACGGCCGCGCGCTGCTCGGCGCGGCCCATCGCGAGCAGGATCGGATCGGCCGCCTGCCGCGCGGCGAAGTCGGCCTTGCTGGCGATACCCTGCCAGCCGATGCCGATCAGCGAGTGCGCAATCGCGCCGCCCAGCGTGTCGCCGGGGCCGGGCAGGATGAGGACGTCGGGGGCATATTCCCTGACCGCGACCTGCACCGAGCGCGCAAAATCATAGGGCGCGAGGATCTGGTGGCCGAAGCTGTAGTCCCAGACCGCGGCAGGATCGCTGGCAAAGCGGCGCCAGATATGACCGCGACCATCAACCAGCGGGATGGCCGGGGCGCCGAACAGCGCGGGCGGCAGTTCGGCCCTGGCCTTGTCCGCACTGCCGAACATCAGCGGGGTGTGGAACGGGCCATGGCCCGCGAGGCGCAGCGGATCGCGGCCGGGGGTCGGCGGCGCTTCGGCGAGCAAGGCGGCGAGACCTGCCTCATTGCCCGCGAAGACGAGCATCCCGGCAAGGTCGATCGACAGCGCGAGAGCGTGGCCGGCGCGCGCGGCGATGGCGGCGACGAGGCCCAGCAGCTGCTCGCGCAGGCCGGGAACGGGGCGCCAATCCTCATCGACGACTTGCAGCAAGATCTGGCCGCCGGGGCCGTGGGTCTGGCTGTTCAGGCCCATCGCGTTCGCAATGCGGAAACCATCCTCGACCGATACCGCGCCACCCAAGGCCAGCGCGCTGTACCAGCCCATCGAATTGCCCGCGACGGCGACAATGTCATATTGCTCGCGGTCGATGCTGAGAAAGTCGAACACGGTTGCGGTGTAGATCAGCGGTGCCGCGACATCGCCGCGCATATGCGTCGCGACGCTGAAACGCTCGGCGCCGTCGAGTTCGGTCACCGTCGGCTGGCCGCGGTCGCGGCGCTGGGCGTCGAAACTGGCGATGAGGTCCGCGAAGCGCGCGCCGTGGAGCCGCGCGATACTGCCGAGCTCACCCTTGCCATAGGTGCCGCGGCCGGGGGCGACGACGAGCGCGGTCTTGCGCGCGCTCATGCGAGCAGCTCCTTCGCCGCAGCATAGATCGAATCGCGGCTCGGCAGCGTCAGCGTCGCCGCCCTTCCCAAGGGAATGAAGCTGTCTTCGGCGGCGATCCGCGCGAGCGTCTTGCCCGGCGTCTGTTCGACGAACAGCGCCATCAGCGCCTCGCTCTGCGAGCCGGTGATGCGGCATTCATCGACGATCAGGATGCGTTTGGCATCGCCAACCGCCGCGACGAGTTTCTCCTCGTCGACCGGGCCGAGCCAGCGCAGGTCGATCACGCGCGCCTTGACGCCATCGGCCGCGAGCAGCTTTTCGGCCTGCCGCGACAGGTAATTGCCGTTGCCATAGGTAACGATCGCAAGGTCGGAGCCGTCGCCATGGACACCGACGTCGCCGAAGCGGATCGGCGCGCCGTCGCCCGGCGCTTCGTAGGTGCTGGTCCACAGGCCATCGCCGTCGTCGTGGAGGTCGCGGGTCATATAGAGCGCGATCGGTTCGACGAAGACGACGACCCGCTGCTCCTCGCGCGCCAGCCGCACGCATTCGCGGAGCATCGCCACCGCATCGCG
>JAEMRT010000092.1 GCA_016463225.1 Sphingopyxis sp. | reverse complement strand
ATCGTGGCTGGCGCACTCTCCCCTCCCTTCCAGGGAGGGGCTGGGGGTGGGTGCCGCCGAGGCACTCGGCGGCGCGGTCCAGCACAAACTCGGCGGCGCCAATTGGATTGGCTATGACATCAGAGTTCCAGAGGCGCAAAACCCGCCAGCCGACGCTTTCAAGATATTCGGTGCGGGCACCGTCATAGCCTTGCTGATCGAGGTGCTGGCTGCCGTCGAGTTCGATAGCGAGTTTGGCTTCGCGGCAGGCGATGTCGACAATATAATGGCCAACAACAAGTTGCCGCGTGAAGGGCGGCCGATAACGCGACAGTAGCCGCCAAAGTTTACGCTCGGCGGGTGTTGAATCGCGCCGCAATTGCCGCGCGCGTTCGGTCATGATGGGCGGGATACGGTGCATGGAGTGGGAAGACTAGAACGGCGAGCTGCGCTCGCCAACCCACCCCCCGACCCCTCCCTGAAGAAGGGAGGGGAGAATATCACGCCGTCTTGCGCAGTGGCTCGGCGCCTGCCGTATCCGGACCCGTATCGGGGCTGGTCGGCGGCAACATCGGCGTGCGGAGCAACCCGCGGTCGGCGAGCATGCGTTCGGTGTCGGCGGCAGACGCCGCGCGGCCGAAATACCAGCCTTGGCCCTTGGCACAGCCGAGCCGCGTCAGTTCGATCGCGGTTGCCTCGTCCTCGACCCCTTCGGCGGTGATCGGCATCGCCAGACTTTCGCCCAGCCGCACGATCGCGACGACGATCGCCTGCGCATCAGCGCTGCCGCGCATCGCGGCGACAAAGCTGCGGTCGATCTTGATCCGGTCGAACGGCAGCGCGCGCAGATGCGACAGCGATGAGTAGCCGGTGCCGAAATCGTCGAGGCTGAGCGACACGCCCTGATTTTTCAGGCTGGTGACGATCGAGCGGACGAGCGGCAGATTTTCGAACAGCGAGCTTTCGGTGATCTCGACCTCAAGCTGGCTGGCCGGAAAGCCGACCTCGACCAGCAGCTTGGTCAGCTTCTGGCTGAACCACGGATCTTTCAGCTGCTGCGGCGAAATATTGACCGCGAGCAGGATCGACGGATCCCAGCTTTTGGCGATCTCCATCGCGTTGCGGATGACCTGCAGCGACAATTCGCCGATCAGCCCGCTTTCTTCGGCGACGGGGATGAAGCGTTCGGGCGGGATCATGCCATATTCGGGCGATTCCCAGCGCATCAGCATTTCGAAACCGACCAGGCGGCCGCTGGCGATGTCGACCTGTGGTTCGAAATGCGGCACGAACTCGCCGCGCGGCATGCCTTCGCGGATACCGGTTTCGATCTGGTTGCGGACCTGCACCGCCATTTCCATGCCGGGCTCGAACCAGCAGAAGCGATTCCGCCCTTCGTCCTTGCAGTTATACATCGCAATGTCGGCCTGGCGGACCATGGTTTCCATCGTCACGCTGCTATCGTCGGCGAGCGCGATGCCGAGCGAGGCGCCGATGCGGATCTGCTGCGCATCATGGGTCACTGAATTTTCGAGCGCGGCGACCAGTTCGGCGGCGAGCGCGTCGATCGTTGCGCGGGCCGACGGTTCGAACGCCAGCATCGCGACAAATTCGTCGCCGCCCAGTCGCGCCTTGGTCGCATTGGGCGGCAGGATCGCTGAAATACGCTCGGCGGCGACCTGCAACACGCGGTCGCCTGCGGCATGGCCGTGGATGTCGTTGACGGTCTTGAAATGGTCGAGGTCGAGCAGGAACAGTGCGACATGGCGCTTGTCGGCAATCGCGCTCACAATCTGCTCCTGCCCGGTTGCGAGCAGCGAGCGGCGATTGAGAAAGCCGGTCAGCGGATCGGTATCGGCCAGATAGCGCGCGCGCTGTTCGGCTTCGGTGCGCTCGCGGATCTCGCGGTTCAGGTCTTCGTAACGGCGCCAGCCGAACAGGATCAGCGCGACATTGAGCACCATGGCGGCGGCCAGCGCGCGGTCGGGTCCGCCGCCGATCCCGATCATCGTATTGACGACCGCCTGCAGGACGGTGCTGCCCGTGCCGACGAACAGCAGGATCGCGGCGACGACGATGCCGCCGGCGACGATGTCGCGTTTGGCTCCGGTGCTGCGGTCCGACTGTTTGGGCGTTTCGATCATTTGGCTTTTCCCCACCATCAGTGCTCTCATGCACGCCAAGCGGTGAAATTTGGGTTAAGTCGGCGCCGGTTTCGCTCGCTTGCCTTTGCCGGGTGATCGGTGTAATGGCGCCCCGTTCGGCCGCATCTTGCGAACGAACATATCGATGTCCGCGACGGAAGTTGTGTCCACGGATAACCGCTGGTTGGCGAGGTTTCGCTCACCGGCGTGTTTTGCGTTGCGGGCGTCGAAACGAAGGATTTTGGCGGTGTTCGATAGTCTGAGCAATCGGCTTGGCGATGTTTTCGGGAAGCTCCGCGGTCGCGGCGCGCTGACCGAGGCCGACGTGCGCGCCGCGATGCGCGAAGTGCGAATCGCCCTCCTCGAAGCCGACGTCGCGCTGCCCGTCGTGCGCAGCTTCGTCGATCAGGTCACCGACCTCGCGATCGGGCAGAACGTCTTGCGTTCGGTCACCCCGGGGCAACAGGTCGTCAAGATCGTCAGCGACGCGCTGACCGAAATGCTCGGCTCCGAAACCGCCGAGCTCGACCTCAACGTCACCCCGCCCGCGGTCATCATGATGGTCGGCCTGCAGGGCTCGGGTAAAACCACCACGACCGCCAAGATCGCCAAGCGGCTCAAGGAAAAAGAGCGCAAGAAGGTGCTGATGGCGTCGCTCGACGTCAATCGCCCCGCCGCGCAGGAACAGCTTGCGGTCCTCGGCCAACAGATCGACGTCGCGACCCTGCCGATCGTCGCGGGGCAGGGGCCGGTCGAGATCGCCCAGCGCGCGCTGCAGGCCGCGAAACTGCAGGGCTTTGACGTCCTGATGCTCGACACCGCGGGCCGCCTCCACGTCGACCAGCAGCTGATGGACGAGATGCAGGCGGTGTCGCGCAGCGCCTCGCCGACCGAAACCCTGCTCGTCGTCGACAGCCTGACCGGGCAAGACGCGGTGCAGGTCGCGCAACGCTTCAGCGATCAGGTGCCGCTCACCGGCGTCGTGCTCACCCGCATGGACGGCGACGCCCGCGGCGGTGCCGCGCTGTCGATGCGTGCGGTCACCGGCAAGCCGATCAAATTTGCCGGCACCGGCGAAAAGCTCGACGGCCTCGAACTCTTCCAGCCCTCGCGCATCGCGGGCCGCATCCTCGGTATGGGCGACGTCGTCAGCCTGGTCGAACGCGCCGCCGAAACCATCCAGGCCGACGAGGCCGAGGCGATGGCGGCGAAGATGGCCAAGGGCCAGTTCGACCTCGACGACCTCAGAACCCAGCTCAACCAGATGCGCCGGATGGGCGGCCTCGGCGCGCTGGCGGGCATGATCCCCGGGATCAAAAAAGCGCAAGTCGCGATGGCACAGGGCGGCGCCGACGACAAAATGCTCGTCCATTTCGACGCGATCATGGGGTCGATGACCCCCAAGGAACGCGCGAAGCCCGAAATTCTGACCGCCAAGCGCAAGATCCGCATCGCGAACGGGTCGGGCACGACGGTGCAACAGGTCAACAAAGTGCTGAAGATGCACCAGGAAATGGCCGGCGCGATGAAAAAGATCCGCAAGATGGGTGGGCTGAAAGGCCTTGGCGCACTGTTCGGCAAGGGCGGTGGTATTCCCGGGATGGGCGGCATGGGCGGCGGCGGAGGCCTTCCCGGCCTCGGTGGCGGTGGATCCATTCCGCCGGAGCTCGCGAATTTAATGAATAAAAAGAAGTAATTACACCAAAATTTCAATTTCCAATTTCAGGTTACAGACAAAGGAAAATAACATGGCTACTGCTATTCGCCTCGCTCGCGGCGGTTCTAAAAAGCGTCCCTATTACAAGATCGTCGTTGCTGACTCGCGCAGCCCGCGCGACGGTCGCTTCATCGAACGCATCGGCAGCTACAACCCGCTGCTCGCCAAGGACAATCCCGAGCGTATCAAGCTCGACGCCGACCGCGCAAAGCATTGGCTGAGCGTCGGCGCCCAGCCGAGCGACCGCGTTGCCCGCTTCCTCGACGCCGCCGGTGTCCAGGAACGCGCCGCACGCAACAATCCCAACAAGGCCGTCCCGGGCGAAAAGGCCAAGGAACGCGCCGAAGAAAAGGCGCAGAAGCTGATCGACGCTGAAGAAGCCGCCGCTGCCGCTGCCGCCGCTCCGGCACCCGAGCCTGAAGCGGTCGAAGAAGCTGCTCCGGAAGTCGCCGCTGAAGAAGCTCCGGCTGAAGAAGCTGCTGCCGAAGCGCCCGCCGCTGAAGAAGCCGCCGCTCCGGAAGCCGCTGAATCGGATGCAACCGGTTCGGTGAAGAGCGAAGCAACCGCCGAAGCCGTTGCCGAAGCCGTCGCCGACGAAACCCCCGCCGACGCGACCGCCGATGACGCGGCTGCGATGGCCGAACAGGCTGCCGAAGGCGGCCCGGCCGAAGAAGCACCGGCTGCGCCCGTGGCCGAAGAAGCTGCTGCCGAAGAAGCGCCTGCTGAAGAAGCCGGCGAAGAAGCAGCCAAGGCCTAAGTCTTGGCCAACGCCGACCGCCCCGTCACCCTTGCCGCCATCGCCGGCGCGCACGGGGTGCGGGGGGAGGTGCGCCTCAAGCTGTTCGGTGAAGGCGCGGAAAGTCTCCGCGCCTTTTCCGTTTTTGCGGCGGGCGACCGCAAGCTGACCCTGAAGTCGATCCGCCCCGCCAATCAGGGTGCGGTCGCGACCTTTGCCGAAATCACCGACCGCAGCGGCGCCGAGGCGCTGCGCGGCACCGTCCTCACCGTGCCGCGCTCGGCGCTGCCGCCGCTGGGCGAGGGCGAATATTATCACCACGACCTGCTCGGGCTGCCGTGTGTGTCGACCGACGGCGCCGCGGTGGGCGAAATCGTCGCGATCGATAATTTCGGCGCCGGCGACATCCTCGAAATCGCCAAGCCCGACGGCAAGCGCTTCATGGTGCCGATGAATGTGCGGGCGGTGCCGGTGTGGACCGACGACGGCGTGACGATCGACGCCGCGTTCGTCGAATAAACCAACCGGTATCTTATCGCCCGTTGCCGCTGTTCTGGCGCGCTGATAGCGTCCCCGCACAATAGGGGGAGGCAAAACATGCGTTGGACACCGGGCTTGGCTTTGACATTGTTGCTGGCGGCGCCGCTCCCCGCGCTCGCGCAGGATTCCACGCCCAAAATCCTCGAACAGATCACCCCCGAAATCGACGCGCTATTCGCGAAATATCAGGCCGAGGCGAATATCCCCGGCATGGTTTACGGCGTCGTCAAGGACGGCAAGCTCGCCTATGTAAAAGGCATCGGCGTCCAGGATCTTGACGACAAGCGCAGCGTCACCGCCGACAGCCGGTTCCGCATCGCGTCGATGACCAAGGCGTTCACCGCGCTGGCGATCCTGCACCTGCGCGATCAGGGCAAGCTGCGCCTCGACGACCTCGCCGAACAGCATGTCCCCGAAATGAAGCGCTGGGTCTATCCCACCAAGGACAGCCCGCGCATCCGGGTGCGTGACCTGCTCCACCATGTCGGCGGCCTCGTCACCGACGATCCATGGGGCGACCGGCAACAAGTGCTGCCGCAAGAAGACTTCACAAAAATGATCGCGGCGGGCGTGCCCTTCAGCCGCATCCCGCAAAGCCAACATGAATATTCCAACTTCGGCTACGCGCTGCTCGGCCGGATCGTCGCCAATGCCTCGGGCATGGCCTACAGCGATTATGTCCAGCGGACGATCCTGACCCCGCTCGGCATGACCAGCAGCGGCTTCGACGTGACCAAGACGCCCAGGGCGCTGTATGCCCGCGGCTATCGCTGGGAAAATGACGCCTGGGCGCCCGAGCCCGAGATGGTCGATGGCGCGTTCAACGCCATGGGCGGGTTACAGGTCAGCGCCAATGACTATGCCAAATGGGTCGCCTTTCTGCTCTCCGCTTGGCCGGCGCGCGATGACGCCGACGCCGGGCCGGTCAGGCGCGCGACGGTGCGCGAAATGGCGCAGGGCCTCAACTTTGTTTCGGTGGCGAACCGCATCGGCGCGAGCGGCGCCACCGCCTGCAAACAGGCGGCGGCCTATGCCATGGGCTGGCGCGCCGCGCAGGATTGCGACCTCGGGCTGACGCTCGCGCATGGCGGCGGCTACCCGGGTTATGGCAGCCATGTGATGCTGATGCCCGACCATGGCGTCGGCGTATTCGCGCTGTCAAATCGCACCTACGCCGGGCCGTCGGCGCCCGCGTGGGACACGGCGGTGGCGATGGATCAGGCGGGTTTGCTGACGGGCCGCGCGGCGCCGGTCGCACCCGCAGTGGCGGACGCTTTTGCTGCGGTCCGCGCCGCTTACGCCGCCGGGACGCTCGCCCCCCTCGACGGCAAGCTCGCGATGAATTTCCTGCTGGATCGCTCGGCGGTCAACTGGTCGGCCGAACTGGCGAAGCTGAAAGCAACGGTCGGCGATTGCCCGACCGCCGAGCCGCTGGCGCCGACGGGGGCGATGTCGGCGACCTTCCGCCTGAACTGCACAAAGGGTCAGCTCGACGGCATGATCTTGCTGGCGCCGACATCGCCGGCGACCATCCAGTCGCTGCGCTTTCGCGTTGCGGCGCCCTGAAACGAAACCTCAGGCAGCCTCGACAAACACCACCCGATTGCGCCCGCTTTCCTTGGCGGCGTACAGGTTGATGTCGGCGGACTTCATCGCCGCGCCAAAACTCGTGCCGCGGCCGATATGGACCAGCCCCATGCTCGCCGTCACGGGCCGCTCGAGCGTCGGGACCATCTGCGCGACATAGGCGCCGATCCGCTGGCGCAGCCGCTCGGCCTCGATCGCGACCGCAGCGGGCGCGCCGCGGAACAGCAGCGCGAACTCCTCGCCGCCGACGCGCGCCGCCAGCGCCGATCCCGAACCGAGCGCGACGCCCGCGGCAAAGATGACGCGGTCGCCGACGTCGTGGCCGTGGTGGTCGTTGATTGCCTTGAAATGGTCGAGGTCGACCAGCGCGATCGCGATCGGCGCGTCGTCGTTGAAGCTCTCCTCGATCGCGCGGCGGTTGGGCAGGCCGGTCAGCGGATCGGTGTGCGCGATGATCCGCATCGCTTCGGCCAGCGCCCGCGCCTCCTGCCGCTCGCGGCGCAGCCGGACGAGGCGATCGAGGATGCCGAGCGCCGTAAGCATGACTTCCAGCCCGAGCGCCGGAAACAGCAGGAACAGGAAACTGGCAAAGGGCTGGCCAAGGACGATGTCGTGAAACAGGCTGACGCCATAGACGCCGCCAATCCCGCTCCATGCCGCGGCCTGGTAGCGGGCGGTGCGGCTGCCGCGGCTCAGCGCGATCACCACGGTCGCCGCGCACAGCGCCAGCATGGCGACCAGCACAACACTGCGCAGCATCATGTAGGCGGTCGCGTCGGGGATGAGCGTCGCGGGGGTGGTCAGCAGGATCAGGATGGGCGGCCAGCCGAGCCAGCGGTAGAGCCGCGGGCCGATCATCCCCGGCTCGAGATAGGACCGCAGGAACGCCCCCGACACGACCAGGCTCAGGTCGAAGAATATCGTGATCCAGACCTGGCGTGCAAAACCGTCAGGCGCCAGCCACCGCCCCATTTCCAGCGGCGACAAGGCCACCGCCAGCGCGAAATAGCAAAAGGTGCGGGCGCTCTGCCAGATCAGGAAGCGTTCGCGCAGCAAACCGAAGAAGGCGGCATTATACGCGAGCGAAAAGAGCAGCAGGCCAAGGAAGATGCCGGTCAGCACCCCGTCCCAGTTCATGCTGGTCGCGTCGGCGAACGAGGATTGCGCGCGCACGGGAGCGGTGGCGCAAAGCAGCACCGCACTCACGGTCAATAATCGCGCCCCTCGCGCCATGCAGCCCCCGTCGCTTCGAACGGGGAAACGCTAGGCGCGCAGCGGCTGATTTTTGGTTAACAGCGGGTTGGGAAAGTGGGAGCAATCCCGTGCCATAGCCGCGAGCTGGTCGAAGGGCACCTGTAAGGTAAGAGAGGGGGCCACCTTGCGGCGGGGACTCCCTTCGACCAGCTCGCGGCTATGGTTTGCCAGTTTTCATCATTAACCAGCCTTGTGCCCTAGGGTCAGGCTGCATCGTGCTGCGGCTCCGGCAAAGGCGTCGATTCCGCGGCGATGTTGGGCCGCATGATCCGGGTGCCGATGCGCCGGAACGGGGTGGCCATCCACACCAGTCCGCGGTGCAAATCGTCGCTGAAACGGGGGTGACCGTCGTTCCAAGTCCGCATCCAGAGTTCGTCTTTCATCGCTTTTCTCCTGCTGATCCGATGGTTGTCAGATGCGCCTTCGCGGTGCGCTCCGCCAACAAAAGCTTTGCGTCATATCATAAGGTCAGCTTATATGTTGGCGATGCCAAAGCTGCCGCCCCTTGCCGCAATCCGGACCTTCGAAGCCGCCGGAAGACTGGAGAACTTCTCGCGCGCGGCCGAGGAGCTGGGGATGACGCAGGCGGCGGTCAGTTATCAGGTGCGCCAACTGGAGGACCGGCTCGGCCGCGCCTTGTTCGTGCGCGAAAGGGGGCGGGTCCGTTTGTCCGAGACGGGACAACGACTGCTTCCGGCGATTTCGGGCGCCTTTGGCGCGATGGGCGATGCGTTTGCGGCGCTGGGCAATGACGAGGCCGATGTGCTGACGATCAGCGCGATGACGACCTTTGGCGGCACCTGGCTCAGCGCGCGGATCGGGGGGTTCCAGCTTTCCTATCCCGACCTTGCCGTCCGGATGCTGATGAACAACGATCTGGTCGATTTCGACGCGACCAATGTCGACGTCGCGATCCGCGTTGGCCGCGGCGGGTGGCCGGGCCTCCGGGCGGACTTTCTCTACCGCAGCCATGTGACGCCGATCTGCGCGCCCGGCTTTCTGGACGTCAACCATATCGCGGCGCCCGCCGATTTGCTCGGCGTCGACCGGCTGGCGCCTAACGATCCCTGGTGGGCGGGCTGGTTCGCCGCCGCGGGTGTCGCCACCGTCCCGCCGCCGCAGCGCAGCGGCATCGAACTCGACAGCCAGTTGCAGGAGGCGAGCGCGGTACAGGGCGGATATGGCATCGCCATGATGACGCCGCTGCTGTGGCGCGCCGAACTCGACGCCGGGCGGCTGGTCCAGCCGTTCGACACGCTCTTCCAGCCGGGTACGGCGCATTATCTCGTCCACCGCGAAAATCGCGTCGGGGTACGCAAGATCGAACGCTTCCGCGAATGGCTGAACGCCGAACTGGCCAAGGATCGCCACCGGCTGCCCGAGGCGCTATGGGAACCGCTGCCGTCGCCGAAATCGGGCTAACGCGTCGCCCGACGTTTCAACATGCTCGGCGCTCTGCGATACACCTGCTGGAACGCGGCGTTGAACGATCTGACGCTGCCAAAGCCCGACGCCAGCGCGATTTCGGTCATGCCCAGGTCGGTGCTGTCGATCAGCCGTTTGGCGCGCTGGATGCGGGCGGTGCGCGCGGCGGCCAGCGGCGTGGTGTCCAGATGGCGCCGGAACAGCCGCGCCAGGTGGCGGGCGCCGATGCCGAGCCGCTCGGCCAGCGCCTCGATCCCGGCCTCATCGAGCGCGCCGTCCTCGATCAGCCGCAGCGCACGATCGACCGTCGCGCGGGTGCCCTTCCACGCGGGCGAGCGCGGCGCGGTTTCGGGACGGCAGCGAAGGCAGGGGCGAAAGCCCGCGTGCTCGGCCGCGGCGGCGCTGCGATAATAGGTGACATTGCGCGACAGTGGCTGGCGCACCGGGCAGACCGGGCGGCAATAGATGCCGGTCGATTTGACCGCGATGAAGATCACCCCGTCGAACGCCGGATCGCGCGCATAGCGAACTCGCTCGCAAAGCGCGAAATCGAGGTCGAGGTCTGCGGCCGGTAACATGCGGCCCTTATACTATGATCCGCACGGTTTGTCCGGGGTCAGCGATGACCGCGTCCGATTCCTGCCAGCCAGCAGTCCGCGCGCGGGGCTATCACCAGCAGCACCGCCATCGCAGGAGAATAGGACCATGGCCTCGATCCACCACGAGATTTTCATCGCTGCCGATCCCGGCACGATCTGGGACGCCGCGCGCGACGTCGGGCACCTTCACGACCGGCTCGTCCCCGGCTTCGTCACCGCCACCGAGATGCTCGAAGGCGACGGCGCACCGGTGCGCCGCGTAGCCTTTGCGAACGGCATGATTGTCGACGAGACAATCGTGTCGATCGACGATGCCCGTCGCCGGCTCGTCTGGGCGATCAAGGCGGTCGAACACCACAACGGCATGCTGACCATCGCCGACGCGCCGGGCGGTGCGCGTGTTACATGGACTGCCGACGTCCTGCCCGACGCGCTGGTCGCTCAGTTCGGCCCAGCGATGGAACAGGGGCTGGCGCTGATGAAGGTGCATCTCGAACGCGTGGGCAGCGCCAGCTGACGCCAAAAGCTGACACTTGCCAAAGCGGGCGCACTGGCGGATTGGGGCCTATGCCCTTTTCCGCCGTTCCCCTGACTCTCTATCCCGACATGTTCCCCGGCCCGCTGGGGCATAGCATGGCGGGTCGCGCGCTCGAGAGCGGCACATGGTCGTGTTCGCCGGTGCAGATCCGCGATTTTGCGACCGACAGGCATCGCACCGTCGACGATACGCCCGCCGGCGGCGGCGCGGGAATGGTGCTCAAGGCCGATGTGCTGGCGGCGGCGGTTGACCATGCGGTGGCGGCGCATCCGGGCCTCCCGATCCTCGCCATGACCCCGCGCGGGACGCCGATTACGCAAGCTCGCATCCGTCAGCTTGCGGCGGGGCCGGGGGCGATCATCCTGTGCGGCCGGTTCGAGGGTTTCGACGAGCGCATCTTCGACGCCCGCCCCATCGAACAGGTGTCGATGGGCGACATCATCCTGTCGGGCGGCGAGATGGGCGCGCTGCTGCTGCTCGACGCTTGCATTCGCCTGCTTCCCGGCGTAATGGGCGCGGCTTCTAGCGGGGACGATGAGTCGTTCGAAAACGGCTTGCTCGAATATCCGCACTATACCCGGCCCGTAGAATGGGAAGGGCGCACGATCCCCGAAGTGCTGCGATCGGGGGATCATGCGAAGATCGCAGCCTGGCGCAAACACCAGGCCGAGGATCACACACGGTTACGCAGGCCGGACCTTTGGGAGCGTCATATCGATGCTCGGGCCCGACCTGCCTCTGGCGCGCGGCGAAAAGAAAAGGACTAGAGGCATGAACCTCATCCAGACGATCGAAGCCGAAGAAATTGCCAAAGCGGCAAAGACCATTCCGACCTTCCGCCCCGGCGACACGCTGAAAGTCGGCGTCAAGGTGGTCGAAGGCGAACGCACCCGCGTCCAGAATTTCGAAGGCGTGTGCATCGCGCGCTCGAACAAGGGCATGGGCTCCAACTTCACCGTGCGCAAAATGTCGTTCGGCGAAGGTGTCGAGCGCGTCTTCCCGCTCTATTCGCCCAACCTCGACAGCATTACCGTCATCCGCAAGGGTGCCGTGCGTCGTGCGAAGCTTTATTATCTTCGCGGCCGCACTGGTAAATCGGCGCGTATTGCGGAGCGCCGCGACTACCGGCCGGAAGCCAGCGAGGGCTAAGGGAGACTTTCCCTACCCCAAGCGAAAACAGCTTTCCAAAACGACCGGTTCCGCCAAAGCGCAGAACCGGTCGTTTTTCGTTTCAGCACATCAGTTTCAGAACGGGATTTCATCATGGGTTATCGGATCGTTGTCGCCGGTGCGACGGGCAATGTCGGGCGCGAAGTGCTTGCAATCCTGACCGAGCGCGAATTCCCCATCGACGAACTGGCGGTCGTCGCCTCGTCGCGCAGTCAGGGGACCGACGTCGAAATCGGTGACACCGGCCGCACGCTGAAATGCCAGAATATCGACAATTTCGACTGGGCTGGCTGGGACATGGCGATCTTTGCGATCGGCAGCGAAGCGACGAAGATCCACGCGCCCAAGGCCGCGGCGGCGGGCTGCGTCGTGATCGACAACAGCTCGCTGTACCGGATGGACCCCGACGTGCCGCTGATCGTGCCCGAGGTGAACCCCGACGCGATCGATGGCTACAAAAAGCGCAACATCATCGCCAACCCGAACTGCTCGACCGCGCAGATGGTCGTCGCGCTGAAGCCGCTCCACGACGCCGCCACGATCACCCGCGTCGTCGTCTCGACCTATCAGTCGGTGTCGGGCGCCGGCAAGGCGGGCATGGACGAGCTGTGGAACCAGACGCGCCAGATCTTCGTCGGCGACGAAAAGGACATCCAGCTCTTCACCAAGCAGATCGCTTTCAACGTCATTCCGCACATCGACAAATTCCTCGACGACGGATCGACCAAGGAAGAGTGGAAGATGGTCGTCGAGACCAAAAAGATCCTCGATCCGAAGATCAAGGTCACCGCGACCTGCGTCCGCGTGCCGGTGTTCGTCGGCCATTCGGAAGCGATCAACATCGAGATGGAGCGCGAACTGTCGGCCGAGGACGCCCAGCGCATCCTGCGCGAGGCGCCGGGCGTCGTCCTCCACGACAAGCGTGAGGATGGCGGCTACATCACCCCCGTCGAATGCGTCGGCGACTTCGCGACCTTCGTCAGCCGTGTCCGCGAGGATCCGACGGTCGAAAATGGCCTCAACCTGTGGTGCGTCAGCGACAACTTGCGCAAGGGTGCGGCGCTGAACGCGGTGCAGATCGCCGAATTGCTCGGGCGGCGGCACCTGAAGAAGGGCTAAGGCTATGGTGCGTGTGTGGGGTCCGATCGCGGTAGCGATGCTGGTTGCTTTGAGCGGCGTCCCGGTCGCGGCAGCGCCCTCGAACGCTGAGCAATTCGGTTCGCTGACGAAGGTGCCCGATCAGATACTTGGACGCTGGAAAATGATCGGTGAGCGCTGCGAAGAAGGCGAGACGCCCAGCACCAAACAAGTCTCGGCCTTCCTCCGCCTGGATCCCCACTTTCGGTACGAACTGACGGTCGAAGGCTGGAGTTGGGCCGGCACCTATCGCGTCGACCGGTCCAGCAATTCGCAGCTGCGCATCCAGTTGGACGCGACGCTCTACAATTTCGACCTGGTCGATAACCGGCTTGAAAATTGGGGCGAAGGCGACGCGACCTTTTTGTGCGGCCGGATTTTCGAACGGGAGAAATGACCGGGGTGTGAAAGTCGGTAGCACCGTCTTCCAAATTCCATTCGTGTCGAGCGAAGTCGAGACACCGATCGTTTTGCGCCTTCACGGCATCTCGACTTCGCTCGATGCGAACGGGTAAGGGAGGCAGATGATCGCTGCCCCCTACGACTTCACCCACGCGCTCTGCCGCGCGCCCGCCCCCTCCGCGATTCACGGCATCCGCGCCGACGGCGGCCCCGATCCCGACTTCTCCGGGCTCGCCGCCGAGCATGCCGGCTATGTCGCGACGCTCCGTGACCTCGGGCTCACCGTTGACGTTCTCCCGCCGCTCGACGACTTCCCCGACGCGCTGTTCACCGAAGATGTCGCGCTGACCTTTCCGGAGGGGGCGATCCTGCTCCGCCCCGGCGCGTCCAGCCGCGCGGGCGAGGTCGCGCATATCCGCGCCGCGCTCGCTGCGCGTCACCCGCGGCTGCTCGAAATGACCGGGCCCGGTTACGCCGATGGCGGCGACGTGCTGCGCCTCGCCGAGCGGGTAATCATCGGCCTGTCCGACCGCACCGATCGCGCGGGCGCGACCGAACTGGCGAAGCTGCTCGAAACGCTCGGACGCCGCGCCGAGATCGCCGAAACCCCGCCCGGCGTCCTCCACTTCAAGACCGGCTGCGGCCTGATCGACGAAAGCACCATCCTCGCCGTCCCCGAACTGGCGAGCTGCCCGCAATTCGCCGGGCTGGAGGTGGTGCTGACGCCGCTGGGCGAAAACCCAGCCGCCAACATTCTACGCGTCCGCGATACCGTGCTCGTCGGCGAGCGCTGGCTCGCCACGCGCGCGATGCTCACCGCGCGGGGTGTCGACTGCCGTCCGCTGCCGACCGACCAGATCGCGCATATCGACGCGGGGCTCAGCTGCATGTCGCTGCGCTGGTGACCGCCCACAAACTTTTGCTCCGCCTTCAAATTCCGTTCGCATCGAGCGAAGTCGAGATGCCCCTCGTTCGTGCTAGTCTTCACGGTGTCTCGACTTCGCTCGACACGAACGGATAGGGGAAGGGATGACCGAAGCCGCTTCCACGACCCCACCCGCGCAGCGCCGCCTGCTCGGCGGGCTGCTGATCCTGCTGCTGCTCGCGCAGGTCGAGCAACCCTATCCCGAAATCGCGCTGCTTCAGCATATCCCGACGATGTTGCTGATCGTCGCCGGACCGCTGCTGCTGCGCCGCTGGCCGCTGTCGACCCCGGCGCTCGCGTGCATCGTCGTTTTCTTCGCGCTCCACACGCTTGGCGGCCGCTATGCCTATAGCAACGTCCCCTATGACGCCTGGGCACGGGCGCTGACCGGCACCAGCTTCTCCGACGCCTTTGGCTGGAGCCGCAATCATTATGACCGCCTCGTCCATTTCGCCTTTGGCGCGCTGTCGGTGGTCCCGGTCGCCGAAATCGCGCGGCGCTGGGGCGGGCTTGGCAAGCGCGGCGCGGCATTAACCGTGCTTGGCTGGGTTTTGGCCATCTCCAGCCTCTATGAAATCTTCGAATGGCTGCTGACCATCGTCGCGGCGGGCGAGACTGCCGATCGCTATAACGGCCAGCAAGGCGACATCTGGGACGCGCAAAAGGATATGGCGTTCGCCGCCCTGGGTGCGATACTGGTGCTGGCAATCCCACGCGGCAGGAGTTGAGCGATGCGCAAGGTCACCACCCTCTTCATGATCGGGCTGCTCGCGGCCTGCAAACCCGCGGCGGACAAGGCGCCCGCAGACGCCGAGCCCGCCGCGCCGCCCATCCCCGCGGCCAAGGCCGACGGCCCTGCCGCTGCGACCACCGCGGTCAGCCTCGATGGCGAAGGGCTACGCTTTGTCGACAAGAGCAGCGGCAAGGCCAGCCTGCTCGCCTTCGGCGTGCCGCGCGCGCAGGCCGAGGCAGCGCTGGCGAATGTTGCGGGCAAGGAAGACGACCGCAGCACCAACGACGAATGCGGCGCCGGTCCGATGCAATTCACCCGCTACGATGCGATGACGCTGAATTTTCAGGACGACAAATTCGTCGGCTGGTTTCTCGGCAACGAACCCGGCGCCGCGGCCTTTTCGACGATCAGCGGCATCGCCATCGGCACCACCCGCGCCAAGGCGGGCGAGTCGGTGTCGATTATCGACGTCGAGGACAGCACGCTGGGTGAGGAGTTCAGCATCGGCGCCGGCGAAAACGTCGTCGGCGGCATGTTCGCCGCGCCGGGCGATGCGGCGAAGATCGACGCTTTGTTCGCGGGCGTGAACTGTTTCTTCCGGTGATGGCAGCCACGATCACCGGCGGCTGTCGTTGCGGTCAGCTACGCTATCGCTTCGAGCAGGAAGGGCCGCTGCTCAACTATTGCTGCCACTGCCTCGATTGCCAGAAATCGACCGCGAGCGCCTTCGCCGACCAATTGATCGTGTCGACCGACGCGTTCACGCTGACGGGACGGGCCGTTACCTTTTCGACCCAGCGCCCCTCGGGCGGTACGACGACGAACCAGCATTGCCCCGAATGTTTCAGCCGTGTGTGCAATGCGAATGACGTCTATCCCGCGATGACGATCGTACGCGCCGGCACGCTTGACGATCCGTCGGGGCTCGAGCCTTTCGCGCATATCTGGGTGAAGCAAAAGCGGGCCTGGATCGCGATCGCGGAAGGGGTGCCGACGTTCGACGAAAGCCCCGACCCGATGGAGTTCATGCGTTTCGCAACGGAGCGCGGTGGCGCCTGAGGTATCAGTGCCCCATATCCGCCGCCGACGCGACCGGCCCACCCGGCTTGGGTGGCCGCAGCAACAGCACCAGCGGCACCGCCGCCAGCGTCATCCACATCATCGCCCAGAAATCGTCGATATAGGCGACCATCGCCGCCTGCCGGTTGATCTCGGCATTGACCATCGCCAGCGCGGTTTCGCCCGCGATGCCGAACCGGTCGGCGGTCGACGGGTCGAGTACGCTGACCGAGCTGTTGGTGACATGCGCCGCCAGATCCGCGTGGCTCGTCTGGATATTCGACCCCAGCAAGGTGGTGACGATCGAGATGCCGATCGACGCGCCCAGGCTGCGGAACAGGTTGAGCAGGCTCGACCCGTCGGTGCGATACTGCGGCTGGATCGTCGCAAACGCCATGGTGTTGAGCGGGATGAAGATCAGCCCCATGCCCAGCCCCTGCACCAGCCCGCTGACGATCACCGGTTCCATCCCCATCGCCAGCGACCAGTGGCTCATCTGCCACAGCGAAAAGGCGGCGATGGCCAGCCCGGTGCCGACCAGCCAGCGCGGATCGACCTTGCCCAGCAGGCGCCCGGCGACCGCCATGCTCAGCAAAATGCCGATCCCGCGCACCGCCAGCGCCAGCCCGGTGTCGATCACCGGCCAGCCGAACAGATTCTGCAGCATCGGCGGCAACAGCGCCATCGACGCAAACATCACCACCCCGACGACGATCATGAACCCCATCGCGGTGACCAGATTGCGGTCGGCCAGCATCGCGCGGCTGAACAGCGGCGCGCGTGCGGTAAACATATGCACCACGAACATCCACAGGCACGCGACCGCGACGCCGCATTCGATCCAGATTTCGATGCTGTCGAACCAGTCGGCATGCGCGCCGCGGTCGAGCATCAATTGCAGCGCCGCCAGCCCCAGCGCGAGCATTGAAAAGCCGAACAGGTCGAACCGGCGGCTGGTCTTTTTCGTCGCGGGCAGCAGCGCCCACATCAGCGCCAGCGTCAGCAGTCCGAACGGCAGGTTGACATAGAAGACCCAGCGCCAGTTCGCCTGCTCGGTCAGCCAGCCGCCCAGTACAGGGCCAACGATCGGCCCGATCATGATCCCCATGCCCCAGATCGACATTGCGCGCGCATGGCGTTCGGGCGGGTTGATGTCGAGCATCACCGCCTGCGACAGCGGCCCGATAAAGGCGGCAAACACCCCCTGCAAAAAGCGAAAGGCGACCATCTGCTCCAGCGACTGCGCCGCGCCGCACGCCATCGACGCGACGATGAAGCCGAAAATCGCGATCAGGAACAGCTCGCGCCGCCCGATCCGGTCGGCCAGCCAGCCGGTGATCGGCATCGCGACCGCGCTCGCCAAGATATAGCTGGTCAGCACCCACGTCACCGTCTCACTCGTCGCGCCCAGCGCAGATTGCATGTGCGGAATCGCGACATTGGCGATCGTCGTGTCGAGGATCTGCATGATCGAGGCCCCCATGACCGCGACGGTCAAGAGGGCGCGATGGCGAACGCGTTCGTGCAGCGGGATGCTGTCGTCGGCGGGGAGCACGGTGGCGGCGGGGC
>JAEMRT010000027.1:45832-54027 GCA_016463225.1 Sphingopyxis sp. | reverse complement strand
GTCGGGGCGGCAGGGGTCGGCGGCGGAGCTGCCAGGGGCGGCGCGATACCCAGCATCAGGCCGGCGAGCGCGGCCGACATCAGGTTCGACAGGCTGCCGGCGAGCAGCGCCTTCAGGCCCAGCTTGGCGATCATCGGTCGTTGGTTGGGCGCCAGTCCGCCGGTCACCGCCATCTGGATCGCGATCGAGCTGAAATTGGCGAAGCCGCACAGCGCAAAGGTGGCGATCGCGACCGCCGCCGCCGACATGCCGCCTTGCGCCCGGCCGAGATCGATGAAGGCGACAAATTCGTTGAGCACGACCTTGCTGCCGAACAGCCCGCCGACCGTCGCACTCTCGTCCCATGGCACACCCATCATCCACATCACCGGGCGGAAAATCGTTCCGATGATCGCCTGAAAGGTCAAGCCGTCGACCCCGAACCAGCCGCCGACCCCGGCGAGCAACCCGTTGGCGAGCGCGACGAGCGCGACGAACGCCATCACCATCGCGCCGACCGCGACGGCCAGCTTGACCCCGGTTTGCGCGCCCTGCGCCGCCGCCATGATGATATTGGCGGGCTTTTCCTCGTCATGGCTGGCTTCAGGCATGACCACGGGTTCGATGCCGATGTCCTTGGGATCGTCGGGCATCATGATCTTGGCCATCAATATGCCGCCGGGCGCCGACATGAAGCTGGCGGCGAGCAGATAGGGTAGCAGGTGCGGGCCGATCATCCCGGCGTAGGCGCCAAGGATCGTACCCGCGACCCCGGCCATGCCGACCGTCATCACGGTGAACAGCTGCGGCGGGGTTAATCCGGCGAGATAGGGGCGGATGACGAGTGGCGATTCGGATTGGCCGACAAAGATGTTCGCCGCGGCGCCCAGGCTTTCGACCTTGGTGATCCCCGTAACCTTCTGGATCGCGCCGCCGACCCATTTGATGATCATCTGCATGATCCCGAGATAATAAAGCACCGAAATCAGCGAGGCGAAAAAGATGATGACCGGCAGCGCGCCGATGGCGAACACCGCTTTGCCGTAGGGCGCCTGCGTCAGCACTTCGCCGAACAGGAATTTCGTGCCTTCGTCGGCATAGCCGAGCAGGTTCGACACGCCGTTCGACATCGCCTGAATGGCTGCGCGGCCCCATGGGGTGCCGATCACCAGCACTGCGAATCCGGCCTGAAGCAGGAAGGCGGGGATAACGATGCGTAGGCGAATCCAGCGGCGGTTCGACGAAAACAGCACCGCAATCGCCAGCAAGGCGACGATACCGACCAGACCAATCAGGCGTTCCATATTCTATTGCGTCCCCCGCAAGTTTGTTGCGCCTTGTCTAGCGGGCTTTGGCGGTGGGGCAAGTGCCGGTGCCACGCCCGTCTTTCCAGCGCCGATAAAACCGACTATCGGGCGGCATGACCGACACCACATCGACGGCGCTGCCGCGCACGCTCTCGCCCTCGCTCTTCCTTTTCACCATCATTTATGGCGGCATGGTCGTGCTCGCCGGAGTGCTCGGGAACAAACAGGTGGCGCTCGGTGACTGGCTGGCGGTCGAAGCCGGGATTTTTCCGTTTCTGATCCTTGTCGCGCTATCGAGCACCGTCTCGGAACTCCAGGGACAATCGACTGCAAACAAGCTAGTTCTGTGGGGCTTCGTGCCGCTGATCTTGTCGATCATGCTGACGGCGTTGGTACTTAACCTTCCGGCGGCGCACGACATGGACCCTGCGCGTCTAGCTGCTTTCGATATGGTGCTCGGCCAAGCTCCACGTCTGATGGCGGCGGGGATCGTCGCCTATGGCACCTCGCAATTTTTGAACGTGACGATCTTCAGCAAGCTGCGCGGACGCGAAGGCGCGGGGACCAGCTGGCTGGCGATCCGCGGCGCGATTGCCAGCGCGCTCAGCCAGATCGTTGATACCCTGCTGTTCGTCACCATCGCCTTTTACGGCGTTTTCCCGATCGCCAACCTGATGGGCGGCCAGATGCTGGCGAAGGTCGCGCTGTCGGTGCTGGTCATCCCGTTCGTGATCACCGGGCTGGTTGCCTTGGGCCGTAATCTCGACGCCAAGAACGGCGGATGATGGCCATGACCGATCCGTCGAAAATGCCCGACCTGCTCGCCAAGGCCGAAACGCTCGTCGAAGCACTGCCTTATCTGCAGCGCTACGCCGGCGAGACGTTCGTGATCAAATATGGCGGCCACGCCATGGGCGATGCCGAGGCGCAGCGCGATTTCGCCGAAGATATCGTGCTGCTCAAAGCCGTCGGCATCAACCCGGTCGTTGTCCATGGCGGCGGGCCGCAGATCGGCGCGATGCTGAAAAAGCTCGGCATCGAATCCTCTTTTATCGGCGGACTGCGCGTCACCGACGCCGCGACCGCCGAGGTGGCGGAGATGGTGCTGGCGGGCAAGATCAACAAGGAAATTGTCGGCTGGCTGGCGGCGCTCGGCGGGCGTGCGGTAGGCATTTCGGGCAAGGATGCCAATCTGGTGCTTGCCGAAAAGGTCACGCGTACCGAGCCCGACCCCAATTCGGGGATCGAGCGCCATGTCGACCTTGGCTTCGTCGGCGAACCGGTCGCGGTTGATCCGACGATCCTGATCAATCTGACCAAGGATAATTTCATCCCCATCGTCGCGCCGGTTGCGCTCGGCGCCGATGGGGCGACCTATAATATCAACGCCGACACGATGGCGGGGGCGATCGCCGGGGCGCTTGGCGCCAAACGCTTTTTCCTGCTCACCGACGTCGCCGGGGTGCTCGACAAGTCTGGAGCGCTGCTCACCGACCTCGACCAGACGGCGATCGATGCCCTGAAGGCTGACGGCACGATCACCGGCGGTATGATCCCCAAGGTCGAAACCTGCGTCGCCGCGGTCGACGCCGGGGTCGAAGCCGCGGTCATCCTCGACGGGCGCATTCCGCACGCGATGCTGCTGGAAATTTTCACCGCGAGGGGTGCGGGCACGCTCATTCACCGCTAAGAGACGCAGCAAGATCCTTTTTCGGAGAAATCGCCTTGGTTCTCATGCTCCTCCAGATCGTCCACATCATCCTGACGGTCCTGTGGTGGTTCATCATCGCGCAGGCGGTGATGTCGTGGCTGATCGCATTCAACGTGATCAACACGCACAATGATTTCGTCAATCAGCTGTGGACGGTGCTCGACCGGATTACCGAGCCGCTCTACCGTCCGTTCCGCCGCATCATGCCCGATTTTGGCGGGCTCGACCTGACCCCGATGCTGGTGCTGATCATCATCATCATTCTCGACGGACCGGTGCTCAGCTATCTCGCGCGCCTCGCTTATGCGAACGGCATGGCGTGATGGTGGTTGAAACCGCCGCGCAGGTTATCGACGGCAAGGCGTTTGCCGCTGGCCTGCGCGCGCGGATTGCCGGCGCCGTCCCCGCATTTGTCGCCGCCACCGGCCGCGCGCCGGGGCTTGCGGTCGTGCTGGTCGGCGATGATCCGGCGAGCGCGGTCTATGTCGGGTCGAAGGGCAAGGCGACAGTCGCCGCGGGCATGGCCAGTTTCGAGCACCGCCTGCCCGCCACCGCGAAGCAGGACGAGGTCGAGGCGCTGCTCGCAGAGCTCAATGCCGACGAGACGGTCGACGGCATCCTGTTGCAGCTGCCGCTCCCCGGCCATCTCGACGAACAGGCGGCGGTGGCGACGATCGATCCCGACAAGGATGTCGACGGCCTGACCCCGGTCAGCGCCGGCCGCCTTGCGCTCGGCATCGCGGGCATGGTGCCGTGCACCCCCTATGGCTGCCTGCTGCTGCTGCAGGACCGGCTTGGCGACCTGTCGGGCAAGGACGCGATCGTCGTCGGGCGCTCGATCCTGGTCGGCAAGCCGATGGGGCAATTGCTGCTCGGCGCCAACGCCACCGTGACGATGGCGCATAGCCGCACCAAAGATCTGCCCGCGCTTGTGCGCCGCGCCGACATCGTCGTCGCGGCGGTCGGGCGCGCCGAAATGGTCAAGGGCGGTTGGATCAAACCGGGCGCCGTGGTCATCGACGTCGGCATCAACCGTCTGCCGCCCGCCGAAGGTGCGGCAAAGGGCCGATTGGTCGGCGACGTCGATTATGCCGAGGTCGCGGCGGTCGCCGATGCGATTACTCCGGTTCCGGGCGGGGTCGGGCCGATGACGATCGCCTGCCTGCTCCGCAACACCCTCGTCGCCGCGCACCGCCGTGCCGGTCTTGCCGATCCGGAAGGATTCTGATGCGCGCCCTGTTGCTGCCTGCACTGGCCCTGTCGCTGCTCGCCGGTTGCGCCGGTGATCCCAACGACGTCCGCAACCGCCCGCTGGGGCCGAACCCCAGCGCCTTTATTGCCGCGGAGATCGGCTTTGCGCGGCTGGCGCAGGAAAAGGGCCAATGGACCGCGTTTCGCGAAACATCGCACCCCGACGCGGTGATGTTCGTGCCGCAGCGGGTGAAGGCGCGTGACTGGCTCAAAACGCAAAAAGACCCGGCCGAAGCGGTCAAATGGCAGCCGCACGCGGTCTATGTCAGCTGCGACGGCAACAGCGGCGCGACGACGGGCGCGTGGCAGAAGGGGCCTGCAAACGGCTTTTTCAGCACTGTCTGGATGCGCGATCCCAGGAGCGGCAAGATCGACTGGATCCTCGACCATGGCGATGGATTGGCCAGCCCGCGCGAAGCCCCCGAATTCATTGCCTCGAAGCAAGCGGTGTGCGGATCGCGCCCCGCGGTGCCGATCGAGGCTGGCGGCGAGGGCGACGATATGGCGGTCGGCCTGTCGCCCGACCAGACGCTCAGCTGGACTTCCACCGTTCGCCCTGACCAGTCGCGCCGCGTGACGATCCGGCTGTGGGACGGAAAGGCGATGGCGACCGTGATCGACGATCAGGTCGCGGCGCCGAAACAGCCATGATCGACCTGTTCATCTCGGCGTTCGTGACGCTGTTCGTGGTCATCGATCCGCCCGGCTGCGCGCCGATCTATGCCAGCTTGACCACCGGAGCGAGCGCGCAGCAGCGCCGCGCGATGGCGATCCGCGCGACGGTGATCGCGGGGCTGATCCTCGTCTTTTTCGCGATGTTCGGCGAAGCTTTGCTCAGCTTCCTTCACATCGACCTCGACAGTTTCCGCATCGCGGGCGGGATCATGCTGTTCATCATCGCGATCGACATGGTGTTCGAAAAGCGCACCGAACGCCGCGAACAGCGCGCCGAAAAGCTGATCGCGACCCCCGAGATCGAAGATGTGTCGGTGTTCCCGATGGCGATGCCGATGCTGGCCGGGCCGGGGTCGATCGCGTCGGTGATGCTGCTGGTCGCGCAGAACAACGGGCTGGACCGGGCATTCGTGATTTTCGGCGCGCTGCTGCTCGTGCTGCTGCTCACGCTCGGCGCGCTGCTGGCGGCGGGGCCGCTGATGCGGCTGATCGGCAACAAGGGCGAGGCGGTGATTACCCGCCTGCTCGGGGTGCTGCTCGCGGCGCTCGCGGCGCAGTTTGTCATCGATGGACTGAAGGCAAGCTTTCCGTCGCTGGCATAGGAAAAGGGCGCCGCCCGAGAGCCGCGCCCTTCCTGTCCACGGGAATGGACGAACTTAGCTTGCGGCGTTGACGTCGGCTTGCGTCACCGGGGCGATGCGGATTTCGACGCGGCGGTTGCACTGATAATCGGCCTCGCCGCGCTCGGGCGAACATTTCAGCTGCGATTCGCCATAACCCAGCGTCGCCATGCGCGCGCGCTGGATGCCCCGGCCACCCAGATAGTCGGCGACCGACGACGCGCGGCGTTCGGACAGGCCCTGATTATAGCTGTCGCTGCCGGTCGAATCGGTGTGGCCATAGACGTCGATGTAGGTGCTGGGATATTCGGCGAGCGTCGAGGCGACGCTGTCGAGAGCGCTGCGAAACTGCGATTTCACCAGCGCGCTGTTGTAATCGAAGGTCACATCGCCGGGCATGTTGAGCACCAGCTGGTCGCCCTGGCGTTCGACATCGATGCCGGTGCCCGCGGTACGCTGGCGCAGCTTCTTTTCCTGCTCGTCCATATAATAGCCGACGCCTGCGCCGGCGACGGCGCCGATGCCCGCGCCGACGATTTCCTCGGTCCGGCTGTTCTTGCCGCCAATCAGATCGCCGAGCAGATAGCCGCCCAGCGCGCCGCCGATGCCGCCGATCGCGGCGTTCGAAATGCGCTTCTTCCCGGTTTCGGGGTCGGTCACGCAGCCGGTGATGGCCACGGCGCTGATGGTGGCCAGCGCGGCGAGTTTGATCGTCCGGATATTCATTGGTCGCTCCCTTTATTCGGCGGCCGCATCGTCGAAGCGCACCGCGTTCATGCCGATAACATATGGCTGGCGATGTGGTTCCACCATCGCGGCTGAACCGGGGCTGAGACAGCCATTCAGCCGCCATTGTGCATTGCGGTGGCTTTGCCCTATAGGATCGGCATGACCGACGCTGACAGGGGCAAGGCACCGATACGCCGCACGACCGCCCGCGCCCCGATTCTCTCATGACCCCTTTCCCCTGGTCTGACGTGGCGATTATCGCCGTCCTCATCCTGCTCAACGGCGTTTTTGCGATGTCCGAACTCGCGATCGTGTCGGCGCGCGCGCCGCGTTTGCAGGCGGCTGAAAAGCGCGGCAGCCGCGGCGCTGCGGTCGCCCGCCAGCTTGGCGCCGACCCAGGACGTTTCCTGTCGACGGTGCAGGTCGGCATCACGCTGATCGGCATTCTGGCCGGTGCCTATTCGGGCGCCAGCCTGGGTGGTCCGGTCGGCGACCGGTTGCAGGTGCTGTTCGGGCTCGACGATGAAACCGCGCTAACGGCAGGCTTCGCCGTCGTCATTGCGGTGACAACCTATTTCTCGCTCATCGTCGGCGAGCTGGTGCCCAAGCAATTTGCGCTGCGCGCGCCCGAACCGATCGCGATTTTCATGGCGCTGCCGATGCTGTGGCTGTCGAAAATCGGGGCGCCGCTGGTGTGGCTGCTCGATCGCAGCTCGGCACTCGTCTTTCGTGTCCTCGGCCTCAACCGCGAATCCGAAGACCGGGTGACCGCCGAAGAGCTGCACCTGATCGTTGCCGAGGCGTCGAAATCGGGGCTGATCGAGGAAAGCGAACGCGCGATCATTTCGGGCGTCGTCCGTCTCGCTGATCGCCCGGTGCGCGAGGTGATGACGCCGCGCAAGGACGTCGACTGGATCGACATTTCGCTCGATGCGCAGGGGGTGCGCGACAAGCTGGTCGAAAGCCCGCACAGCCGCCTGCCGGTCGCGCGCGGGTCGGTCGACGACATCGTTGGCGTGGTGCAGGCGCGCGACATTGCCGCGGCGCTGTTCCGCGGCGAGGCGCTGGACCTTGAGACGTTGACGCGCTCCGCCAAGGTCATCCACGATCAGATCGACGCGATGGACGCGCTCGAAGCGCTGCGTGTTGCCGACGTGCCGATGCTGTTCGTCCACGACGAATATGGCCATTTCGAAGGCTTGGTCACGCCTGCCGACCTGCTGGCGGCGATTGCGGGCGAGTTCGCGTCGGACCAGGATATCGGCAGCGAGCCGTTTGTGGTCGAACGCGACGACGGCAGCTTGCTGATCGCCGGGTCGATGCCCGCCGACCAGATGGCCGAACGGCTGGGGATCGAACTGGACGACGACCGCGACTATGCGACCGCGGCGGGTCACGCGCTGGCGATTCTGAAGCATCTCCCCAAGGAAGGCGAGAAATTCACCGACAAGGGCTGGCGTTTCGAAATCGTCGATATGGACGGACGCAAGATCGACAAGCTGCTCGTTACCGAGATCAGCCGACCGAAGGACGATTCGGACGAGGCTTGAGGCGCGCGGCCACCATGCGGACCCCGTTTTGAGAGTGGTTAGCGGCCATTGTCCCTTCGTCACCCGGACTTGATCCGGGGTCCATGACCCTCTTGTGCCGTCCTATGCTGTGAGGGCGGATGGATCCCGGATCAAGTCCAGGATGACAAAACTGCAGGTCGGCAATCGGCCGCTAGCGGCCCTCAGAGTTCGCCGCCAAGCGCGCCATATTTCGCCTCGAACCCCGCCTTGTCGCCGCGCGCCAGATAGCCCGCCTGATCGACGATATTGTCGCGCGCGATGCGGCCCTGAAAGGCCCCGAGCTGGGGGTCAATGGCGGCGACGTCGGCGTCGGTCCACGCTGCGATCTGTTCGAAACTGGTTACTCCTAGGC
>JAEMRT010000027.1:1000-45822 GCA_016463225.1 Sphingopyxis sp. | reverse complement strand
GCCGTTCAGCAGCGCCACCATCTTTGGCCCGACCCCCTTGAGCAGTTGCAGATTGTCGCTCCTAGTCGTGGTCGGTTCGGGCGCCGGCTCGGGCGTCGCAGGCGGCGCAATCGGTTCGGGGGCTGCGGGATCGATGAGCGTGGGGGCCGGGACGGCGGGTTCGGCTTCAACAACCGGTGCAGGCGCAGGCGTGGGCTCGGCACCCGGCACGGCGACGCGCGGCGTGGGTGCGGTTTTTGCCGCTGGCGCGGGCGGCGGCGTTGGCTTGAAAACCGGCACCGGGGCCGGTTCGACCGGTTTGAAGCGTGCGGGTTCGGCAGCAACAATCTCGGGCTTCACGGGTTCAAGCGGCTTGGCGGGCTTCGCCGGTTCGATCGCAGGGGGCGCCAGATCCTCGGCTTTCGATCGTCCGAACAGCCACCAGAGCAATGCGACCGCAACGACGAGGCCGACGACCGCGATGATCCAATTTTCCTGAAGCCACGTCATGATTGCTTCCACTCCTGCTCTTCTTTCAGCCTATGCGCCGCACCGCGCGGCGTCCAGCGGCTCTCACTCGGCTTCTCGTGCGACTTCGCGCCAGCCGATGTCGCGGCGGCAAAATCCGGTGGCGAAATCGAGCCTGTCGACCGCGGCATAGGCGCGCGCCTGCGCCTCGGTGACGGTGCGCCCGGTCGCCGTGACATTGAGCACGCGCCCACCCGCTGCGACGATGGTGTCGCCGTCGCGCGCCGTTCCGGCATGGAAAACGCGCACACCGCCGCTTTCGGCATCGGCGATGCCATGGATCGCGCCGCCTTTGGCGGGGGCGGCGGGATAGCCGTTGGCGGCCATCACGACCGTGAGCGCCGTGTCGCTGGCAAAGGCGGGTCGCGTTGCGGTCGTCAGCGCGCCGGTCGATGCGGCGTAAAGCAGCGCAGCGAGATCGCCGGCGTAGCGCATCATCAGCACCTGACACTCTGGATCGCCAAAGCGGGCGTTATATTCGATCAGCTTGGGCCCCGCGTCGGTGAGCATCAGCCCCGCGAACAGCACCCCGACATAGGGCGTGCCCTCAGCGGCGAGCGTCGCCACGGTCGGGCGGATGATGCGGTCCATGACCTGCGCTTCGAGTGCTTCGGTCAGCACCGGCGCCGGGCTGTATGCCCCCATGCCGCCCGTGTTCGGTCCCACGTCGCCGTCGCCGACGCGCTTATGGTCCTGCGCGCTGCCGAACGCCATAACGTCGGTGCCGTCCGAGAGCGCGAAGAAGCTTGCCTCCTCGCCGGTCATAAATTCCTCGATCACCACCTCGGCGCCCGCGCTACCGAAGGCGCCGTCGAACATATCGGCAATCGCGGCCGTGGCTTCAGTCTGCGTTTCGGCGATGATCACGCCCTTGCCCGCGGCGAGGCCGTCGGCCTTGATCACGACGGGGATGCCAAAGTCGACGAGGGCCGCAAGTGCTTCGGAGGCCGTTGTACAGCGGGCATAGGCGGCGGTCGGGATGTTGGCACGCGCGCATAGATCCTTGGTAAAGCCTTTTGACCCTTCGAGCTGCGCCGCTGCAGCGCCGGGGCCGAAGGTTGCAATGCCCAGCGTGCGCAGCCGGTCGGCGAGCCCGGCGACGAGCGGCGCTTCGGGGCCGACGACGACAAAATCGATACTGTGTTCGGTGCAAAAGGCGATCAGGCCATCCAGATCGTCGGCGGCAATCGCGACACATTCGGCGTGGGCTTCGATGCCGGGATTGCCGGGGGCGGCATAGAGCTTGGCGCAGCTTGGCGATTGTGCCAACTGCCAGCTGAGCGCATGTTCACGGCCCCCCGATCCGACCAGCAGGATATTCATGGCAGTCCCTTTTCCCGATCCGGCGTCCGAAACCGACCCCGCGGCGCGGCTGTTAGCCGAGCATTCGCCCGGCGACAATGCACCCGAATTGTCGGTCAGCCAATTATCGGCGGCGATCAAGCGGGCGGTCGAGGACGGGTTTTCCCGCGTCCGGGTGCGTGGCGAGCTGTCGGGGACGAAGCGCGCCGCGTCGGGACATTTCTACGCAGCGCTGAAAGACGATAATGCGCTGATCGACATGGTGATGTGGAAAGGGCAGGCGGCGCGGCTGGCGTTTCGGCCCGAGGACGGGATCGAGGTGATCGCGACGGGCAAGCTCACCACCTATCCGGGGCGCTCCAAATATCAGCTCGTCGTCGACACGCTCGAGGTCGCGGGCGAAGGCGCGTTGATGCTGCTCTTTGAAAAGCTCAAGGCGCGGCTGGGTGCCGAGGGACTTTTCGACGCGGCGCGCAAGCAGGATGTTCCGCGGCTGCCCAGTGTGATCGGGGTCGTGACATCGCCCACCGGGGCGGTCATTCGCGACATATTGCACCGGCTCGCGGACCGGTTTCCGATGCAGGTGATCGTCTGGCCGGTGCTGGTGCAAGGCGACGGCGCGGCAGCGCAGGTCGCCCATGCCATTCGCGGCTTCGATGCGCTCGCGGCGGACGGGCCGGTGCCGCGCCCCGACCTGGTCATCGTCGCGCGCGGTGGTGGGTCGATCGAGGATCTGTGGGCGTTCAACGAAGAGGTCGTGGTGCGCGCGCTCGCCGATTGCCGCATTCCGACGATCAGCGCGGTCGGCCACGAAACCGACACGACGCTGGCCGACTATGCCGCCGACCGCCGCGCCCCGACGCCGACCGCCGCGGCCGAAATGGCGGTGCCGGTGCGCGCCGAATTGCAGGAATTGCTCGCAACGTGGAACGGCCGGATGATCGGCGCCGCGAACCGTCAGCAGGGGCTTTGGGGCGAAAGGCTGACGGCACTGGCGCGCCATCTGCCGCGGCGCGAGGCGCTCTATGCACCGCAGCGCCAGCGTCTCGACGACAGCGCCGACCGGCTCGACCGCAGTCAGCGCCAGCGGCTCGCGGTGATTTCGGAGCGGCTGGCAACGCGCGGCGCGGCGCTGCGGCCGTCGTTGCTCGCGCGGCGCTGGGACCGCGACCGCGCGCGGCTCGAAGGGCTGGGGCGGCTACTCGACAGCCTCAATCCGCGCGTCTTGTTGTCGCGCGGCTATGCGATGGTGCGCGATGCGGGTGGGGCCATCGTTACCTCTGCCGCCCGCGCGCAACGCGCCGGCCATCTGCGGCTGCAATTTTCCGATGGCGATGTTTCGGTCCAGCCCGCCGGTGACGGTCCGCCGCCGCCTCGCTCAACGCGAAAGCTCGCGCCGGAACCACTCAAAAGAGGGCAGGGCGAGCTGTTCTGACGTTGCCGGGGGTGGCTCTGCGGCGCTCGGCTGATATAGTGGTAGCAATCACCGCCCCTTGTACGGACACCAGAATCATGCTGATCGCCAGCCGCAACCGACTCGCCCGCCTGCAATATGGCCCCAATGGTTTTCGTGTGCTGGAACCGGGTGATCATGTGCTGTGCGCGGTGACGGGCGTGCCGATCGGCCTCGACGAGCTGCGCTATTGGTCGGTGGCGCGGCAGGAACCCTATGCCACCGCCGCCATTTCGGTGCAGGCCGCACTGGACGCCGCGCGCGGGGCATGAGACTTGCGCGTTTCGGGTTTCGCTATTCGGTCTCACTGCCGCTACTGATCATTGCGGCGAGCTGTGTACCGGCGACGGAGGCGCTGGCCCGGCCCCGTCCGACCGTGGCACCTACCCCTGAAACCGCAGTTTCGCCGCCAGTGGCATTCGGGCCGTCACGACCGTTGCGTCGTGACTTCGTTCTGCGCGGGGTTGCGGAGCAAGGCGGCGTCATGATCGGACAAGCTCCCGGCGGGACGCAGGCGCTGTCGCTTGATGGCGCGGCGATCCCGCTGACCATCGACGGTGATTTCTTCATCGCCTTCGACCGCGATGCCGGGCCGAGCGCCCGGCTCGTCGCGATCTTTCCGGACGGACGAACGATTGAGCGTTTGGTGGCAGTGGCACCGGGGACCTGGCGGCTGGAGCATATCAACGCGCCCTACCGCGGCAGCGCATCGAGCGACGCCGATTTCGAGCGACGCCGCCCCGCTGAACTCGCACAGATCGCCGCGGCGCGGGCCGTGCAGGTCGAATCGGACGGCTGGAAACAGCGCTTCCGCTGGCCGGTGACCGGGCGCATGTCGGGCTTTTTCGGATCGCAGCGGGTCTATCAGGGGAAACCCGGCGCTTATCACAGCGGCACCGACATCGCGGTACCCGCGGGAACCCCTTTCGCCGCGCCGGCAGATGGTGTCGTCGTGCTGGCGGCGAGCGCGCCGTTCACGCTGGAGGGCCATTTGTTGATCGTCGATCATGGGATGGGTCTGACCAGCGCTTTTCTCCATTGCCAGCGGCTTGACGTAAAGGTCGGCGAGCGGGTGATGCAGGGACAAGCATTGGGAACCGTCGGACGGACCGGCCGCGCGACAGGGCCGCACATGCATTGGGGCCTGAAATGGCGCGATGCGCGGCTCGATCCCGGAAAGCTCGCCGGTCCGATCGGGGGCTGAATATTGTTCTGCTCCGCGGCAATTCGTTTCCAATGAAACAATATGTCGCAAATGATGCGTTGCGACATATTGTATTTCGCGAGATGTCGCGGTTGTTGCAAATACGTCACAATGCTTCCCGAAACGGCGGATTAGGCGGGAAATTTCCTTTACTCGCCCCAAGGGAAAGGTCATTCCGCACGCTATCGGGGTGTTTGCGTGTCGGCTGTGTGCCGTCGCGTTAGGGGCTCGGGTAATTCAATCCACCAGTAGCAAGGGACTGCACTGTGAAGAAAACCCAATTTTCCAAGCTGAAGCTAGGCGCTGCGCCGCTCGTATTGAGCGTCGCCCTGGTTTCGGCTCCTGCCTATGCGCAGGACACCGCCGAAGAGGGCGCGACGCCCGCCGGCGAAATCGTCGTCACCGGTACGCTGATCCGCAACCCGAATCTTGAAAGCTCGTCGCCGGTCAATGTGACGAACGAAAACGAAATCCAGCTTCGTCAGGCGACCAGCGCCGAGCTGCTGCTTCGTGAAACCCCCGGCATTGTTCCGAACCTTGGCGCGAACGTCAACAACGGTTCGGCCGGTTCGGCGCGCGTCGATCTTCGCGGCCTGGGTGCCAACCGCAACCTCGTCATGCTGAACTCGACCCGCATCGTGCCGTCGAGCTTTTTCGGCGCTGTCGATCTCAACAACATCCCGGTTGCCCTGGTCGAGCGCGTTGACGTTCTGACCGGCGGTGCATCGACCACCTATGGTGCCGATGCCGTGACCGGCGTCGTCAACTTCATCACCAAGCGCGACTTTGCCGGTATCGATCTTTCGGCGACACAGCAGATCAGCGAACAGGGCGATGCAAACCTGTTCCGCGCCGACCTCGTGATCGGTGCGAACTTTGACGATGGTCGCGGTAACGCTGTCATTTCGATCGGTTACATCGAAGCCGACAAGCTTTTGTTCGGTTCGCGCGGTTTCGGCCAGTGCGTGCTCAACTCGCTGTCGGGCTTCTGCGGCGGCGATTCGCCGACTGCAACGCCGACCTCGTTCGGTATCACTGGCGTCGCTGGCGGCAACCGCCAGGTCAGCGCCGATGGCCTGAGCCTGGTGCCGCAATATTCGCTGTACAACTTCAACCCGGCGAACATTTACATCACGCCTTACGAGCGCTTCAACTTCTACGGCGAAGGCCGTTATGACGTTTCGGACAGCGTGACCGTTTATAGCCGCGGTCTGTTCTCGAAGAACACCGTAAAGACCGAAATCGCGTCGTCGGGCGTGTTCGGGGAAGTGCTGACCATCAACGGCGACAACCCGTATCTGCCGGCCGGCGTTCGCAACCAGCTTTGCGGCTTTGCCGGTATCGCGCTGGGTGCGGCATGTAACACGAACCAGGCGATCCCGCTCGGCGCCGTGTATCGCCGTTCGGTCGAACTCGGGCCGCGCCTGTCGGAATATGTCACGAACATCTTCGACGTTAAGGCCGGTGCGACGTTCAACATCACCGACAATATCTCGTTCGACATCTACGGCGCCTATGGCGAATCGGAAAACACCGAAACCCGCCGCGGCTACGTATCGCGCTCGCGCGTCGTCCAGGCTTTGGCCGCAACCAGCACCACCGCCTGTACCAACCCGGCCAACGGCTGCGTTCCGCTGAACCTGTTCGGTCCCGAAGGCAGCATCACGCCGGAAATGGGCGCCTTTATCGGCGGCATCACCAGCTCGATCCAGCAATATGCTTCGCTGGCACAGGTGCATGGCGTGCTGTCGGGTTCGACCGGCTTTGGTCTGCCTTGGGCAAGCGAAGAAGTGTCGTTCGCCCTCGGCGGCGAGTATCGCAAGTACAACGCCGCGCAGCGTCCTGATAACCTGGCTCAGGTTCCCGGCGAACTCGGCGGTGCCGGCGGCGCGGTGCGTCCTTTCTCGGGCGCCTATGACTCGACCGAAGCTTTTGCCGAGGTGATTGTTCCGCTCGTGAGCGACAAGCCTTTCTTCGACGATCTGACGATCGAAGGCGGCGTTCGCTATTCGCGCTATTCGGTTGACGCACCGGGCAATCCGAAATTCAGCCCGACGAGCTGGAAGGTCGGCGTCAATTGGGCACCGGTCGATTCGCTGAAGTTCCGCGCCAACTACCAAAAGGCCGTTCGCGCACCGAACATCGGTGAACTGTTCGCACCGCTCAACGTGCAGCTGACGAACCTTGCGACCGATCCCTGCGCGGGTACGGCGCCGGTTGGCAATGCCAACCTGACCGCTGTCTGCCTTGCCCAGGGCGCACCCGCCGGTTCGATCGGATTCATCGAGCAGCCGGCCGCTGGCCAGGCGAACGTGACGACCGGTGGCAACTCCAACGTTGGCCCGGAAACGGCAAAGACGTTGACGGTTGGTGCGGTGTTCACGCCGAGCGGCCTGATCCCCGGCCTGACGCTGTCGCTCGATTACTACCGGATCAAGGTTACGGACGCGATCACCGCACCGTTGCCGGGTGACATCATCGCAGCCTGCTTTAACGGTCTTTCGGCGGCTTCGGCGACCAATCCGGCTTGTACGGCTATCCGCCGCAATCCGGCGACGGGTCGTCTCAGCGGTTCGCCGGCGACGACGGGCGGCCTGCCCGCGCCGCTCAGCAACGCGGGTATCCTGTTCACCGAAGGTTTCGACCTGATCGCGAATTACAAGCGCGATCTTGGTTTCGCCGACCTGACCTGGAACTTCTCGGGCAACCACACCAGCAAGGCGACCTTCCAGGCGTCGGAATCGGTGACCAACTTCCCGAATTGTGCCGGCGTTTACAGCGTGAACTGCGGTATCGCCCAAGGTCAGTTGCAGCCGAAATGGTCGTGGACGATGCGTACCACGCTGGGCTTTGACGGCGTCGATGTGTCGCTGTTGTGGCGCCACATGTCGAGCTTCCGCTCGCAGGCCGGCAATCTGTGCGGTCCGGGTATCACTGCCAATGGCTGTACCGGTATCGTTCGGGGCGACGCCACGCGCTTCCCCGATATCGTCGGGCGCTCGATCAATCTGAACCGTATCAAGGCGTATGATTACTTCGACCTGACGACGCGGTTCTCGGTTACCGAAAACTTCGACCTGACGCTGACCGCGTTCAACCTGCTCGACAAGCAGCCGCCGCTGCTTGGTGGCCAGGCAGGCACGACCTCGGCCAACAGCGGCAACACCTATCCGTCGACCTACGACGTGATCGGTCGCCGTTACAGCGCCACGGCACGCCTGAAGTTCTAATCGCTTCAGCGCTGAATCAGGAAAGGGCGGGTCGCATGCGACCCGCCCTTTTCGTTTATGCGCTGGCAAAGCGTGCAATGATGGTGCGGCGCGCGCGAGCGGCACGCACAAAATCAGCATTTCTGCGAAAATCCGTTCGTGATGAGCTCATCGAAGCGCCGACCGGACTCCGCTTCGCCGAAACAGGCGGCTACCTGCGACCACTATGTCCGCTGCTCGACATGACCCGACAGGCGCGCTGTAGTTAGCGTCAGTTCGGGGAAAATCGCTTGAAGAAAGCGCCGGTAAGTTCTGACCTTAAGCCTCGTGCGGTGTCAGCGGTGCTCCAAGCGTCGCGGGCAATCCGACCGACCTCGCGACTTCGTGCGTCCATAGCACCACCTTGCCGATCTCGTCAGCGTGAGCGGTTCGGCTTCCGTCATAATCAGCCGCTCGGTCAGCCGCGGTGAACCGGCGACCATCCTTTGAATTGCGTTGCAGCGGACCGGCAAGAATTTGCGCGAGTTGATCCGAATCCAGCGGCAGCCCGAAGTGGGCCGCGGCTTGGGTCAATATCGTGTCCGGCTGCGCAAGAAACGTCGTGCTATCAAGCGAGCGAACGCGATCCGGCGCTCCCGAGATCAGGCTTTGAAACAAGGATTGCTGCGCCAGCCACGCCATGGCGGCGATTTGCAAATCGGTCTGACCCAGAAAATCGAGGTCGGTAAAACCCAGCGATTGAACGCGCCCCTCGGCGCGCAATTTTACAAACAGTTCGCGAACCCAGCGGCGTCCATCGATGCCCTTTTTGGCGATCGAGACAAGAAAATCGTCCAAGGGCGCGTGCATCGTGATCGCGCGGGCCTGCGGCTGGGCAGCGAGCATCGCCGCGGCGAGCCCATTGACCACATTGGACGGCTTGATGACGACCGCAGGATCACCTGGAAACGGTCGGGCGAGCAGACGAAGTGCATCGGTCAGCAACGACATCACCGAATCCGGACTCGCACCGCGCATCCGCCATCCGACGACATCGTTCAATATCATCGGTTCGCTGAGCCCGCTTGCCAGCCCCGGCCTGTCCAGGCATGCGGTGAGGAGCGTCGAGCAACAAAATCCCGAGTGAAAAATGAAGTGGACGGGCGCGACCTGGCCGATCACCCTCGCTGCTTCGCGGGTCATCGAGCGGAAAGCCCGCGGCGGCAGATGATCGTCGGTCAGGAACGGAACGGCGCCGCGCATTTGCCGGTCATAGTCGACAAAACGGATCGTTCCGGTCGTTTCGTCAAACCGGTGCGCGAGCCATTCAGCGCCGAGCGCCGCCCGGTTGGCCAGGATGTTGTCGGCCATGATCCGTCTCTAACCTTGCCGCACTTGCGCTCGATTTGAACCTATGATTAGGCGGCACGGTGACAGAGCAATCCACCAAAGTCCAGCAGCACCTCGCGGCATTCGCCGACGCGCGGCGGCGCGGCGATCGCGATGCGGAGCTTCGCCATCTTGATGCGGCACTGGCGTTGGCGCCTAAGGATCCGCAGCTATTGAACGCGCGCGGAATGCACCACCTGCAGGACGGCAGCTGGGACAAGGCATCAGACCTGTTCACGCAAGCGGCGATGCTCGATCCCGGCGAGCCGATTTTGTGGATCAACGTCGCGACGGCGCGGCGCGCGATGGATGACGTCAGCGGGGAGCGCGCTGCGCTCGACCGGGCGCTGGCCAACGACCGCTTCCAGTTTACCGCGCTGCTTCGCAAGGCGGAACTTGAACAACGCGCGGGCAAGGAACGTGATGCGGTTTTGGCGTGGGGCGCGGTCATTCAGGTTGGTCGTCAGATCGCCAATGCGCCGCCGCCGGTCATCGAGGCCATCCGGCAGGGTGAGGCTTTCATGGCGACGCATGCCGGCAAACTGACCGCGCGATACGACGGCCTGTTCGGTGCCGATCGGGCGGCAGACCCCGATATGCGCCGGTTCAACCGCTGTCTGGACATTGTCTTGGGGCGCAGCACGACATATCGAAATGAATGCCACGGGCTGTATTATCCCTTTCTTCCCGCCGACGAATTCTTCGACAAGCGGCTGTTTCCCTGGCTGGCCGAGCTGGAGGCCGCGACGGACGACATTCGCCGCGAAGGGCTGGCGCTGATCGAGCACGGCGGCGAAGACTTGCGCCCCTATGTCCGGATGGAAGAGGGGTCGCCGGAAAGCAAATGGTCGCCGCTCGATCAATCGCTGGATTGGACCGCCTGCTTCTTGTGGGAATATGGCGTCCCGAACCAGCGCGTGCTGGATCGTTGCCCCGCGACGGCTGCGGCGCTCGCGCGCGCGCCGCTGGCCCCCGTGCCCGGCAAGGCGCCATCGGCTTTCTTTTCGATGTTGCGGCCCGGCGCCCATATTCCGCCGCACACCGGGGTCACCAACACGCGCGCAATCGTCCATTTGCCGCTGGTGGTACCGTCGGGCTGCGAGTTTCGCGTCGGCGGGGAAACAAGACAATGGGTTGAGGGTGAGGCGTTCGCCTTTGATGACACCATCGAGCATGAAGCGATCAATCGCAGCGATCACAACCGGTTGGTCCTGATTTTCGACGTGTGGAACCCGCATCTGTCCGCACAGGAGCAGGCGTCGCTTGTCGATTTTTTTGCGAGCCAGGACGCCTGACCTAAACAAGGCCGCCGGTCACTACGCAATCCCTCGACATATTTACGCGATCGCGCCCAAGGCTTTCAGTTGCGCAATGACGGGCGCCAACTCCGTCGCATAATTGTGCCACCGTCCCGAAGATTGCGTATGCAAGGCCGATCGGGCTTTCCAGTTGCTTGGCGTGCGGATGACCGGCGGCGCCCGGTTCGGTGTTGCGTCGGCATCGATCGGCGGCAAACCCAGCGCGTGCCAAGCCGCCGTCACGATCGGTTCGGGCGTCTGGACCAGCTGATCATAGGAGATGGTCAGGATATCGTCGCCAAAGACGGTACGCCAATGCGCCATCAGTCGGCGATGCTGACCGAAATAGTGAACCGCATCCTCCAGCCGGTCGCTGTAGGTAATCGTCTCGGCAAAATTGAGGAAATAGACGGACAGAATATTGTCCAGCGCTGCCCGCTCGGTACAGATGATGCGTGCGGATGGAAAAAGCGTTTTGATCAGGCCGATATGCAGGAAATTGTCGGGCCGCTTGTCGGTGACATACCGGGCTTCGGAAAAATTGGTCGTTACAGTTTGCAGATAGGCGTCGCGCAGATCACGGCAGTCGGTTGCAGTCAGGTCGCGCAGCGTAGCGGGGTACGGCGTCAACCGCTCATGGACCAGCGCCGGGATCAGTTCGAGTTCCCCGCCGATCTGGACCAGCGGGTGGCGACCGAGCAATTGTTCGATCACCGTCGATCCCGATCGGAACATCCCGCAAATGAACAGCATCTGTGGTCCATCGGCTGCAGACGGACCCTGTGGTCGTTCCGGAAAGGTCGCGATCAGATCGTCGACGAGGCGTTCCTGGGCCGGGCGACTATAGCGTCGTGACGGGGGCCGCGTCGCAGCGTTGAGCCGATTTGCCCGGGTGATGGCAGCGAAGGCTTCGGGGTAGCGGCCAGCCGCATCGAGCGCGTTGCCGAGGCCGAAGAGAAGTTCGGCGGCATCGTTCTGGCTGTCGGCGCCGACCTCTAGCCGTTGCTCGAGATCGCGGATCGCGGCAGCGGCCTCGCCCTTGTGGACGCGAATCGCCGCCAGCCGTGCCCGGGCTTGGCCATTGCCCGGAGCTAGGCGCAGCGCCTGCTCATAGGCATCGGCCGCCGCCTTGGCGTTGCCGACATCTTCCATCAGCCCGCCAAGGTTGAGCCATGCGGGGAGGAACCGAGGATTTTTCGCCAGCGCGGCGCGCAATTCGGCGGCGGCCTCGTCGGTCCGTTCCATATGTTCGGACAGAATGGCGGCCCGGTTGACGTGCACTGCCTCGGGGCCGCCAATGTTACGGCGCAGCGCCTCGGCATAGGCTAAGAGTGCTTCGGGATAGGCCCGCGTCTGGCGCAGTACATAGCCGAGGTTGAACCAGCCGTCGGCGTGATCGGGCCGGAGCGCGGTTGCTTGCCGCAGCAGGATCGCGGCGTCGGCATAGCGCCCCAGCCCGATACTCCTTCCTGCCGCGGCATCGAGCCGCGCCCACTCTTCATTCACGCGAATCGCTCCTGAGACCTCTAAACCGGCGCGAGTTTCAGCGCGCCGTCGCCTTCATCGACCCCGATCGTCGATCCGTCCTTCACTTCGCCTTTCAGGATCAGATCGGCAAGCGGATCCTGCAGATATTTCTGCACCGCGCGCTTCAGCGGGCGCGCGCCATAGACGGGATCATAGCCGACGCGACCGAGCCAGGCGCGCGCGGCGTCGGTGAGGTCGAGCGTCACCTTGCGGTCGTTCAGAAGCTTCTGGACGCGCGCGATCTGGATATCGACGATGCCGCTCATATGCTGCTGCGCCAGCCGGTTGAAGAGCACGATCTCGTCGAGCCGGTTGAGAAATTCGGGCCGGAAATGCGCGCGCACGACCTCCATCACCGCGGGTTCGGCCTGTTCGACCGGCGCGTCGTCGGGCAGCGCCGCGATCGCCTGACTGCCAAGGTTCGAGGTCAGGATGATCAGCGTGTTGGTGAAGTCGACCGTGCGGCCCTGCCCGTCGGTCAGGCGCCCGTCGTCGAGCACCTGGAGCAGAATGTTGAAGACATCGGGGTGCGCTTTTTCGACCTCGTCGAACAGCACGACCTGATAGGGGCGGCGGCGCACGGCTTCGGTGAGGGTGCCGCCCTCTTCATAGCCGACATAGCCCGGAGGCGCGCCGACGAGCCGCGCGACGCTGTGCCTTTCCATGAATTCGGACATGTCGATGCGCACCATCGCATTGTCGTCGTCGAACAGGAAACGCGCGAGCGCCTTGGTGAGTTCGGTCTTGCCGACGCCGGTGGGGCCGAGGAAAAGGAACGATCCCAACGGACGGTTCGGATCCTGCAGGCCAGCGCGTGAGCGGCGCACCGCGGTCGAGACGGCATGGACCGCATGGTCCTGACCGATCACCTGCTTGGCAATGCTGCTCTCCATCGCGAGCAGTTTTTCGCGCTCGCCCGCCAGCATGCGGTCGACCGGGATGCCGGTCCATTTGCTGACCACCGCGGCGATGTCGTCAGCGGTGACTTCTTCGCGCAGCATCGCATTGCTCGCCGCAGCCTCGGCGTCGGCGAGCTGCTTTTCGAGGCCGGGAATGGTGCCGTAGGACAGCTCACCCGCTTTCGCGAGATCGCCGGCGCGCTGGGCCTGGTCGAGCGCCGAACGCGCGGCGTCGAGTTCTTCCTTGATCTTCGCCTCGGCGTGGATCTTGTCCTTCTCGGCCTGCCACTTCTGGGTGACCTCGGCCGACTGCTGTTCGAGGTTGGCGAGATCGGCGCGTAAGGTCGCCAGCCGGTCTTTCGACGCGGCGTCGGTTTCCTTGCTCAGCGCTGATTCTTCGATCTTCATCTGGATGATGCGGCGATCGAGCGTCTCGATCTCTTCGGGCTTCGATTCGACCTCCATGCGGATGCGGCTCGCCGCTTCGTCCATCAGGTCGATCGCCTTGTCGGGCAGGAAGCGATCGGAGATGTAGCGGTTCGAAAGCGTCGCTGCGGCGACGATTGCCGCGTCGGTGATCCGCACGCCGTGGTGCAGCTCGTATTTCTCCTTGAGCCCGCGCAGGATCGAGATCGAATCTTCGACCGTCGGTTCGCCGACGAACACCGGCTGGAAGCGCCGCTGGAGCGCGGGGTCTTTTTCGACATGCTTGCGATATTCATCGAGCGTCGTCGCGCCGATACAATGGAGTTCGCCGCGCGCGAGCGCGGGCTTGAGCAGGTTCGAGGCGTCCATCGCGCCCTCGCCCTTGCCCGCGCCGACCAGCGTGTGCATTTCGTCGATGAACAATATGATCTCGCCCTCGGCCGCCTTCACATCGTCGAGCACACCCTTGAGGCGCTCCTCGAACTCGCCGCGATATTTGGCGCCCGCGATCAGCGATCCCATGTCGAGCGACAAGAGGCGGCGATCCTTCAGGCTGTCGGGAACGTCGCCATTGACGATGCGGAGCGCGAGCCCCTCGGCGATCGCGGTCTTGCCCACCCCGGGTTCGCCGATCAGCACCGGATTGTTCTTGGTGCGGCGCGCCAGAATCTGGATCGTGCGGCGAATTTCCTCGTCGCGGCCAATCACGGGGTCGAGCTTGCCTGCGCGCGCGGCTTCGGTGAGGTCGCGGGCGAATTTCTTCAGCGCTTCGTAGCGGTCTTCGCTGCTCGCCGTGTCGGCGGCGCGGCCGCCGCGCAGGTCGTTGATCGCACTGTTGAGGGCGTCGGCCTTGAGCCCCGCATCGGCGAAAGCCTTGCCGACCGGCGTTGCGGCGGAAAGTACCATCGCGAGCAGTAGCCGTTCGACGGTGACATAACCATCGCCAGCTTTTGAGGCGACCTGCTCGGCCTGATCGAGCAGGCGCACCGCGTCATTGTCGAGCCCCGGGGTGGCCTGCGCGCCCGACCCCGATACCGCGGGTACTTTCGCAAGCAGCGCGTCGATGCCCGCGACCGCGCGCGGGGCATCGCCGCCGCTTTTCGCGATCAGGCCCGCGGCCATGCCTTCGCTGTCTTCGAGCAACGCCTTGGCGATATGCTCGGGGCTGATCCGCTGGTGGTTCATGCGGATGGCGATCGTCTGCGCCGCTTGCAGGAAGCCCTTGGCGCGGTCGGTAAATTTTTCGAGGTTCATGGAGGATAAGCCCCTTTCTTGTCTGCAAGATAGTGTTGCTATTTGGCAACACAAGGGGCTGTTGCCAGTGCCCGTTCGCATCGAGCGACGTCGAGATGCCCATCGGCAGCGCCCGACTTCGCGGTGCCTCGACTTCGCTCGACACGAACGGGATTGGAGATCGCTATTCCCCGCTGCGCGCCAGCTGATCCAGCAGCCGTACCCCGAACCCACTCATCCCCTTCGGGACCAGCGACGAAGCCTTGTCGGCCTGGTTCACCCCGGCGATGTCGAGATGCGCCCATGGCGTCGCCTCGTCGACGAAATAGCCGATGACATGCGCGCCGATGCTGGCGCCCGGCCCTTGGCTGGGCGCGATGTTGCGGATGTCGGCGATGTCCGATTTGATCTTTTCGGCGTAATTTTTGTGGAGCGGCATCCGCCACAATTCCTCGCCGCTGACTTTCCCCGCGGCAAGTAGGTTGGCGGCCAGCGTCTCATCGCGCGCGAACAGCCCGGCATATTGATCGTCGAGTGCACCGACGATCGCACCGGTCAGCGTCGCGATATTGACGATCGCGCGCGGCTTATATGCTTGCGCGACATATTCATTGGCGTCGGCGAGGACGAGGCGTCCTTCGGCGTCGCTGTTGAGCATCTCGATCGTCTTGCCTGACATCGTGCGGGTGACGTCGCCGGGGCGCTGGGCGTTGCCGTCGGGCATATTCTCGGCGAGCGCTGCGACCCCGACGACATGCGCCGATGCGCGCGACCTGGCGAGCGACAGCACCGCCCCCATGACCGAGGCGGCGCCCGACATGTCGCCCTTCATGTCCCACATGCCCGCGCCGGGTTTCAGCGAAATGCCGCCCGAATCGAAGGTGATGCCCTTGCCAACAAAGGCCATCGGTGCCGCGGGGGCGTTCGCGCCGCGATAGCGCACGAGCATCAGCCGCGATCCGCGCGGGCTGCCCTGACCGACGCCGACAATTGTCCCCATGCCGAGCTTGCGCATCGCGGCTTCGTCGAGCACTTCGATGCTCACCCCGGCGGTGCCCGAAAAGGCTTCGCGCACCCGGGCGACGAAGCTTTCGGGGTAGATGACGTTCGCGGGTTCGTTGGCGAGGTCGCGTGACAGGCGGACGCCGTCGACTAGGTGTTTCCAGCGACCATTGAACGCCGCTTCAGCCGCCGCCGGATTGGCGCCCACGACGGTGACAGCGCCGCTCGGCGGTGCCTTTTTGTCGACGGTTTTGTAACGGTCAAAGCGATATTGGCCGAGCGCGAAGCCATAAGCGACGTCGGCGGTCGAAGCATCGCCGAAGGCGCCCGCAATCGTCACCGGCTGCGCTTCACTTTTCAGTTCCTGCGCCGCCTTGCCGCCCGCTTCAGCGAGGGCGAGCGAGGACGGGGTGGTGCCGGTCCCGACGAGCAGGATGCGCGAATAGGCCCCGATCCCGCGCAGCGACAGCGTCGATCCCGCCTTGCCGTCGAAAGTCGCCGCCGCAATCGCCGCGGTCACCGCCTGACGTTCGGCGGCGCCGATCGCGACGCCATCGAGCGGCGGCAACGTCGCGTCGGCCATCACGATGACGAGCGCGCCGTTCGCAGCAGCGCTCGCGGCAAAGCCGATCGTGCGCTCGGCGCTGTTGGCGGCGGCCGACGGGATGACGCCTGACCCCGTTACCGTCTGGGCAAAGGTGGGCGGAACGAAGGCAAACGACAGGCAGGCGGCAAGCAGCAGGCTTTTGTGATGCATATGAAATTCCCCGTTTGAAACTATGGGACCGTGCATAGCCGGGCGGCGGCCGATCGCAAATTCGGCTCGACGAACGACAGCCGCTTGCCATCGGACGACATGGCGGTCAGACAGTCGCGGATCGGGCGCATGAAGAGGACCAGAAATGCTGCGACGGATTTTGCTGGGGTTTCTGCTGCTGGTCGCCATCACTGCCGCTTCGCTGGCGTTGTGGGAGCCGTTGACCGCCAAAGCGCCCGAAGCGCCGACGTTCAAGCCGACAGACGTCCGCATCGCGCGCAACAAGTTCGGGGTGCCGCATATCTTTGGCAAGACCGACGCCGACGTTGCTTATGGTGTGGCTTTTGCGCATGCCGAAGATGATTTCGCGACCTTGCAGGAAGTTCTGGCGATGACGCGCGGGCGCGCCGGGGCGATGCTCGGCGCCGATGGTGCGAAGGTCGACTATGCTGCGGCGCTGCTCGATGTGCGCGCAACGACGGCGCGCGACTGGCCGCGCTTGCCCACCGATGTGAAGGCGCTGTTCACCGCCTATGCCGCCGGGCTCAATCATTATGCTGACCAGCATCCCGGCGAGGTCCGCCTGTCGGGGCTGTTCCCGGTGACCGGCGAAGATGTTGTCGCGGGCTTCGTGCTGCGCTCGCCCTTCTTTTTCGGGCTTGATTCGGTGCTTGGCCAGCTGGTCGAGGGCAAGGATATGCACCGCGAGGGCGGCCCGGCGCTCGACGCGACGGGCAAGATCGTCCCGCGCGCCGACACCCCGGTGGGCAGCGATCCCGCCGCGAACGGGTCGAATGGCATGGCGGTCGCGCCGGCGCGCTCGACCGATGGCGCAACGCGGCTGGTATCGAACTCGCACCAGCCGTGGACCGGCGGCGTCGCCTGGTACGAGCTGGTCGTGCATAGCGAAGAAGGCTGGGACTTTGCCGGCGCTAATTTCCCCGGCTCGCCCTATCCCTTCCTCGGCCACAATAAATATCTTGGCTGGACCAACACGGTCAATCGCCCCGACCTGATCGACGTGTACAAGCTGGTGCTTGACGAGAGCGGCGAGAAATATCGCTATGACGGCGCCTGGCGGCCGCTGGAACAAAAGCGCGTCTGGTTGAAGGTGAAATTCGGCCCCTTCGTGCTGCCGGTGCCGCGCATCACCTATCGGTCGGTCCATGGCCCTGTGGTGAAGAATGACAAGGGTGCCTTTGCGATCCGCTACGCGGGGATCGATCAGTCGGCGATGGTCACCCAATATTACCGGCTGAACAAGGCGAAGGATTTCGCCGAATGGCGCGCCGCGATGGCGGGGCAGGGCGTGCCCGCGACCAATTTCATATACGCCGATGCGAAAGGCAATATCGGGCTGTTCTATAATGCGATGTTCCCCGACCGGCCCGACGGGTTCAACTGGCGCGGCGTGCTGCCGGGCGACAAGGCGGCGGCGCTGTGGACGCAGACGCTGCCGTTCGACCGCGCCCCGGCGCTGGTCAATCCGCGCTCGGGCTATGTGATGAACGCCAACAACACCCCATGGGTCGCCGCGGGACCGGGCGATGAGCTCGACGCCGCCGCTTTCTCGCCGTTGCTCGGGGTCGAGGATGACATGACCAACCGCGCGACGCGGCTGATCGAGCTGTTCGAGGCATCTGGACAGATCGATGAGGCGCGGTTGAAGGCGATCAAATATGATACCGCCTATGCGAAGTCGGGCTACGCCAAGGCGTGGATCGATCGCCTGCTCGCGCTGAACGTCAAAGATGATCCGACGCTGGTCGACGCGCAGAATTTGCTGCGCCGCTGGGACTGGAACCTTGATGGCAAGGGGAAGGGCGATGCCTTGGCGCTGATGGTGCTGCGCCCCGCGAACGGCAGCCATTACCAGCGCCGCGCCGGTCCCGATCCGCGCACCGTGCTGGCCGAGACGGTGGCGCATTTGCAGAAGCATTTCGGCGGGCTCGATCCCAAGCTGGGCACGGTGCTGCGGCTGCGCCATGGCGAGGGCGCTTACCGCATCGACTTGCCGCTCGACGGCGGCAACGACACGGTGCGCGCCTCGACGCTGTGGGACGCCGAACCCGACGGGCGGCTGAAGGTGCGTCACGGCGACAGCTTCATCATGTTCATGACCTGGGACGCGCAGGGCCGGGTGCGTTCCGAATCGATCCAGCCCTTCGGTTCGGCGACGACGCGGCCTGAAAGCCCGCATTATAATGATCAGGCGCCGTTGTTTGTGCGGCACCAGCTGAAACCCGTGCTGTTCGATCCGGCGGCGCTGAAGGCCAGCGGAGCGCGCTTCTATCGGCCTTGAAAGCCGCGAATGGCTGTCCTAAACCGTTGATACAGTGCCGTCCGGCACGCGGTCGCGCGCAGGCGCATCATGTCTGCGTCCATAATCCAAGAGGATGTCCATGCCCCGTTTCCATCGTTTCGCCCTTGCTCTGGCGGTGACCACGTCGCTCGTCGCTGCCGGTCCCGCGCTTGCCAAGACCAAAGCCGCCGATCCGGCGCCGATCGCCGATCTGGTGAAGGCGGTCGACATTCCTTACGAAGCCTTCAAGCTCGACAATGGTCTGCGCGTGATCGTGCATGAGGATCGCAAGGCGCCCGTTGTCGCGGTGTCGGTGTGGTATCGCGTCGGGTCGAAGCACGAGCCCAAAGGCAAGACGGGCTTTGCCCATCTGTTCGAACATCTGATGTTCAACGGGTCTGAAAATTCGCCCGGTGATTTCTTCGAGCCGCTGCAACAGGTCGGCGCGACCGACAGCAACGGCACAACCAACGTCGACCGCACCAATTATTTCGAAACCGTCCCGACCGGCGCGCTCGACCGTGCACTGTTCCTCGAAAGCGACCGCATGGGCCACCTGCTCGGCGCGGTGACGCAGGAAAAGCTCGATAACCAGCGCGGCGTCGTCCAGAATGAAAAGCGTCAGGGCGACAACAACCCCTATGGTCTGCTGCGTTACGAGATTTTCGAGAATCTCTTCCCGACCGGCCACCCCTATCACCACAGCACCATCGGTTCGATGGCCGACCTCAATTCGGCGAGCCTCGACGACGTCAAGAAGTGGTTCAGCGACAATTACGGCCCGAACAATGCGGTGCTGGTGCTCGCGGGCGACGTCGATGTCGCGACCGCCAAGGCCAAGGTGCAGGAATGGTTCGGCGACATCCCGCGCGGCCCAGCCATCGCCGCCCCCCAAACCACGGTCCCGACCTTGCCCGCGCCGCTGGCGAAAGAGGTCAAGGATCTGATCCCGACCCCGCGCATCTATCGCATGTGGGCGATTCCCGGACTCAACGATGCCGACGGCGTGGCGCTGCAGATGGCGACCGCGGTGCTCGGCGGCCTGTCATCGTCGCGCCTCGACAATGCGATGGTCCGCACCGATCCGGTCGCGGTCAGCGTCGCGGCCTTTGCCCAGACCTTTGAGGATGCGGGCATCCTGATTATCCAGGCCGATGTGAAGCCCGGCACCGATGTCGCGGCAGTCGGCAAGAAGCTCGACGAAGAAATCGCCAAATTCCTCGCGACTGGCCCGACCGCCGACGAACTGCAGCGCGCCGCAGCGAGCTATCTGGGCGGCACCATCGCCGGGCTCGAATCGGTCGGCGGCTTTGGGGGCAAGGCGGTGACGCTGGCCGAGGGCGCGCTCTATTCGAACGATCCCGCTTATTACAAGGTCGAGCTCGACCGGATGGCGAAATCGACCCCTGCACAGGTTGCCGCAGTGGCACGCAAATGGATGTCGCGCCCGGCCTTTTCGCTGACCTACACCCCCGGTGAACGCACCGAAGGCGGCGAGAATCGCGGCGGCGCGGTGACGGCAGGCAAGATGACCGAGGCGGTCGCGCCCGATCGTTACTGGAATCCGGCGCTTGGCGACATCGGTCCTGACACCGGCATCGGCGCCGCGGCGTCGATCGCCGACCGCTCGCAATTGCCCGCAGTTGCCGATCTCACCGCGCTCGATTTCCCGGTGATCGAACGTACCAAGCTCAAAAATGGTGTCGAGGTCGTCTTCGCCCGCCGCACGACGGTGCCGACGGTCAATGTCGCGGTCAGCTTCGACGCGGGCTATGCCGCCGATCCGCACAGCGCGCTCGGCACCCAGTCGCTGATGCTCAGCCTGATGGACGAGGGTACGACCAACCTCAACTCGATCGCCTTTGCCGAAGCCAAGGAACGGCTCGGGGCGCAGATTGATGCGACCGCCAACGCCGACGAAACGGTGTTCAGCCTGTTCGCGCTCAAGCCTAATCTGGGCGCCTCGCTGTCGCTGCTCGCCGACTATATCCGCAACCCGGCGTTCGATGCCAAGGAACTCGAGCGTGTCCGCGCGCAGCAGCTCAACCGGCTGAAGGCTGAACTCAACAACCCGAACGCAATCGCCGGGCGCCTGATGGCGCCGATGCTCTATGGCGCCGACCATCCTTATGGCATTCCGCCGTCGGGGCTGGGCGATGCCAAGGCGGTGACGGCAGCGTCGCGCGACCAGCTCGCGGCGTTCCACGCGGCGTGGATTCGTCCCGACAATGCGCGCGTGTTCGTGGTTGGCGACACGACGCTGGCCGAAGTGAAGAAGCAGCTTGATGGCACGCTGGGCCAGTGGAAGGCGCCGAAGACGGCGAAACCGGTCAAGAATTTCGACATCGCGATCCCGGCGCCCAAGCCGCGTATTGTGCTGTTCGATCGCCCCAAGTCGCCGCAGTCGGTGATCCTCGCAGGCAAGGTGCTCGGTGCCAAAGGCGGCGACGAGCTTGAGGTGTTGCGGTCGGCCAACGATATTTTCGGCGGTAATTTCCTGTCGCGCTTTAACACCAATTTGCGCGAGACGAAGGGCTGGTCCTATGGTGTCCGCAGCCGAATTTCAGGCGACAAGGACCGGCTCGCCTGGGCCGCGGTGGCGCCGGTGCAGGCTGACCGCACCGGCGATTCGATCAAGGAGTTGCAGAAAGATCTCAAGGCCTTCCTCGGCGACAAGGGTGTGACGAAGGAGGAGCTGGAGCGCACGATCAACGGCAGCGTTCGCGAATTGCCGGGCAGTTTCGAAACCTCGGCCGATGTGCTCGCCGGGCTGCGCAATATCGTCAAATTCTCGCGCCCCGACAATTACTACGAAACGCTGCCTGCCACCTATGAAGCGATGACCGCGGCCGAAATCGATGCTGCGGCGCGCAAGGCGCTGAGCACCGACGATCTGGTCTATGTCGTTGTCGGCGATGCGGCGGTGGTCAAACCGCAGCTTGACGGATTGGGTCTGGCGGTGGAAACAGCGACTCCAATTAACTAACATTGATTTCAGTAAGGAGAGCTTCGATGTCCGTAGATGGCAGCTATGATTGCATTACCAAGTCGCCGATGGGTGACCAGAAATCGGTGTTCACCGTGACCAGCGATGGCGGCAGCTTCAGCGGCCAGAACGCCGGCGCGATGGGTTCGCTCGATGTCGAGAACGGCAAGGTCGATGGCAACAAGCTGACCTGGACGATGAACATGAAGGTGCCGATGCCGATGACGCTTGAATGCGAAGCGGTGATCGACGGCGACGCGCTGACCGGCACGATCAAGGCCGGTGCGTTCGGATCGATGGCGATGACCGGCACCCGCCAGGGCTGAGCCGTCCGCCAGAAAGACGTAAAGGGCCGTTCCGCAAGGAGCGGCCCTTTTGCTTTGCATAGCAATGCCCGTGGCTTGGGGGCTGTTCAAAGCACCGGCTTGGGAGCATAGCTGCCGCCATGCACAAACCGGCCCAACTCCCGCAGCGAAGCCTGCCCGGCGATCGCGAAATGGTGGTCATGATGGCGATGGTGATGGCGCTCAACGCGCTCGCCATCGACGCGATGCTGCCCGCGCTGCCGGCGATCGGCGAAGGGCTTGGTGTCCTTGTCGCCAACGACCGCCAATATGTCATTTCGGTCTATCTGCTCGGCATCGGTTTCGGTTCGCTGATCTATGGCCCGCTCGCCGACCGTTTCGGGCGCAAGGGCGTGTTGGTGCCGGCGCTGCTCGCCTATGTCGTTTTTTCGATCGGTTGCGGGCTGGCGACGAGCTTTCCGATGCTGCTCGCGCTGCGTTTCGGCCACGGGTTGATCAGCGCCGCGCTGGGCGTGATCGTCGTGGCGGTGATCCGCGACCTGTTCGCGGGCGATGCGATGGCGAAACGGCTGTCGCTGATCTTCCTCGTGTTCATGATCGTGCCGATCATCGCGCCCACGATCGGCGCCGGGGTCGCGGCGATCGCCGGCTGGCGCGCTATTTTCATCGTTCTCGCGGTGATGGGGCTGGTCATGATCGCCTGGCTCCGCCGCCTGCCCGAAACGCTTGAGCCTGCCGACGTCCGCCCGCTCGACTGGCGGACGATGGTCAGCGGCTGGGCGACGGTGACGCGGCATCGCCGCGCCGCGGGTTATATGATCGCGTCGGGAATGATGCAGGGCGCGCTCTATGGCTATCTCAACAGCAGCGAACAGATCATCGACGAAGTATTCAACGCGCAGAGCTGGTTCCCGCTGATCTTTGCTTGCGTTGCGGTCGGGATCGCGATCGCCAATTTCTCCAATGCCGCGATCGTCGAGCGTTTCGGCGCGCGGCGGGTGTCGCAGACCGCGGTGTTTGCCTTCATGGCAAGTTCGATCGCGCAGATTGTCGCGGCGCTGAGCGGCGCCGAGACTTTGTGGATGTTCACCGCGCTGATGATGGTCAATGTCGGGCTGATCGGTTTTATCGGCAGCAATTTCGGTTCGATCGCGATGGAAGATTTCGGCCATATGGCCGGGGTCGCGTCTTCGTATCAGAGCTTTGCCAAGACCTTGCTGGCGGCGACCGTCGGTGCGCTGATCGGTCAGCAATATGACGGATCGACCTTGCCGCTGGCTTTCGCCTTTCTGATCAGCGCGGTGGTCGGCCTAGCGCTGGTGTTCTGGGCCGAGCGCGGCAAGCTGTTCACGCGGCCGGGGACGGCGCCGAAAAGTCCGTTCTGACTGGCCAAAAGAAAGGACCGCCGCAGCTTCTGCTGCGACGGTCGCTTTAACCCTCGAACGGTCGTGAAGGCTTAATCGTGGATAGGGCTCGACGGGTCGAGATCATCCTCATGCACCTCGACAATGCCGCGGCCCAGATGGCTCCGGCTGCGGCTGTAGAGGAAGTAGATCAGCAGACCGATAGCGCCCCATACGGGAAGCACGATCATCGCCTCAAACGGCAAGTTGAGGAACAGGAACACCGTACCCGCGATCGTGAGCGGACCGATCAGCCACAGCGCGGGAGTCTTGAACGCACGCGGCGTATTCGGTGCCGTTTTGCGCAGAATCATGACGGCGATAGCGACCATCATGAACGCATAGAGCGTGCCCGCGTTGGCGATGTCGGCCAGCTTGCCGACCGGCAGGAAGGCGGCGGCGAAGGCCACCGCAACCCCGGTGATTGCGGTGATCACATGCGGGGTCTTCCACTTCGGATGCACCTTGCTCCATGATTCGGGGAGCAGGCCGTCGCGGCTCATCACGAATGCGACGCGGGTCTGGCCGAACAGCAGGATCAGGATGACCGACGGCAGCGCCACGAACGCCGCGATGCCGAGCATGTTGCCAACCCCCGACCAGCCGATCTGACGCAGCACATGCGCCAGCGCCTCGTTCGAGCAGACCAGCGGCAGCGTGTCGGCAGCATAAGTAGCGCACTGGCGCGCCAGTTCTTCTGACCCGGCGGGAAAGGGCACGCCGTTCGGGCCCATGATCGGTTGACCACCGACGGTGCCGACCGCGCCGGCCGCGACGAGGATGTAGAAAACAGTACAGAAGAGCAGCGAACCTATCAGGCCGATCGGGACGTTGCGCTGCGGGTTCTTAGTTTCTTCGGCCGCCGTCGAGACCGCGTCGAAGCCAACATAGGCAAAGAAAATCGTCGCCGCCGCGCCGACCGCGCCGAGGCCGGAGCCGAAGCCACCGAAGACCCCGGCGGGGAGGAACGGGTTGAATTTGTCGGTCGAGAACTGGTCGCTGGGCAGGGTCAGGACGATGAAAGCGGTCAGCGCCGTGACCTTGATCAACACCAGCACGGCGTTGACGCGGGCGCTTTCGGTGGTGCCGATCATCAGCAGCCAAGTCATGAGCATTGCGATGAAAACGGCGGGCAGATTGATGAACCCGCCCTCGACGCCGCCCAGTGCTAGCGGTGCACCCGACAGGAAAGCGGGCAGTTGTACGCCCAGAAACTCGTTCAATATCGTGCCGGTGAAATAGCCGGACCACCCGACCGATACGGCGGACGCAGCGACCGCATATTCAAGGACAAGCGCCCAGCCGACGGTCCAGGCAAGAACCTCGCCCATCGTGGCATAGGTATAGGTGTAAGCGGAGCCGGCGACGGGGATCATCGCGGCGATTTCGGCGTAGCAGAGCGCCGCGACAATGCAGATCAGGCCGGCGATGGCAAAAGCCAGCATCAGGCCCGGACCCGCCTTTTGCGCGCCCGCCGCGGTCAGCACGAAAATGCCGGTGCCGATGACGCAACCGATGCCGAACAGCGTCAGCTGAAAGGCACCCAAGGTGCGGTGTAGCGATTTTTTCTGCGCTGTCGCCAAAATGGCTTCTAACGGTTTTACCCGGTCAAGTAACATCTATTATCCCCTTGTGGCGGCTGATCGCCGTCCGTCTCCAAGGGCGCAGACTAACCGCTCCGCGCGTCAGCGCAACTTAATTTCATGGGGTCTTGGGCCGTTTTCGGTGGATCGAGTGCGGCTTACCGCACCGTAAAGCGCACTCGGTCGATCATCCGCCCACCGGGGTCGACGAGCGCCAGCATATGGCTGCCCGGACGCGGCAGGATCTGCTGGCCCGCATCGGCGTCGCCGAGCGGTTTTTTGTCGAGGAGCAGGCGATAGCCCGCGACCGCACCGCTGACGGTGACCGCCAGCCGCTGGCGGTCGATCGGGATGTCGGGGTCGAGCGCATAGACACTGCCGCTGACCGGGCTGGTGATGCGCGGGCGGCGAGCGGCTTGCGGGGCGGCGGCCATTTCACTTTGGGCGGTACCGCGGAGGAAATATTCGCGGCGCGGCGGTTCGCGGGTGCCAGCGAGCGTGATCTGCCGCGCCTCGACGCCGTCGGGCATCGTTGGCGGTTTGCCGGGGCTGCCGGCGTGGAGCGCGAGCATCACGTCGCGCCAGATCGGCGCGGCGCCCGAGGTGCCCGAGACGGCGCGCATCGAATCGCCCTCCAGATTGCCGACCCACACCGCGACGGTGAAGCGGTCGGACCAGCCGATGCACCAATTGTCGCGCATGCCTTTCGACGTGCCGGTCTTCGCGGCGGCCCAGAAGGGGAGGCGGAGCGCGCTGTCGGCGCCGAAGGCGTCAGTGCGGGCGGAGGCGTCGGCGAGGATGTCGCCGACGATGAAGGCGGCGGCGGGGTTGACGATTTGTTGCGGCGGATGTTGGCGAAGGTGCCGCGTAGCGTCGAAGGTGACCGGCGACCACTTTCCAGAATTTGCGAATGTTCTGAACGCATTGGCTTGTTCGACCAGCGAAACTTCGGCCGATCCGAGCGCTAAACTGAAGCCGTAATATTCGCCGTCCTCGACCAGGCCGTGATAGCCGAGCGCCCAGAGGCGGTCGCGGAACTGCTGGACGTCGTCGATGACGAGCGCGCGGACCGCGGGGACGTTGAGCGACGAAGCGAGCGCGTGGCGGACGCTGACCGGTCCCTTGAAGCTGTGATCGTAGTTTTTGGGGACGTACAACCCCGAGGCGGTGTCGAGCTGGACCGGGCTGTCGTCGAGGATCGAGGCGGCGGTGAGCCAGCCATGTTCGATCACCTGTGCATAGAGATGTGGTTTGAGCGTCGACCCGGCCTGCCGCCGCGCGTTGGCACCATCGACCATCGCGGCGGTCGATTTGAGCCCGACGCCGCCGACATAGGCGAGGACTTCCCCGCTGGCATTGTCGAGCACGACGACGGCGCCGTCGCGGACGCGGTCGGCGCCGAGCCCGGCGAGCTGGCGGCGGAGCGCGACGATCGCGGCGGTCTGGATACGGCGGTCGATCGTGGTGGTGACGCGCTTGCCGGGTTTGTCGAGCAGGCGGACCGCGAGGTGCGGCGCGAGCGCGGGGTCGAGCTGCGCGGCGCGCTCGCCCGAGACGAGCGTTGCAGCGGCGGCGCGGATCGCGGTGCAGTCTTTGGTTTGGGCCCCATCTCCTCCAAAAACGCGGCAGGCGCGGCGGCCGAGGGCCTCGGCGCCCGCGGTGGGATTGGGGAGCAGGCCGGCGAACAAGGCGGCGTCGGTGCGGGTCATGTCGGCCGGGCGCTTGCCGAACAGAGCGCGCGACCCGGCGCCAATGCCCTGCGCTTCGCCGCGCAGGGGGACGAGGTTGAAATAGGCTTCGAGCATCTGTTCGTGCGACCAGTCTGCGGCGAGCGCTTGTGCGGCGCGCATCTGGCGGAGTTTGGTGCGCCAGTCGCGCTTGCCGGGTTGCGCGAGGCTCGGGTCGAGGAAGGCCGCGAGCTGCATCGGCAGCGTCGAGGCGCCGCGTGAGCGGTCTCCCGTCCAGCGCGACCGAATCGCACTGGCGACCGCGAGCCAGTCGACGCCGCCGTGCGACCAGAAGCGCCGGTCTTCGCTTTGCACCACCGCGGTGCGGACGGCGGGGCTGATCGCGTTCAGCGGCACCCACGCGAGGCGGCGGCGCTCGAAATTGACGCGCTCGCTGTCGAGCAACTGGCCGTCGCGGTCGTAGAGCCAGGCTTCGCTGGGCTGCCAGTCGGCGCGGACGGCGGCGTAGGCGGGCATGGGGGGCGGCTTGGTGACCAAGTGCGCCGCGGTGGTGAGGATGAGCAGGGCGAGGGCGAGCCAGGCGACGGCGTCGCGCCAAGAGCGGCGCACTGGAGATCGACTATCCACGTTCCGTCATCCCGGCGAAGGCCGGGATCTCACCGTGGCGTTAGGACGCGCCGTCGAGATCCCGGCCTTCGCCGGGATGACGATATCTGAAATGGCGTAGCTTCCCGTTCGCATCGAGCGAAGTCGAGATGCCCATTGGGATTGCCTATGCCTTCGGGGTGTCTCGACTTCGCTCGACACGAACGGAAACAGGGGGTGGTGGCGGGTAAGCGTCACTGCTCCACGCTCGCCACCGTCAGCGTGCCGTTCGGCCACTGGCCGCGGATCGCGGGCGAATACATCGCCTCGACCCGCGTCGGCGGCAGCGAGAAGCGACCCGAGCCATTCAAGCGCACGACATATTCGACCGCGTGGGTGCCCGCGGGCATCCAGCCGAAATAGCCGCGCCAGCTATCGCGGCCGCGCTCGACATAGCTCGGCTGTGCGCCCGATCCGCTCGCCTGATCAGCGAGCATTTCGGACTGGCCGCCGAGGTTGCCGACGATCGTCGCGCCCGGCGCGATCGGATCGTTGATGACGACCCAGGTCCGGCCCGCGGCCGCGACGACCTCGATCCGGATCTTGATCACATCGCCGCGCGTCAGGCGGTCCTTGTTTGCCGCCTTGACGATGCTGACCGAGCGCTTGATCCGGTAACCGGCGTTGAGCGGTTCCTTCAACGGCACCGCGGCCTTGACGCTGACCGTCGCCCAGGGCGCGCCGGTGCCGTCATGCTTCAGGCTCATCGTCGCGGCGTTCAGCGCAACGCGGAGCGGCGAGGGCGTCTCGGCGGGCAGCGGCCAGCTTTGCGACGCGCTGGCGCCCGCAAGGCTGATATTGGTGACGCCGGTGATCGCGCTCGCCGGATAGAGCTCGGCGAAGCGGCGGACGGTGACCGCGCCCCACGCATTGGCGGGGGTGGTGTCCCAATGGCCCTTGCGCTGGCGCTGCGCGACCCCGACCATCAGCTTGCCCGCGTCATCCTCCCAGCCCTTGCGGCCGAGTGTGGCTTCGAGCGCCTTGATCGCCATTTCGTCGCCGCTGGTCATCATCCACCAGGGCGCTTTCGCATCATCGACGAGATCGAGGCGGGTGCCTTCATAGACGAGGCGCTTGCGCAGCTCGGCTTCGGCGGCGGTGCGCAGCGCGGCGGCATTGCGGACGCTGGGCGTGCGTTCGATCGCCACCAGCCAGTCGGCGAGCGTGCTGGTCGCCATATCGATCGGTGCGACATCGTTCGCGGCGACCAGCTGCGCGCTCGACGCATTGTTGCGCGCGAGCGCCGCGAGCGCCGCGATGCGGACCGGACGGATGTCATAGGGGCCGTACCCTTTGCGGATGAGCCGTCCTTCGACGGCCGCTTGCAGGGCTGCCACCATCTTGGCCTTGGGCGCCTCGGGGATCGCAAAGCCGTTTGCGGCGGTGATGCTGAGCACATAGGCGGTCAGCTCGATCGAGCCTTCCATCCGCTCGTTCGGCCAATAGCGGACGAGGCCGTTGCTATCGAGATAGGTCGGGAGCGCCCCGGCCAGTGCCTGCCAGCGGTCAAGATCGCCGAGCGCGATCGCGCGCGACGTTTCCTGTTCAAAGCAGGTGTAAGGATAGGCGCTCATATAGTCGCGCACGCCGGCGAGCGGCGGCGCGAGCGTTCCCGCCAGCGCGACATCGACATAACCGCCGGGCAGCGCGCCCGCGGGGATGCCGATCGGCAGCGTCGTGCCGGGGCCGACGCGGAACAGGCTGGCAGCCCAGGTTTCGACCGGAATTGCGGGATCGACCTGCTGTGCGAAGACCAGCCGGTCGCGCTGTTTGCCGCCCTTGGCCACCGCCTCGACCGTCCATTCGATCGGGCCGGTTTGTTCGGGCGCGGTCATCGACCAGCTGATCGGTACGGCGCCGCCCGCCGGGATGGTGACGGTCAGCGGCGGCGCGGTCGCAACGGCGGGCGACAGCGTCGGGGTCGCGGTGACCTCCATCGGCTGATCGGTGCCGTTGCGCAGCGTGAAGCGCGCATCATAGGTGTCGCCGGTGCGCACCAGTTCGGGCATGCCGGCAAAGATGCCGAGATCCTGCACGGTGCGGACGGTGGTTTCGCCGGTGCCGAAATATTGCGATCCGTCGGTCGCGATCGCGACGAGCCGGAAACCCGACAGATTGTCCGACAGCGGCACGTCGACCGTGGCGCGGCCCTTCGCATCGAGCGGGACGTTACCCTTCCACAGCAGGACCGGACGGAAATCTTCGCGGGTCAGACCCGAAAGGTCACCGCCGCCGCCGCCGCCGGGTTCGAGCGCCTTGCGGCCATAATGACGCTTGCCGACGACCTGCATCTGCGCGGTCGAGGTGAGGACGTCGAGGGTGCGTTCGCCCATCATCGCGTCGATCAGCTCCCAGCTTTCGTTGGGTGCGAGCTGGAGCAAGGCTTCGTCGACCGCGGCGAAAGCGACGTCGGCGTTTTTCGGCGCCTTGCCGCCCGGGGTCTTGACCTCGATGCTGACCTTGGCGGTTTCGCGGACCGAATATTTTTCCTTGTCGGCCTTGACCTTGACGCCGAGCTGATGGCCTTCCCAGCCAACCTTGATCCGCGCGATGCCCATGCGGTAGGCGGGCTTGGCGAGGTCGACGAGTGCCGTCGGCGGGGCGCCTTCGCTATTCTCGATCTTGAAACCGACCGCGCGCTTCATCTTGCGGAACCAGCTTTCATCGCCGGTGACGCGCCCGCGCACCGCCATCACCGAGACATAGACGTCGGGCGCATAAGTGGCGGGCAGCTTGACCTTGACGACGGGGTTGGTGCCCTTGAGCGGCACGACGAAGCTGGAGAGCACGCCTTCGCGTTCGACGGTGACCAGCGCGGTTGCTTCGCGGAACGGCATGCGGACCTGGAAGCTGGCGGTGTCGCCCGCGGCGTAGCGCGGCTTTTCGGCGATGACGTCCATGCGGTCGCCATTGTCGCCGCCGAACCACCATTCATTGTCGCCCGCGAGCCAGACCGAGCGGACGGCGCGGGCTTCATTGCCGTCGGCATCGAGCGTCGTCGCAACGACGGTGACTTCGCCCGACACGCCGGGCGCCATTGCGCAGCTGGCGCGGCCGAGCTTGTCGGTCGTCGCGGTGCAGCTGGCGGTCAGCTTCGTCGTGCGCATCTGGTTATCATAGGCGTAGAAGCCGCCGATCAGGCGGCGCCGCGCGGTAATGATCTCGCGGTTGTAGAGCGCGACCGCGACGCGCTGGCCCGCAATCGGCTTGCCGTCGAGGTCGAGCGCGATGAAATTGAGCTTGAGGTCGTTGTCGCGCATCAGCCAGCCGTCGGTCTTGAGCCCGAGGCGGACGGCGGAGGGGTAGAGCGTGATGCGGCGGCTGGAGGTCAAAGTTTCGCCATTGGCGTCCTCATAATCCATTTCGGCCGCCATCACCGTCGGTTCGGTGATCGGCTGGTCGACCGCGACGCTGGTCGTGGCGCTGCCATTGGCGTCGAGCTTGAGCGGCACCGAGCGCGCGAGCGGCAGGTCGGCGGCGGGTTCGTCGCCGCTGTCGTCGAGCTGGATCACGCCTTCTTTCACCGGCTGGCCGTCGAAATCCCAATCCTTGTAATCTTGCGGCGGCGACCAGCTGGAGCGGAAGTTGGTGCGCAGTTCGACCGGGATGCCGGGGGCGGGGCCGCCCGACAGATAGCCGACGAACAGCGACAATGGCACCGCGGTCGGGCGGACCGGCGATGTTTTCGGCCCGGTGACGGTCGCCTTCATCGTCGGCAGGCGATATTCGTCGACCTTGACCGACTGGCCCGACCAGATCGTCTTGTCCTCGCCATCCTTGTCCTTGGTGACGAACACCAGTTCATAATCACCCATCGGCGCCGAGGCGGGGACGTTCCACACGCTGTCGCCGCTGCCGGTGGTGCTCACCGCGAACGGCATTTCAAATTCGGTGTCGGAGCCGCGGTGGACGAGGCGCAATTTCCCCGCGAGCGGCTGCGGCGTCATGAAGCCGGTGCCGACGGGGCGGCGCAGGATATGCTTCATATGGACGGTCTCGCCCGCTTTCACGAGCGAACGATCGAAGACGGTGTGGAGAATATCCTCGCGCTCCGACCAGCCATAGGGGAGGTCGAAGTCATAGGGGCGGATGCCGCTGCCCCAATCGGTGAGGGTGAAGCTGAAATCATCGCCCGAGCGCGCCGAAACCATCAGCGCATGGCCTTCGCTTTGGGTCGGATCGGGGGTTTCTTCGCAGCTGGAGTAAGTTTCGGGCTGCGGGAGCCCCCCCGCAAAGGCGAGGCGGCCTGCCTTGTCGGCGGTGCCGCGCGCCAGCAGACGGCCGGTGCAGCTGTCCGAGACACGGATCTCGGCGCCCGCGACGGGGAGGCCGGTGTCGAGCGACGTCACCCAGGCGAGCGAGCCTTCGCGGCCCCATTTGAAATGCACCGCCATGTTGGTGACGAGCGCAGCGGTCGCGACATAGCGCGTCGCCTTGCGCCCGAGCAGCGCCGCGCCGAGCTCGGGGCTGGCGATTTCGACGACGTGGAAGCCCTTTTCGGTGAGCGGGATGCCGACGACCTCGAATTCCTTGCCGCCGCCGGGCGGGGTCAGTTGCAGGTCGCGGCGCTCGCCGCCCGCGGGAGCATCGGCGAACACCGATTTGGTGCCGGTGTAATTGACCCGGATTTCCTTGCCGGTGCGGTCCTTTTCCTCGCGATAATCGGTGTCGTCGGCGTCATCGACGCGTTTGAGCCAGCGCGCGATCGCCACATCGTCGTCGCCGACCTTGAGCGCGGTGGCGGGCATTTTGAGGTTCTTGCTGACCATCGTCCCTTCGACCCCGCGCACGGTGACGGGCAGGACGCCGCCCTCGCCGGCTTCGAGGATGCCGAATTCGGCGGCGAATTTGACCAGCGGCGGGGCGCGGTCGATGTGGAATTTCAGCGGGAAATTCGACTGGTTCTGCAGCTTGCGACCGCTCTGGTCGGTGACGCCCTCGGGCAGGACCAGCGTCGCATCGACATTCTGTGGCAGCGGGCCGGCGAAGTGGACGCTGGTGAGATACGCATCATTCTTGTCATCGTCGTCGACTTTGGGGGTGAGACGCTTGCCGTCGGCGGTGGTCAGCGCCGCGGCGAGCGCGGTGTCGCGCGCGACCGGCGAAGCAAAGCTGAGCGTGACGTCCTGGACGGGGTTGCAACCCGCCTGCGGATTGACGCGGCGGCACGACATTTTGGCGGTGAAGGCGGGGCGGACGTCGAAATCGAAACGCTGGTCGCGCCCGGCGGTGCGGCCGGGAACCCCGGCTTGCGAAATGCGCGCGTCCCAGACGACCGCCATCTCGCGCCCCGGGGGCAGCGGGCGGCGGCATTTGACCGGCACGACGCGGTCGAGCGCGGCCTCGCGATCGGCGCCCGCGGCGGGCAGGCGCAACGGCAGCCCGGCGTCATAGGTGAACGACTGGCGCGACCAGTTGGCGTCGCCGAGCCCGGTCAGGATTTCGGTCGCGGTGGCGCGCGGCAGGACGTCGAGCGGGATCTTCTCGCCGATCCCGTCGACCGCACAATAGCCATAGCGCCCGACCGAGGCGCGGTCGGCGGCGACATTGGTGGCGACGAGGAAGATCTGATCTTCCTCGATCCCGTCGTAAATCCCACCCGCGAGGATCGCGCGCGCCGAGGGGCCGCCGGTGTCGAGCGCAAAGCGTTCGTTGCCGGCGACGGTGATGCCGCGCGCGGTTTTGAGCCCAGCGCGCAGTTCGACGTGGCAGCGCAGCCCGCCGGGGAGCGGTTTGTCGAATTCGAGCACCCAGGTGCGGGTATCGACCCAGCGGGATGACGCGGGGAGCTTGCAGTCGTTGGTCGCGGGAGCAGCGGCGCGGGGGTCGCCAAGCGGGACCATGTCTTCGGAAAAGCGCAGCGTGAAGCGGGTGATCGTGCCGTCGCCGGTCCCCGAACTGCCCGGAGTAGCGAGCGTCACCTGCGGCACGGTGTCGGCGCTCGCGGTGGCCGCCATTGCGAGCGAAAGCGGGAGGATCAGCGCCAGTTTGGCCTTGCTGGCGAACCGTGCCGCGAGCCCCTGCCATCGCATATTCATCGCACCGTCTCCCCGCATAAACCCGCGCTGCTATCTTGCTGGAAACAGGGGCTGCTGTCCACCCGTCGCCGCGTACCGGGAACGCTTAGCCGCGTTTCAGAAAACGGCTGTGACGGCGGTCATAGACAGGCGCGAACCATCAGCGTGCGAGCATCGGGCCGAGCTTTTTGCCGGCGAAGATATGGACGTGGAGGTGGGGGACTTCCTGGTGGCTGTCGAGCCCGGTGTTGGCGAGCAGGCGGTAGCCGGAGGCGACGAGCCCCTGATCGCGCGCGACTTGACCCACCGCGCGGACAAAACCGGCGATTTCGGCGTCGCTGGCGCGCGCCGAAAAATCATCCCAGCTGACATAGGCGCCCTTGGGAATCACGAGGATGTGCAGCGGCGCCTGCGGGTTGATGTCGTGAAAAGCGAGGGCAAAGTCGTCGTCATAGACGGTCTTCGACGGCAGCTCGCCGCGCAGGATGCGTGCGAAGATATTGCTATCGTCATAGGGCTGGGTGGCGTCGATCGGCATGGCGGCTCCTAGGACTGGCGGCTGGCTTTTTCGGCGTGGCCCGAGGTGCCGTGGCGGCGACCCAGTTCGGCGGCGATCATGTCCCACGTCAGGCCGCGGTCGGCGAGCAGGATCGACAGGTGGAAGACGAGGTCGCTCGCTTCGCCGATCAGCGCGGGATCATCTTCGCTGACCGCGGCGATCACCGCCTCGACGGCTTCCTCGCCCAGCTTCTGCGCGATCTTGCCGCGGCCTTTGGCGGCGAGGCTGGCGACATAGGAGGCCTCGGCTTCGCCCGCGGTCAGCCGGTCGTGGATCACCGCCTCGAGCCGCCCCAGCGCTTCACCCATTGCCTTGCTCATCCGCGCGCTCCCTTTGCGAGCGTGACTAGCGGCGCGCGGACGCGCCGACAAGCGCCAGCGGGGTGTGGCGCGAGGGACGCAGCCGCAAATTTCAGGCGCCGGTAACCATATCGAAACGCGGTTTGCCGTATTTTTTCCGGGCCGGGGGGCGAGATCAACTTTTAGTTCGGAAAAAATATCATGAAATCAGGCACCCGCCCCCAGGTGTTTCTGGCCGCAACGGCCTCGGTGATCGCGTTGATGGCAGCGCCCGCCATGGCGCAAACCAGCAATGACGAGATTGTTGTCACCGGATCGCGGATCGCGAAAAGCGAATTTACCAGCGCCGACCCGATCCAGGTCATCGACCCCGACAGCGCCAAATTGCAGGGGCAGGTCCAGCTCGCCGACATCCTCCAATCGACCCCGGCCGCGCAGGGATCGATCCAGATCAATTCGGCGCTGTCGAACCGCGTTGTCGCCAATGGCGGCAATGACGTGCAGAGCGTGTCGCTGCGCGGGCTCGGCCCCGAACGGACGCTGGTGCTGATCAATGGTCGCCGCGCCGGGCCGGCGGGGATCCGCGGTTCGGTCGCGCCGTTCGACCTCAATGTCCTGCCGCTGTCGGTGGTGCGCCAGGTCGAGATCCTCAAGACCGGCGCCTCGTCGATCTATGGTTCGGATGCGGTCGCGGGGGTGGTCAACATATTGACCCGCAACGACCTGAACGGGTTCGAGGGCGGCGGCTTTTCGTCGATCACCGAACATGGCGGCGGCGAAAGCTATGGCGCCGATGCAAGTTTCGGCAAGACATTCGACCGTGGGCATGTCTTTGCGACGGTTGATATTTTCCGCCAGCAGAACCTCACCCGCCGCGACCGCGGTTTCCTGTTCTGCTCCGAAGAATATCTGACGCGCGAAGCCGATGGCAGCCGCGCCGACATCGTCGATTTCCGCACCGGGCGCCCCGCGTGCACCAGCACTTTGGGCAACGCGATCGTTTTTGGCGACTTTGCGGGGGTCGATCCGGACGGCTTTCCAACCTTTGGCCCCGGGCTGATCGCGCCGAACGGGCAGACGATTTTTGCCGGGCAATATGGCGCCGAATTTGCCGGGGTCGGCATCCCACTGAACGCCTACAACCCGATCGGGGTGTTCGGTCCGGCCAATTTCTTCGGGCTCAATTTTGACGGCCCGTCGACCGGCGCGCTCAACAAGTTCGAACCCGTCGAACAGGATTCGGATGTCTTTTCGGGGGTGAGCCGGATCAGCGCCTTCGCCGATGCCGCCTATGACGTCACCGACGGCATCACCCTCTATGGCGAAGCGCTGTTCAGCAACCGCAGGTCGCAGAACAGCGGCTTTCAGGTGCTGACGCTCGAACAGTTCACCGGCGCGTCGATGCTGCCCTTTTTCCTGTGCAATCCGGCCGCGAACAATTGCGACCCGTTCGATATGGGCGATCCCTTCAACAGCGAGTTCGGCGGCAACCTCATCCTGCGCCCGCGGGTGCTGGTGAAGTCGGAAAGCCGCGCCGATGTCGATTATTATCGCGGCGTGCTCGGGCTGCGCGGCGAGATCGGCGGGGGCTGGAAATGGGACGTCCATGGCCAGCACAGCCGCTCGGACGCCAGCTATACGCAGGACGTGATCTATCAGGACGCGCTCGCTTCGCAGACCTTGCGCACTCGCTCGTGCGTCGGGACGATGACCGCGATCCGCGGCGTCCCGTGCATCGACATCGATTTTACCGACCCGCGCGTGCTGCGCGGCGATTTGACGCCCGCCGAGCGCGCCTTCCTGACCGGGCGGGAAACCGGGCGGACTTTGTTCAAGCAGACGTCGGCCGAGGCGCTGTTGACGGGCAAATTGTTCACCCTGCCCGCCGGACCGGTCGGCGCGGCGTTCGGGGCGAATATCCGCCGCGACGAAATCGACGACACCCCGGGCGCAGCGACGCTGGCGGGCAATGTCGCCAATTTCACCACGTCGGGAATCACCGCGGGACGCACCGTGGCGAAGGAGTTGTTCGGCGAGGTCGAAGTGCCTTTGCTCGCAGGCGTGCCGATGATCGAGCGGCTGACGCTGTCGGGCGCCGCGCGCTACACCCATGTCGAAGCGACGCGCCGCGACGGGGTACAAGACAGCTTCAGCGACACGACGTGGAAGGTCGGCGCCGACTGGGCGGTCACCGACTGGCTGCGCTTTCGCGGCACCTGGGGCACCTCGTTCCGCGCCCCGGCGCTGTTCGAGCTGTTCCTTGAGGATCAGACGGGCTTTCTGGGCCAGCAGGAAGTTGATCCGTGCATCCGGACCGCGGCGCGGCTCGCCGCGGGGGCGATCAGCCAGCGCATCTTCGACAATTGTGCCGCCGATGGCATCGGGCCGAATTATGCAGGCGGGGTCGGCCCCGCGACGATCGCGTCGGGGGGCGGGATCGGCCAGCTCAGGCCCGAAACCTCGACCGCAAAGACATTGTCGGTGATCCTGACCCCCGATGTGTCGGGGGCGCTGTGGGGCGGGCTCAAGACAAGCCTTGCGGTCGATTATTTCGACATCGAGGTGAAAGACGAGATCACTTTGCTCGGCGCGGGCAATATCCTGCGCGGCTGCTATGATTCGGACGTCGCGGACGAACCGCTGTGCGGGCTGTTCACGCGCACCACGGCGGGGCCGGATGCGCAAAGCGTCGCGAATGTGCGCGACAATTATGTCAACATCAGCCGCCAGCGGAACCGCGGGGTCGACCTGTCGCTGGCGATTGATCAGGATCTGGGAAATCTCGGCGCGCTGGCATTTCGGGCGCAGATGACCTGGCAGGTGAAGGACAAGGTGGCGCTGTTCCCCGGCACCGAGGTCGACGACAATGGCAAGATCGGCAATCCGAAATGGGTCGGCGATTTCAACCTCGGCTGGATGAAGGGCGGCTGGACCCTGTTTTACGGGCTCGACGTCACCGGCGCTGCGTCGAACGAGGCAGATTTGCTGCGCGCGCAGGGCGGCGATGCGTGCCGCACCTCGGGCTTCCGCCCCGGCGGGCGTTTCTGCCCCGACGTCAACGTACCCGCGACCTTCTATCACTCGCTGTCACTGAGCCGCGACGTTGCCGACCGGTTCCGGATTACGCTGGGGATCGCGAACCTGTTCGACACCCCGCCGCCGCCGGTGTCGACGGTGGTGACGGCGACGCCGCCGGTGATCGGGCAGGCGCCGGCGTTTGGCACGCAATATGATTATCTGGGGCGGCGGTTTTTCCTGAGCGTGCGGGGGAAGCTGTAGAAGCCAGCTTGTCTGCTTTGTCGTGGTGAGCTGCTCTCGTGCTCCCCGGCGAAAGCCGGGGCCCAGTGAGCTGGAGAGCAAGGGTAGCGTGGTGACGTTCTGGGCCCCGGCTTTCGCCGGGGAACAGGGAGCTGGACAAGCCCGCGCTGCTCTGGTGAAGCGCGGACATGGCCGAGGTCAAACTGCATCCCGACTGGCTCGCCCGCATCGGCGGTGAGTTTGCGCAGCCCTATATGGCGGCGCTGAAGGCGTTTCTTGCCAGCGAGCGCGACAAGGGCAAGGCGATCTATCCGCGGCCGCGCGACTGGTTTGCCGCGCTCGATGCGACGCCGCCACAGGATGTGCGTGTCGTGATCCTGGGGCAGGATCCGTATCATGGGCCGGGGCAGGCGCATGGGCTGTGCTTTTCGGTGCAGCCGGGGGTGCGCACCCCGCCGAGCCTCGTCAATATCTACAAGGAAATGCAGAGCGATTTGGGCATCGCGCGTGCGTCGCACGGATACCTCAGGCATTGGGCCGAGCAGGGCGTGCTGCTGCTCAACAATTGCCTGACCGTCGAGGCGGGGCAGGCGGCGTCGCATCAGGGCAAGGGGTGGGAGAAATTCACCGACGCCGTCGTTGCGGCGGTCGCCGCCGATCCGGCGCCGAAGGTCTTCATCCTGTGGGGCAGCCATGCGCAGAAGAAGGCGGCGAATGTGCGGGGGCTGGGGGCGGACAGCCCGCACCTGATCCTGCGCGCGCCGCACCCGTCGCCGCTGTCGGCGCACAACGGCTTTTTCGGGTCGCGGCCGTTCAGCCAGGCCAATGATTTCCTGACGGCGCAGGGGCGCGGGGCGATCGACTGGCGGTTGCCCGAGACCCCGCCTCAAACGTCAGGCGCCACCGCCGCATGAACCTGCTGAGCGACCCGCTGACGCTCGCGGTGCTCGCGCTCGCGGTGATCCTGCTCGGGCTGGCCAAGGGCGGATTGTCGGGGGTCGGCGCGCTCGCGACGCCGATCGTCGCGCTGGTGTTGCCGCCGACGCTCGCTGCGGCGCTGCTGCTTCCGATCCTGATCGTGCAGGATGTCGTCAGCGTGTGGTCGTTCCGCAAGACATGGGACGGCTGGATCATCGGCTGGATGCTGCCCGGCGCCGCGGTCGGCATCGCTGCGGGCTATTTTTTCGCCGAGCAGGTCGACGAGGCGAAGCTGATGGCGGCGCTCGGCGCGATCACGCTGGCGTTCGGGCTTTACCGGCTGTGGGTCGAGCGCGGCGGGCGGGTGGTCGCGGCATCGACTTCGCCCGGCTGGGTCGGCAGCCTGTTCGGGGTCGCCACCGGCTTTACCAGCCAGATCGCGCATGCCGGCGGGCCGCCGTTCCAGATGTGGGTGACCCCGCGGCGCCTGCCGCATCTGGTGTTTGTCGGGACCAGTTCGGTGCTGTTCGCGGCGATCAACTGGATCAAGGTGCCCGCTTATATCGCGCTCGGGGCCTTTCCACACGAGGTGCTGGTCGCCGCGGCGCTGCTGATGCCGCTCGCGATCGTCTCGACCTTGCTGACCGTGCGCTGGCTGAAACGGATCGACGGCGCGCGTTTCTATGTCCTGATTTACCTGCTGATGGTGTTGCTCGGCGCGAAGCTGATGTGGGACGGGCTGGCGGGATAAGGGGCGACTTGCGGCGCCAAAAGGCGTAGGCTGCGTCGCGACGGGCACAGGCGTCCGCCCCTTTTCAAGGTATTGACCATGGCCAAAGGCCAGAAAAAGACGAGCCGCGAAGTCCGCAAGCCCAAGGCCGAAAAGCCCAAAAAGCCGAATGCCAGCAATCCGTCGACCAAGGTCGGGGTGGTCGCGGGCCTCGACAATATGAAGAAGTAACCGGCGCGGGACGGGCGGGAGGCAATGATGGTTCAGGCACGGTGGAACGGCGCGGTGGTGGCCGACAGCGACGCGACGGTCGTCGTCGAGGGTAATCATTATTTCCCGCGCGCCGCGGCCAACGCGGCGCTCCTGTCGGATAGTGTGACGACGAGCTTTTGCCCGTGGAAGGGCACAGCGCGCTACCACCATGTCACCGTCGATGGTCAGGTGAACGAAGACGCCGCCTGGTACTACCCCGACCCCAGGGACGCGGCCGCCGAAATCAAGGACCGCATTGCCTTCTGGAAAGGCGTCGCGGTCGGCTGACCGCGTTTCGCTCCGTCAATGGCACTCCAGATCCTTGTCGATGCCGACGCCTGTCCGGTGAAGGACGAGATTTACCGCGTTGCGTGGCGGCACGAAGTGGCGGTGAAGGTGGTGAGCAACAGCCGCCTGCGCGTTCCCGAGCACCCGCTGATCGAGCGGGTGGTGGTGTCGGACGGGTTCGACGCCGCCGACGACTGGATTGCCGAAGCAGCGAATGCGCAGAGCGTCGTGATCACCGCCGACATATTGCTCGCCGACCGGGCGCTGAAGGCGGGGGCGAGCGTGCTTGGCCCCAATGGCAAGCCGTTCACCATGGCGTCGATCGGCCCGGCGATCGCGACGCGCGCGATCATGGCCGATCTGCGCGCCGGGGGCGACCAGATCGGCGGGCCGCCGCCGTTCACCAAGGCCGATCGCTCGCAATTCCTGCAGGCGCTCGACAGCGCGCTGGTGCGATTGAAGCGCGGTTAGCCTTTTCTTTCTTTATACTTCAACGTCTTGTGGATTTTTTCGTAGCCAGTGACGGCGATCACGGCGGCGCCCGGCACCGCGCGCCATAAGCCAGTTCATCGGGAGCATCCCGAGCGAAATTCAAAATCCGATCACAGCAATCGAAAGGAAGAGACGATGACCAAGAAGATGCTTCTCGCCCCAGCATTCGCGCTGACCCACGCGCTGTCGGCATCCCCCGCGATGGCGCAGTCGGCGCAGCCCGCGCAGGGCAGCATGACGATCACCACCAACCCGGTGCAGATCCTGATCGGCCTGCTGCTGCCCGCGGTGCAGAAGGTCCGCGAAGCCGCGGCGCGCTAAATCGGCGGCATATCTATCTCTGGTCCGGCGCACCACGCCAGACCGGCACCAACCCTCTCGCCGAAGCGACGCCGGCGGGAGGGTTTTTGTTTTGTGTATCTTTCGTCAGTTGCCGGCGCGGCGGTGCATGACGAAAGCGAGCAGCAGCACCGCGGTGACGACGCCGACGATCATGCCCGCGGTCGTGGTAATCATGCTGATCGATGCCGCCGGATCGGGCGCGTTCCACGCCCCGCTGCGTGTCTGTTCGACCATCCACCAGGCTCCGATGATCACGACAAGGTCGAGCCCGACCATCCCGACCAGCGCGCGCGTCGATTTCTTCATGGATCCATCCCCTTGTTACCAAGCGCGCCAGTCTATCATGATGCGCTGCTGACCGAAGCCGAAATCGCTGGTGGCGCTGACCGGCATTGCGTGTCTTGACCGCCCAGCTTGCGCGCCGCATTCTTTTGCCGATGCCGCGACTCTACACCAGCTTCGCCGAATTCTGGCCCTTTTACCTGCGCGAGCATAGCCAGGCGCCGACGCGGGCGCTGCATTATGTCGGGACCAGCCTGGTCGTGCTGATCGCGGTGGCTGCGGTGGTCAGCGGGCGGTGGGGCTGGTTGATCGCGCTGCCGCTGGCGGGCTATTTCTTTGCGTGGGTCGCGCATTTCGGGGTCGAGAAGAATCGGCCGGCAACCTTTACCTATCCGCTGTGGAGCCTCGCCGCCGATTTCAGAATGTGGGGGCTGTGGCTGACCGGGCGGCTCCGCGGCGAGCTCGACAAGGCGGGGGTGGCGCGCTGACGCACCGGCCGTCCGTTTCATTCGTTTCAAGCCAGGGAGACACAAGCATGACCGTCAATCGCGCATCCGCCCGCTACGAAGGGTTCGGCAAGGAGGGCAAGGGGTCGATCACGACCAAATCGGGGGTGCTCGACAAGCAGCCCTATGGATTCGGGACGCGGTTCGAGGGAATGCCGGGGACGAACCCCGAGGAGCTGATCGCCGCGGCGCATGCGGCCTGCTTCACGATGGCGCTGTCGTTCGGGCTGGCGCGCGCCGGCTATGCGGGCGACACGCTCGAAACCAGCGCGGCGGTGACTCTCGACCAGGTCGAGGGCGGTTTTGAAATCAGCAAGTCGGCGCTGACGCTGGTCGCCAAAGTGCCGGGGATCGACGCCGCTGAGTTTGCGAAGATCGCCAAGGAAGCCGAAATGAACTGCCCGGTGTCGAAGCTGCTCGATTGCGAAATCACCCTCGAACATAGCCTCGAAACCTAGGCGGCGCGGCGGAGCGCCGGTGGCAGCGCGTCGTCCATGAAGGCGAAAGCGGCCTGTGCTGGCGGTTCCAGCGTCCAGCTTTGCAGAACGCGGTGGCGGCGATGGCCGATATGGCTTTCGATCAGCACGAGTTCGCCGGGAATCCAGGTCCAGGCGATCGGCACGGCGTCGAAATCGCACGCGCCATAGCCCAGCGTGACATGCGGGCGCAGGCCCGAAGTGCGGTGCATCGGGTCGATGCCACAGGGTGCGAGCAGCAGGGTGATCGCCGCGTACAGCTGACGGATCTCGGCAGTGCTGCCGACCGTGACCAGCTCGGCGCCCATCGCCTTGCTGACGATGCGGCCAAAGCGGATCGGGCTGGCCGCGGGCAGCCCTGCTGCGAACGCCTTGGCGACATGCTGGCGCACAAAGGGGTTCGCCACCGCCGTTTCGGCGATCGTGCAGAGCGTCAGGTGATAGAGATGGGGCTTCAGCCCGGCGAACAGATCGCCCGGCACCGGCGGCAATTGCCGCGCGAGCCAGCCGCCGCGGTCAGCGTTGATCTGGAAACCCAGAAAATATCGAAACATCGGTGACATCATCTTTCCTCCGAATCGGACGATGTTCCTATTATGTTCTTCTTCACTCGAAGAGTCGAATCGCGCGCTTCGCTTGCGCCTCAGGCCGGCGGCGCGGCGGCGAAAAACATCAGATAGACGAGCCGCCCGTCGGCGGGCGTCGTCCCGAAACCCGCCGCGCTGTTGTGGAACATCCACGGGCTGAACAGGATCAGCCGGTTGCAGCGCATCGGCGCGGTAAAGCTTTTTTCCCAGCGCGCCGGACTGGCGGTGTCGCGGTTCACCACCTCTTCGACCAGCTGGTTGATGTCGCTATATCCGGCGGCGGCGATGCCCTCGCGGGTGGTCGGGACGCGGTCGAGCCCGGTGCGGCGGTGGCGGTAGAAATCGGTGCCGCCGCGGCAATGTTCGGGCAGGCTGAGGTAGAGGATGCCCGAATAGAAAGTGGGGTCGATATGGACGCCGCTGCGCCCGCGATCGCCCTTCAGCGTCAGGCGGCAATGGCCGTGGAGGGTACCCGGCGCGCCGACCACCGGGGTGCCGACGATGCGTGAGACATAGTCGTCGAGCCCCTTGATGGGCAGTGCGCGCGTCGACACGACACCCGGGTAGTTGGCATTCTGGTCTTTGGGTTCATAACCGAGCCCAAGCGCCTGGCGCCGCAGTTCGTGCGGGTCGGCGGCAAAATCGTCGATCATGACAAAGGTGGGGGTCATCGGTGGTCCATCAGGTGCCGACGAGCAGGTTCCATTCCTCGGGTGGCGTATAAGGGCTTTCGCCCACGTCGGGCAATTTGGTGCGATTCGCCTGCCAGTCGCGGTGATGGTTGCGCAGCATATAGATGGCGAATTGCGCCGACACTTCGTTACGTTCCGCGCGCGCGATCCCGGCGTCGTCGGCGGCGAGTGTTTCGAGCGTCGAGAGGACCGAGCGCGGGCAGCGGAGCACGAGGCTGGTCCAGAGACCGGCATCGTCATGATCGCCCTCAAACGCCGACGCGATCCCGACGTCGAACAACCGCTGGCGCAGCGCGCGCAGGTCGGGATCGGCGTCGAGCGCGGTGATGAGCGCGACGGTGGCCGCGCTCCATGCCTCGGCACCCGGACCGGCGGCGTCGCTATGCGGCATGCGGTCGGTCACCGCGATGCGATCTTCGGCATCGCCCCGAAATTGCAGCGCGCAGCTGGTCAGGCCGATCAGCGCGATCCGCGGTCGCAGCGCGAGCGCCAGTCGCTGTTTCGCGGCGCCGATATCCAAAGCCTGGCTCGTCGTCATCGTCGGTCACGTCCCCTTTGCCCGGTTGACCTCCGGGAAATCGTCAACGGCGAAACCGTCAGCGGCGAGGTGCGTCGCCGTCGTCCAGTTCCTGTTCGATCACGCGCCCGATTTCGGTGCGCTGCGACGGGGCGTAGAGATTGTTGGGGCTGGAATAAAGCCCCTTCAGAAAGCTGAAATCCCATTGGGTCAGCGTGACCGGCACTTCGCTCTCGGGCGAAGCGTCGAGGATACGCAGGATCGTCGCGGGCGCCGCGGTGTCGATCCGCGCCGGTTCGATGCGGGCGAGCGCGCGCATCGCGGCATAGTCGGCGAGCTGCGTGGTCGTCAGCCCGTCGAGCGCCTTGCTTTCGACGACGACGATCGCCGCCATGAACGCGGGCCGGGCTGCGGCAGTGATCCGCGACGGATTGCGGGTCGTGCGATTGACGGGCATATCGCCCTCGTTCACGATCACCCGGCCGTCGGCGTTGACCATCGTCTGGATCTGCCACGCGGTAGAGGGTCCGGGTTCGGCGAGGATCTTGCGGACCTGGGTCGGGGTCCGGTCGCCGAACATATAGCCATGATCCTTGCCCAGCGCTTTCAGGAACGCGGCTTTGTCGGCGGTGACGATGACGACCAGATTGGGCTTGCAATCGGGCGCCGCGACATCGAGCCCGACGCCTTTGGCGACCGCGCGGATGCGGTCCTGCACTGCGGTACGCTGCGCGTCGGCCATGCCAAAGGCGCCCGGGCAGGCCGTGGTTTCAAATCGCGCGATCTGCCCGCGCGGCGACGCCGGGGTTAGCGCACCGACAAAGGATTCGATCTGTTGTTCGATATCGCGCTGGCCGATGACGACGATCGGGGCATCAGTTTGTGCCGCGGCGGGCGCAGCGAGCAGGGCGAGGGCGAACAGGGCGAAACGCATGGGCGGGCTCCCGCAGGGCTGGCGACGGTCAAAGCGCCGGAGCCCGGCTGCGGGGACGGGCCGCGGCTGGTGCTCCGACTGTGCCAACCATGGTCGCAGCGCGTGCGCCTGTCGCGCTGGCTTCGACAAGGCGCGGGCGCACACCGACCAGCGGGCGGGCGACGGCGGTCCGGTCAAAGCGCTTGATCTCAACCACGCTTGAGCTTTCATAAGGGTCGGCAGTTGATTCGCGAACGGAGTCTTTGCCGATGTTGCACTATCCCGCTGCCCCTGTTTCCGATGCCGACGATAGCGACGCCGTGCCGCCCGGCCGGGCGTCGCTGCTGACGCGCTATCTGGCGCGGATCGGCTACACCGGCCCGCTGGCGCCGACGCTCGACGTCCTCGCGGCGTTGCAGGCGGCGCATATCGCGGCGATCCCGTTCGAGGCGATCGACGCGTTGACCGGGGCGGGAATCGATATCGGCGCCGAAGCGGTCGAGGCGAAGCTGATCGGCCAGCGGCGCGGCGGCTATTGTTTCGAGCAGAACGGCCTGTTCCTGCGTATATTGCAGGCGATCGGGTTCGAGGTCGAGG
>JAEMRT010000027.1:0-990 GCA_016463225.1 Sphingopyxis sp. | reverse complement strand
GGATGCTGCCCGACGATGCGCCGGCGACCCCGCGCACGCATATGGTGCTGCTGGTGACGCTCGATGGGCGGCCCTGGCTCGCCGACGTCGGGTTCGGCGCCGCGGTGCCGCCCGCGCCGCTGGCGATGGACAGCGAAGCGCCGCAGCCGACGCGCCACGAAAGCTATCGCGTGCTGCGGAGCGATTTTGGATGGGAGGTTACGGCGCAGATCGGTGACGCGTGGAAGCCGCTGTATCGGCTTGACGACGCCCCGGCGCCGCCGATCGATTATGAGGTCGGCAATTGGTACACATCGGCGCACCCGGAGTCGCATTTCCGCCATCAGCTGATCGCGGCGCGGACGACCGCGGCGGCGCGTTATGGCCTGCGCGACAACCGGCTGACGACGCGGCTGGCCGATGGGCGGATCGACCGGCGATACCTGACCGCCGACGAGATCGAGCGGACGCTGGCGGAGATTTTCCTGCTGCCGGTAAAGCGGAGCTGGCGCGCCGCGATCGAACGCGCGGCGACGGCGGAGGTCAGCGCTTAGCGGCGCGGCGGCTAAAACGGCGCGCCCGCCCTCATTTCGTCGTCGGGCGCGGCTTCATGTGCCAGAGCGCGTTGACGATCACCCAGCGTTCGCCGAATTTGCCCATGTGGAAATAGTCGACGAACCACGGCGTTTCGACGCGCACCGCCGCCGCATTGCCCGCGACGTCGAGGATTTTGCACGAGCGGTTCCACTCGGCCTGCGGGGTCTTGAGCGCGCCGCGTTTGGTGAGGTCGACGAGTTCCTCGCGGCTCATGCGTTGCAGGCCGAGCCGTTCGTCGGGGGTATCGCCGAGCACGCGGCGCTTGGCGAGGTCGGGGTGCAGCGCGCGCTTGACGCGCTCGGGATCGCCCTCGAGCTGACCGTCGACATAGTCGAAGCACGTCGCCTCGATCGCGGCAAGGTCGGTGGGGGTGGCGGGCGCGGGTGTTGCGGCCGCGGCGGCGAGGGTGAAGAG
>JAEMRT010000091.1 GCA_016463225.1 Sphingopyxis sp. | reverse complement strand
TCCGTCCAATCTCCGCCAAGCATGCTCAAGCTTCACGATTTTTGCAACAGAGCCGAATGGAGCGCGATCCGTTCGAGTGCCGGCATCATTGGCTCGAACGGCTTTTCATAGCCGCCAAAAGGGGTCATGCCTTCCATCGATGCGGAAATGAACAGGGCGATTGCCTTGCGATCCTCCGCCGACAGGTCCGGCCGCATCTCGCCGACAATGTCCCGTAATGGCGCCCGCGCCCGGTCATACAGTTCCTGCACCCGGCCCAGCACGAACGCATCATGATTCGACAGCGCCCATAGTTCGGGGAAGAGATGGGTCGTCTTCTTGCTGCGAATATCCTCCAGGATGAACCCGCAAATGCGTTGCAGCCGTTCGGCGGGCAGGCCTTTCAGATGGATGATCTGATCGAACTCTACCTCATAGCTACGGATCACGGCTTCCAGCAGTTCGCGGACCAGATCTTCCCGCGTGCGGTAATGGTAGGTCAGGTTGCCGAACTTGATGCCACAGTCGTTGGCGACTCGGCGCATGCTCATCGCCCGATAGCCTTCCTCGATCAGGATATGCAGCGCGGTATGCAGGATAAGTTCGCGCGTCTCATGTCCTTTTGAATAGCCGCCATCGCGATCCGCCATGATTAGAATAGCGGGCTGCCCCTCTACCTCATCCATCTGATTTCCCATACTTTCCGGTTCAATGAACCAAAGCATATGGGTTCGTAAAAAATATGTCGAGCGACAAATTTAGGTCACTTGACAGTTTTGTTGCTATTTCATCATAATTCTCCTCAAGCGGACGAGATCCGCGACAGGAGAGGAAGAGATGCGGTTCATTGGCCTGAGCTTGCTGCTTGGCGCGGCAATGCCCTTATCGGCGTCTGCCGACACCCGGAAATTCCCTACCCCGTTGCCGGAAGAGACGTTGCCCAGCGTCCGGCAATTGCCCGATACATGGCCGAAAAGCTGGGTGTTGATCCACGACCTCAACTTCGCCTCGATCCTCGATGGCAAACTGGCAGTGGTCGACACGCATGCTGCCGACCGGCCGCTCAAGGGGCTGGTACGTGCGGCCCAGTTCGCCAATGAACTGATCGCACCGGACCGGGGCGAGATTTACACAGCAGAAACATTCTACAGCCGCCTGACGCGTGGCGACCGCACCGACGTGATAACCATATGGGATATGAAGACGCTCCAGCCCAAGGGGGAGATCATCCTCCCTGACGGGAAGCGGCAGCTGTCTGTCACCTATCCCAATGTCTTCCAGTTCACCAATGGCGGCAAATGGGCGCTGGTCGCCAATTTCACCCCGGCTCAATCGGTAACGGTGGTCGACCTGGATGCCCGGAAGGTGCTGAGCGAGATCGACCTGCCCGGCTGCACCCAAATCTATCCCAGCGGCCCGCGCGGCTTCAGCAGCCTGTGCGCCGACGGATCGGTCTTCAGCGTGACGCTGGATGACAAGGGGCAGGCGGCGTCCTCGAAAAGCGTGGCCAATGTGCAGGATATCGACCGTCAGCCTTTGTTCGGCACGCCCGCCATGGTTGGCCGCACGGCCTGGTTCGTCAGCTATTATGGCATGGTGCAGGCCATCGACCTGTCCGGCCCGGTCGCCAAACCGCTGCCCGGCGTCTTCAGCGTCGGCAAGGCGGATGGAGGCGCCCCACAATGGCGCCCCGGCGGCTGGCAGGTCATCGCATCCGACGCGAAAGGGCTGCTCTATGTGCTGATGAGCCCCAATGGTAAGGAAGGCAGCCATAAGGATGGCGGCACCGAAGTCTGGGTCGTCGATCCGGTGAAGAAGGTCCGCCTGTCCCGCATCGCGCTCAAGGGGCAGGGCCTCGCCATTGCCGTCACGCGCGAGGATGCACCGCAACTGATCGTGGCGCGGGCGGACGGCGTGATCGACGTGCATGACGCCACAACCGGTGGCTTCGTGCGGACGCTCGGCGCGACCGTCGCGGCCAACCCCATCGTCATCACGGTGCCCTGATGGCCGCGCTTTCTCTGTTCCTCGCCCTGCTGCTCGGCACGTCCGCGCTGCACAAGGCGCTTGATCGCCAGCGGTTGGGCAGCGCAGCGGCGCGGCTGGCCGGAACACCGCCCTCGACCGGCCCGCTGCTGCTGATCGCAGCGGCTGTTGTGGAAGGCACGGCCGCCCTCTGCCTGCTGCTCGCCCCGTTGCGGCCGGCCGGCGCGCTCGTCGCGCTGCTGCTCTGGACGCTCTACGCCCTTTTGCTGCTGCGCCGTCGCGGTCAGTCGCTGGATTGCGGCTGCGATCTCGTGGCGCGGGAACGTCCGATCGGCGTGGTGCAGATCGCCCGCCCGGCACTGCTCGCCGGTTTTGCTGCGCTGACGGCCCTGTTGCCGCCGACGCCCTTCACGCTCGATGCGCCCTTCGCCGCCGCCGGCTTTCTGGCGCTCTGGCTGGGCGCAGCCGAAATCCTTGCCATCCCCCGGCCTGTTTGGAGGAACAACTGATGCTGACATCCCAGATATTGCTGTGGGCGGCGGTGATCGCCCAGGCCCTGCTCATCGCCGCGCTCGCCCGGCAGGTCGGCATATTGCATGAACGCATCGCCCCGGCCGGCGCACTGACCCTGCATCAGGGCGTGAAGATCGGCGAGGTGGCGACGCCCATGGACCTGCTCACCATCGACGAGGCCAAATTGCGCGTCGGCGGCAAGCGGGACGGGCGCAGCCAGCTGCTCTTCTTCGCCTCGCCCGACTGCTCGGTCTGCAAGTCGTTATTGCCGGTCCTGCGCTCCGCCGCCCGCGCAGAGGCGGACTGGATCGACGTGGTGATCGCCGGAGACGGCACCAAGCCCGCCTATCGCGCCATGGCATCCCAACATGGGCTGGACGGCCTGCCGATCATCCTGTCCGAAGCTCTGGGCCGCGCCTTTGGCGTCGCAAAGCTGCCCTATGCCGTGCTGCTGGACGAAAGCGGCCGGATCGCCTCGCTCGGCCTCATCAACAGCCGCGAGCATCTCGAAAGCCTGTTCGAGGCGAAGGAGCGCGGCGTCGCCTCGCTCCAGGACTATCTCGCCCGCCGGAAGGAGGCCTGAGCCATGGCCGGTTTCGATACATTCACCGAGCGCATGGCGCGCAGCGTGGCGCGGGGCACCTCCCGCCGGTCGTTGCTGGCCTGGCTGGGCGCGGGCATGACCGGCACGGCCATGCTGCCTGCCTTGCCCGTGGCGCGCGCCGCTACCCATCCCGACGCCGCCCGGCCGGAAATGACATCCGGCATGCCGCAGGATCCCGGCAATCCGGCCAGCTGCGACTATTGGCGCTATTGTGCGATCGACGGCTTCCTCTGTTCCTGCTGCGGCGGCACCGTCAACAGCTGTCCGCCCGGCACGGAAATGTCGCCCATCACCTGGATCGGCACCTGCACCAATCCGGCGGACGGCCGCGCCTATATCATCAGCTATAATGACTGTTGCGGCGTGTCTTCCTGCGGACAATGCCTGTGCAACCGCAATGAAGGCGATCGGCCGCAGGTCCGGCCCCAGTCGAACAACGACTATAATTGGTGCCTCGGCACGGAAAGCAGCATCTACAACTGCTCGGTCGCCGCGATCGTCGGCACCGCGCTGGACCAGCCGCAATGAAGGCGATCTTCGCCCTCGCTTTGCTGACGGTGGCCGGCATGGCGCAGGCCGCGCCCGACGGCGCGACCATCTATAATCGCTGCGCCGCCTGCCACACCCGCACCGGCGCCGGCGTGCCGGGCGCCTATCCGCCGCTCGGTGCCGATTTCCGTTCATTGGCGGCGAAACCGGGCGGCCGCCGCTATCTGGCGCTGGCCGTCATCAAGGGACTGAACGGCCCGATCAGCGTGGAAGGCAAGCCCTATCGCGGCATGATGCCGGCGCAGGGCGGACTGGACGATATGGGTGTGGCGGCCGTGCTCAACCATGTCGGCGGCACGATCAGCAAGGTCGGGCCGGCCTTCAAGCCCTTCACCGATCAGGAAGTGGCTGGCTATCGGGCCGGGGCGAAAGCGCTGGGTTCCGCCGATGTCGCGAAACTCCATGAAGGGGCAGGCGGCAAATGAAACTGCTCCCGCTCGCTCTGGCAAGCCTTGTCGCATTGTCCGCGACGCTGGCAGCCAGCGCCAGCGAGCGGGTAATGCCGGGCGTGACCAACCCGCGTCAGGCGCATCAGGATTATATATTGAAATGTCAGGGCTGCCACCGGCCGGATGGCAGCGGCGACGATCGGTCCAACCCGCCGATGCGCGGTGTCGTCGCCCGTTTCCTGACCGTGCCGGGCGGGCGGGCCTTTATCGGCCGGGTGCCGGGCGTCGCGACCGTCGATCTGGATGACGAGCGCCTCGCCGACCTGGTCAACTGGACGCTGCACAGTTTCGACGCGGAGCATCTGCCACGCGATTTCAAGCCCTATTCGGCGGCGGAAATCGCGGCCCTGCGGCGCAATCCCATCCGGCTGGACCGTGTCGCCACCAGAGCGCGGCTGGTGGAGGGATTTTCTTCGGCAGAGGCAAAACAAACACAATAAAATAGGAGGGAAGAGATATGGGGAAAATCTCCACGAAAATGCTGGCAGCGGCACGCTCTGGACCGGGCTGGCGCTGGTCCAGCCGGCCGCCGCACAGGAAGCCTCAGCGAGCGACATCGTCGTTACCGCCGCCAAACGATCCGAAAATGTGCAATCGGTTCCCATTTCCGTCTCCGCCATCGGCGGCGACACGCTGGCCAAGTCGCGGGTCAGTAGCGTCGACAGTCTGGTGACGAAGGTGGCCAATCTTCAGCTCACCTCGATCGTGGGCGACAATACGCCGATCTTCGCCCTGCGCGGCGTCTCGATGTCAGACTATAGCCTCAACCAGTCCAGCCCGGTCGCCACCTATTATGACGAAGTCTATAAGGGCAATTTCGCCTTTCTCGGCGTCGCCATGTATGATCTGGAACGGGTGGAGGTGCTGCGCGGGCCGCAGGGTACGCTCTATGGCAAGAACACCACCGGCGGCGCGGTCAACATCATCAGCCGCGAAGCCAAGCTGGGCGAAACCAGCGGCTATCTGAATCTCGGCTATGGCAATTATAACCGCTATGAGGCGAACGGCGCGGTCAATGTCCCGCTGGGCGAGAAGGCGGCGCTGCGCGTCGCGGGCACTTTCGCGCGCGCGGATGGCTGGTTCAAAAATGTCGAGCCGGGCATGCCGGATCTGGCCAGCACCCGCGAATATGCCTTCCGCGCCACGCTGAAGGCGCAGCCGGTCGACGGCCTGACCTTCGTGCTGCGCGCCTCCACCAGTTTCCAGAACCCGCAAAATTACGGCATCTATGCCCAGCCGGAGGCGGACCATCGCGCCGGTCTGTCGCGCTGGGAAATCGCGTCAGACGTCGCCACCCGCCGCCGCGCCCGCACCACGTCGGTGGCGCTGACCACCAATATCGACCTGTCCGACGCGATCGCGCTGACCAGCATCACCTCCTATGACAAGGGCACACTTTTCTTCCGCGAGGATACGGACGGCACGGCGACGAAGCTGCTGGAAATCCCCTATTATGACAAGGCGAGCCAGTTCGCGCAGGATCTGCGTCTGACCAGCGACACCGGTGGCCCGTTCGACTTCATCCTCGGCGCCTATTTCAACCGGGAGAAGGTGTTCAACCGTACCGCCTTCGAAATCGCGACCGACGTGGATGTGAACGAGGATGGCACGATCGACGCGCAGGATTGCGCCGACGGCCTGCCGCTCGCCTGCAAGGTCCAGAACCAGTTCAGTCAGGTGAAGAAGAGCGTCGCCATCTATTCCGACCTCAAATATAAGCTGGGCGAGGCGGTGACGCTGCGCGGCGGCCTGCGCTACACCCATGACACCGGCCGCCAGACCGGCTTCATCTCGCAGGCGCTGGGGGTGGACGACAGCGTCGTCGCGACCCTGATCCCGCTATCCAACCTGCGCTTCAGCAAGGATAATTTCTCCGGCAAGATCGGCCTCGACTATAAACTGGCCGGCGGCAATCTCCTCTATGCCAGCGTCAGCCGCGGCTATCGCGCGCCCAGCTTCAATGCGCAGGCTTTCTTCGACCCGTCCGAACTGTCGGTGGCGAAGGCGGAACAGGTGACATCCTATGAACTTGGCGCAAAGACGCAGTTCTGGGACCGCCGCATCACGCTGAACGTCGCGGGCTTCTACTATGACTATAAGAACCAGCAATTCATCAACGTCGATCCCGCCAGCGCCGCCCAGACGCTGCTCAACATTCCCAAGTCGCGCATCTATGGCGGCGAAGCGGAACTGACCATCCGCGCCGCCGATATGCTGACTGTCCGTGCCGGCATGGGCGTGCTGTCGGCGAAGATAAGGCAGGGCACCGTCAGCGGCGTCGACGTATCCGACAATCGCCTGTCCAACGCGCCCAGCCTGACGCTCAACGGCGGCATCGACTGGACGGTGGCGCAGGGCAGCTTCGGCAGCCTCTCCTTCCACCCCGAAGTCGCCTATCAGTCGAGCCAATATTTCGAGGTGCTGAACATCCCTCGCCTGAAACAGAAGGGCTATGCGCTGCTGAGCGGCCATATCGACTGGGAAAGCGCGGACGATCGGTTCAACGTCTCGCTCTGGGCGAAGAATCTGACGAAGCAATTCTACTTCACCTCGCGGGTCGATCTGCTCGCGGGCTTCGGTTTCGACTATAATCATATCGGCAATCCGCGCACCTATGGCGTGAGCGTCGGCGCGAAATTTTAAGGAGAGGATGATGGCGGATTATAAGTTGCTGATCGGCGGCGAACTGGTCGATGGCGACCTCCAGATGGAGGTGATCAACCCGGCGACCGGTGCGCCCTTCGTCACCGTGGCCCGCGCCTCGCCAACCCAGGCGGATCAGGCGATCGCCGCCGCCAAGGTTGGCCAGCCCGGCTGGGCGGCCGTGCCCTATGCGGAACGGCGGGGCAGGTTGGTGGCGCTGGCCGATGCCATCGCCGCCAACGCCCACGACCTTGCCCGGCTGCTGACGCTGGAACAGGGCAAGCCGCTGCCCGAAGCGCAGGGGGAAGTCGCCTGGACCGAAGGCTTCCTGCGCCATTATGCGACGCTGGACCTGCCCGACCGGATCATTCAGGATGATGACTCTGGCTATATCGCGGTGAAGCACCGGCCGCTCGGCGTCGTCGTCGGCATCATCGCCTGGAACTTTCCGCTGCTGGTCGCCTGCTGGAAGATTGGGCCGGCCGTGCTGGCGGGCAATGCCATCGTGCTGAAGCCCGCCCCCACCACGCCGGTCACGGCGCTGGCGCTGGGTGCGTTCTGCCGCGATATCTTCCCGGCAGGCGTGGTCAATATCATCACCGACGCCAACGACCTTGGCCCGCACCTCACCGCCCATCCCGATGTCGCCAAGATCGGCTTCACCGGATCGACCGCAACCGGCAAGCGCATCGCCGCCGGCAGCGCGGAGGGGCTGAAGCGCGTCACGCTGGAACTGGGCGGCAATGATCCGGCGATCGTGCTGGATGATGTCGATGTGCGCGAAACTGCCAAGGCGATTTTCGGCAACGCCTTCCTCAATGCCGGGCAGGTCTGCCTGGCGGTGAAGCGCGCCTATGTTCATGCCGATATCTATGACGCCATGTGCGCGGAACTGGCGGCGCTGGCGCAGGCCGCGATCGTCGGCGACGGGCTGGAGCAGGGGACGCAGATCGGCCCGATCCAGAACGCCGCCCAATATGAGAAGGTGAAGGGCTTCCTCGACGCCGCGCGGGCCGACGGCACGATCGTCGCGGGCGGGCAGGCGATGGAGCGCGCCGGCTATTTCATCGCGCCGACCATCGTGCGCGACGTGACCGATGGCATGAAGATCGTCGACGAAGAACAGTTCGGCCCGATCCTGCCGCTCATCAAATTCGATGATGTGGAGGATGTGATCGCGCGCGCCAATGCGTCCGACTATGGGCTGGGCGGGTCGGTCTGGTCCGCCGACGTCGGGCGTGCCGCCGCCATTGCCGCGCGGATCGAAAGCGGTCAGGTCTGGGTCAACCAGCATATCGCCATCGGCCCGCACATCCCGATGGCCGGCTTCAAGCAAAGCGGCCTGGGCGTCGAACAGGCGGAAGAGGGGCTTGCCGAATATAGCCAGTTGCAAGTCATCAACATCAAACGATGAGCGCATTGTCGATCGCACGGGGCACCACCGACGTCCCGTTGCTGGAAACCACAATCGGTCAGGCGCTGCTGGACATTGCGGCGGACCATGGCGACAGGCTGGCGCTGGTGTCGCGGCACCAGTCCATCCGCTGGACCTGGGCGCAGTTGCTGGCGCAGGTGGACTCCGTCGCCACCGGCCTGCTGGACCTTGGCGTGGGCAAGGGCGATCGGGTCGGCATCTGGGCGCCCAATTGTGCTGAATGGACGGTAATCCAGTTCGCGACGGCGCGGATCGGCGCCATCCTCGTCAACATCAACCCGGCCTATCGCACCAGCGAGGTCGACTATGCCCTGAACAAGGTCGGGTGCAGCCTGCTGGTCACCGCGCCCCGGTTCAAAAGCAGCGACTATGTCGCCATGCTGCGGGAAATTGGACCGGACCGGCTCCCCGCGCTCCGCCATGTGGTGGTGCTGGGCGAAGAACGGCAGGAAGGCTGGCTGAACTGGTCCGACCTGCTGGCGAAGGCCGACCCGGACCGGCTGACCGCGATCGAAATGACACTCGACCGCAACGATGCGATCAACATCCAGTTCACCAGCGGCACCACCGGCCAGCCCAAGGGCGCGACGCTGACGCACCGCAACGTGCTCAACAATGGCTATTTCTCGGCCCGCACCATGCGCCTCACTGCCGCTGACCGGCTCTGCATCCCGGTGCCGCTCTACCATTGTTTCGGCATGGTGCTGGGCAATATGGCGGCGCTGACCAGTGGCGCGGCGATGGTCTATCCGGGCGAAGCCTATGATCCCCGGCTGGTGCTGGACACGATACAGGCGGAAGGCTGCACCATGTTGCACGGCGTACCGACCATGTTCATCACCATCCTGAACCAGCCGGACCTCGATGGCTTCGACATATCGACCTTGCGCACCGGCATCATGGCGGGGTCGCCCTGTCCCGAAACGGTGATGCGGCAGGTGATGGATCGGCTGAATCTGCGCCAGATCACCATCGGCTACGGCATGACCGAAACCAGCCCGCTCACCACGCAGACGGCGACCGACGATCCGCTGGAGGAGCGGGTGACGACCGTGGGCCGCGTCCATCCCCATGCGGAGGCGAGGGTGGTCGGCCCGGATGGCGCGATCCTCCCCATAGGCCAGCAGGGCGAATATTGCTCGCGCGGCTATGCGGTGATGCTCGGCTATTGGAACGATCCTGAACGCACGGCCGACGCGATCGACGCTGATGGCTGGATGCACTCGGGCGATCTGGCGACGATGGACGCGCGCGGCTATGTGCGCATCACCGGGCGGATCAAGGACATGATCATCCGCGGTGGCGAAAATATCTATCCGCGTGAGATTGAGGAATATCTGCTCCGTCACCCGGCCATAGCCGATGCGCAGGTGTTCGGCGTCGCCGACGACAAGTTCGGCGAGGCAGTCTGCACCTGGATCATCCCCAGGGCGGACGCCATCCTGTCGGAACAGGATGTGCTGGACCATTGCCGGGGACAGATCGCCCATTATAAAATCCCCCGCTATGTGCGGATCGTCGACCGGTTCGAAATGACGGTGACGGGAAAGGCGCAGAAGTTCGAAATGCGAGCGATCATGGAGCGGGAATTGGGTCTTGGTATCTGAAGCGAGCGGCGCGCAGGCCTATTTCCTGCGCATGGACGATGGCCGCTTCATGCCTACGGCGCATGTCGGTGGCGCCTGGAATGTCGCGGAACAGCATGTCGCGCCGGCGATCGGCCTGATGGTCCATGCGGTGGAGGCGGATCATGCCGCACGCCGCACCGACCGCTTGCAGGTCGCCCGCCTCTCCTATGACATATGGGGCGTCATCCCGATGGACGCAGTGGAGATGGAGGTCGCCGTGCTGCGTCCCGGCAAGACCATCGAACTGGTCGAGGCACGCCTCAGCCATGGTGGCCGCACCGCCATCGTCCTGCGCGCCTGGCTGACCCAGGCCTATGACAGCCATGCTCTGGCGGCGGTCAACTTCCCCCCGCTGCCACCGCCCGAGGCCATGCCCGCCGGTGATCCGTCCGCCCTGTGGGACGGCGGCTTCATCGCCAGCGTGCAGGCGCGGCGGGAAGCAGAAGGGCAGGGGCGTGCTCGCTGCTGGGTCCGCTCGCCCTTTGCTCTGCTGGAGGACGAGGCGGTCTCGCCGACCGCACGGCTGATGGGACTGGCCGATATCGCCAACGGGCTTGCGCCGCTGGCCTCGCCCAGGGATGCCGCTTTCCCCAACCTTGACCTCACCGCCCATATCTTCCGACAGCCGGCGGGCGACTGGCTGGGCTTCGACGTCTCCGTGTCCGCCGGCCCAGGCGGTGTCGGCCTGACGCACAGCATATTGCATGATGCAACAGGTCCATTCGCAACCCTGTCGCAATGTCTGACGATCCGCCCCCGGCCTTCTGTCTGAACGTGTCAGCCGATCGCAGCCACCAATGATTGCGGCACCCGCAGCAACGACCCATGCCGAGCGCCTGCCGGCATGGTCAGTCGCGCGCTGACATCGTCCCAATGGATCATGTCGCGCGTCATCGCCGCACCCCATCGGCCTTCCTTGTAGATGTCATAATAGCAAACCAGCGCGTCGCCGATCCGCGTCGCCATCGGCCCTTCGACCCAGGCGGGGGAGAAGGGCTTTGACAGCGGCCCGAACGGTCCGGTCGGGCTGTCCGCCTTTGCGACTTGCAGCCATTTGCGTGGTGGCTCGACCGTCTCGTCCTTGACGATCAGGTAGAGCGCGTCGTCCGGCCCCTGCGCAAAGCTGCCGTCGATCACGCTGAAACCGGGATCATAGAGCGGCGCCGGGGGCGAGAAGCTGGCGAAGTCCGTCGTGCTGCAATGCCAAAGCCGGTGATTATAGCCGGACTCCGATGCCCCTGCCGTTTCGGTGAAACGGCCGTTGACGGTGCTGGACCAGAAAATCTCATACCGCCCAGTGCTTGGATCGTGAATCGCTTCGGGCGCCCAGCAGTTGCGTGTCCCCGCCACGTTCGCCATCACCGGGATCGCCTGCTGCGCCGACCAGTGGATCAGGTCGCGGCTGGTCGCATGGCCGATCGTCACGCCTTCCCAGGCGGTGGTCCACAACAGATGATAGGTTCTGCCGTCATGAAACAGGAAAGGGTCGCGCAACAGCTTCTTCTCGCCCACCGCCGGCACCAGCAGGCTGCGCCCGCCCGCCAGCGTGCGGAAGGTAAAGCCATCCTCGCTCACCGCCAGCTTCAATCCATCCGCCTCGCCTGCCTTGCCGGTGGTGAAATAGGCGAAGAGCAGGAGATCGTCTTTGCGCGCTGCCCGCCCGGTCGCACAGGCGGCCAGCGTCAGAGCGCCCAGCCCCAGAGTAAAATCGCGCCGTCTCATCGATAGGCCTTCGCCATGTCGCCGTAGAGTTTGATCAGGTCATTGGCGACATAATCGCCGCCCTTGCCCATCGGTCCGCCCGGTTCCGGCTTAGGCGCGACCTGCGCGCTTGCAAGGCCACCCGGCGCCTCGGCGCTGTTCAGCCCCTGTGAAATCAGGTCGGGCTTGGCGCCTTCGCCAGCATTATGACCATTCTGGTCGAAAATCGCCTCCTGATGCCGGGTCGGTTCCCAGATGAAGGCGCCCCAGCCATGTTTGCCCGGCAGAGCATGCACCAGATCGTTGATATAGCGTTTGCGGCTGGAATATTCGGCGACCAGCAACCCCTTGTCGGGATAATGTTTCACGAACGCGGCAAAGCTGTTTTCCCAGTCGCCCTGCGCCCGCTGCTGATAGCAGGAAAAGCCGATCACGTCGAAATCGACCTTGCGGGCAATCAGCGCGTCGGTCCATTCGCGCACGATCGGCCAGTGGCGGCCCAGATGATTGTGCAGCTGGATCTTAACGTCCGGCTCCGCCCGCCGCGCGCCGGCAATCCCCGCGCGTAGCAATTGCGCAAAGCCATCGAACCCGCCAACTGCGCCGACTTTCGCATGATTGGCGTCGGTCACCGGATTGCCGGTCGATGTGGACAGCTTCACCCGCCCATGAGGCCACAGCATACCGAACGTCGTTTCATTGCCGATCACCGCCATGTCCACCGGCGCGCCGCCCGCCCGCATCGCCACCAGCGTGTCATGCGTATGCGTCTCGACCGCCTTGGCCAGTTGCGGCAGGTCGTAATTGGCCCAGGCGGCAGGCACGCCCTGATGCTCCGGGTCTGCCCAGATATCGCTATAATGAAAACTCAGCACCAGATAGAGGCCCGCCTCGCGGATGCGCCGGCCCAGCCTGATCGTCTGCTCCAGCCCCGCCCACGCCTTGTCCGGCTCGCGGCGGGAATAGCCCTTGGCCGGATCGACGAAGATACGCAGCCGGATCGCGTTGAAACCGGCATCGCGCAGCAGCAGGATCGGATCCTTCTGCACCCCATCGACGAAATAGCGCGCGCCGGCCGCTTCGTCCTCTGGAATCCAGCTGATATCCGCGCCGATCAGATAGGGGCCGGGTCGGGCGCCCTTATTCGTGTCCGCAAAGGCCGCCCGCGGCAGGGCCATGCCCAGCGCCGTCAGGCCGCTGGCCGTCAACATCGTCCGCCGATCGGGCATCTTTCTCTCCTGTCATTGTCCTGCGGTGAGGGGGTTGTTCTCTCCCGCAGCGTTGATTCAGCGGGCGAGCCATCCGCCATCCACCGCCAGCACATGGCCATGGACATAGTTGGCCGCGCTGGAGGAGAGGAACACGGCCGCGCCGCCAATGTCGCTGGCCTCGCCCCAGCGGCCTGCCGGGATGCGCTCCTGGATCTGCCGGTTGCGCGTCTCGTCGGCCTGCAACGCGGCGGTGTTGTTGGTCGCGATATAGCCCGGCGCAATGGCGTTGACGTTCACGCCCTTGGCCGCCCATTCGTTCGCCAGCAGCTTCGTCAGCCCCGCCGCCCCGCTCTTCGACGCGGTATAGCTTGGCACCCGGATGCCGCCCTGGAACGACAGCAGCGAGGCGATATTGACGATCTTGCCGGACCCTTGCGCGATCATGTGCCGCCCCGCCGCCTGGCACAGGAAAAACAGCACTTTGAGGTTGGTGTCGATCACCGCGTCCCAGTCCGCTTCGGTAAAGTCGACACTGTAGGCCCGGCGGATGATCCCGGCATTGTTGATCAGGATATCCAGCCCGCCCAGCTTCTCGAGCGTTTCGTCCACCACCCGCTGCACCGGCTCGATGCTGCTCAGGTCCGCCGACACGATCTCGGCCTTGCGCCCGAGCGCGCGGACCTTCGCCACCGTCTCCTCTGCCGGGGTACGGCCGACAGCGGCAATATCCGCGCCCGCTTCCGCCAGCGACAGCGCGATCGCCTGGCCGATGCCGGTATTGGCCCCGGTGACGATCGCCACCTTGCCCGAAAGATCAAAGATGTGGGTCATGGACTATTCTCCACGTCATCCCCGCGAAGGCGGGGATCCATCTCCTGAACATGTCATTGGTCGCAAGACCGGGAGTTGGATTCCCGCCTTCGCGGGAATGACGGCAATAGGGGGAAGCGCGTGTCGGATCAGGCCAGCTGGCAGATATCCAGCACGTTCATATCGGTATAATCCTGATTCTCGCCGGCCATCGCCCAGATGAAGGCATAGGCCTTCGTCCCCGATCCCATATGCACCGACCAGGGCGGCGAGATCACCGCCTCCTCGTTCGCCATGACGATGTGCCGCATCGCCTCGCCCTCACCCATATAGTGGAAGACGCGGTCGGCCGGCCCGTCCAGCTCGAAATAGAAGTAAATCTCGCTGCGGCGCTCATGAATATGCGGGGGCATGGTGTTCCACACCGAACCAGGCTTCAGCACGGTCAGGCCCATCACCAGCTGCGCGCTGTCGCAAATGCCGGGAATGACCATCTGATAGATCGTCCGCTCGTTCGATTCCTCAAGGCTGCCACGCTCCAGCGCGGTCGCATCGGCGACCGAGATCAGCTGCGTCCTGAACCCCTTATGCGCCGGGCAGGAGGCCAGATAGTAACGCGCACCCGCACCGGCAAACGTCACATCCTTCGCGCCCATCGTCACATAAAGGCAATCCTTGTTGCCCAGCGTGAAGACTTCGCCATCGACCGTCACCGTGCCTGCCACGCTGCCGACATTGACGATCGCCAGTTCGCGCCGCTCCAGAAAGGGATGGCCCGCCGCCGACGCCGGCTCGCTCTGCGCGGGCAGCGTCACCGGCGCGTCCGCCACCGCCACGCCGCCGATCACGAAACGCTCCGCATGGGTATAGTTCAGCACGCACTCGCCGTCGCGGAACAGCCCGCCGATCAGATAGCGATCCCGCAATTCCTCGTTCGACACGCACTCCATCATGTCAGGATGCGTCGCATAATAGGTCTTCTCGAACATCTGGAATCTCCTTGGAACTTTGCGCTCTTATAGGGGTCACCACACGAAAGTGAGTTTTACGTACGCTAGGCGAGAACAGAAAACGAACGGCAAAAAGTGATGGGAAGCGGCCGTTTGCTTATGGCAAGACGTACGCATGATCGACCCGACCCTAGCCGCCGACATCAACGCTGCCTCTGCCTTGGAAGGAACGTTCCGGCTGCGGTCTGGACAGCTATCATCTACATATTTCGACAAATACCGATTTGAAGCTCGGCCTGATCTTCTGAGCAGGGTGGCCGCGGAGATGATCCCATTGATCCCCGCCAACGCAGAAATCCTTGCCGGACTGGAACTTGGGGGTGTGCCGATAGCAACGGCGTTGTCGCTTGCCACAGGAATGCCCGCCGCGTTCGTTCGGAAAGCACCGAAGGACTACGGCACTTGCCTAGCGGTCGAAGGGGGCGACGTTTCAGGCAAGCGCGTGGTGCTCATTGAGGATGTTATCACGACTGGCGGTGCGGTCGCGGACGCTACCCGGCTCGTAACAGAGGCTGGGGCAACGGTCATAGGTGTAGTCTGTGCGATCTGGCGTGGTGATGGACTTCCCAGGATTGCAGCGTTGCCCGATCTTCCTGTCTCGGCTGCCATGACGATGGATGACCTGCTCGCCTGAATGGGCGCGGGTCGGCAATTCCCATCCCCGGATCATATCACGCGGCAAGAAGTGATGGTGAAATGCGAAGCTGCCTCAGCTGATGCGGTGCCGGCCGATCGTCCCGCTCCCAGCTATAGTCGCCGGTGAGCGCGATATGCTCCCAACCCAGCGGCGCGATATGGCGGGCAATGTCGTCCGACGTGTTCATGTCCGCCAATGCCTGTTCGAGATAGCGGGTGTTCCACAGGATGATCGCGGCGACCAGCAGGTTGAGACCGGAGGCGCGATAGGACTGGTTTTCGAACCGACGGTCGCGCAGCTCGCCGAGCTGGTTGAAGAACAATGCGCGGGCGAGCGCGTTGCGCGCCTCGCCCTTATTCAGCCCGGCCTGGGTTCGCCTGCGCAGATTGATATCCTGCAACCAGTCGAGCATGAAGATCGAGCGTTCGAGCCGCCCGACTTCGCGTAATGCCAGTGCCAGGCCGTTCTGGCGCGGATAGGCGCACAGCTTGCGCAGCATCGCCGAGGCGGTGACGGTCCCGGTCCGGATCGAGGTGGCAAGCCGCAGCAGTTCGTCCCAATGCGCAGCTGCATGGTCGTACGCGATCGGATCGCCGACCATGCCGGCGAGCAACGGCCCCGCCTCCTGCCCGGGCAGGAGATGCAGGCGGCGCTCTTTGATATCGCGTAGGCGGGGCGCGAAGCGGTAGCCGAAGAACGGCATCAGCCCGAACACATGGTCGGACGCGCCGCCCGTATCGGTATAATGCTCTTCGATCGATAGCCCGGTCTGGTGGTACAGCAAGCCATCGAGGACATAGGGTGCTTCGCCTGCGGTCGCGGCGATCACGCGCGAGCCGAAAGGGTCATACTGGTCCGATATATGGGTGTAGAATGACACGCCGGGTTCGTTGCCGTTGCGCGCGTTGATATCGCCGATCGCGGCACCGCGCCCGCCGGCATGAAATTGCTGCCCGTCGCTCGATGAACTGACGCCGGTGCCCCATAATCCAGCGAGCGGCATTGCGCGATGAGCGTCGATCAAGCGCCCCAGCGCCTCGCCATAGGCAGCCTCGCTGATGTGCCAGTCATGCAGATGGGCGAGCTGGCGCAGGCTCGCGCCCCGGCAGCTGTCCGCCATGCGGGTCAGGCCGAGATTGATGCCATCGGCGAGGATCACGGTCAGCAGCGCGTTGCGATCGTCGGCAGGACGGCCCGAGCGCCGGTGTGTGAAACAGTCGCCGAAGCCGGTCCACGCATCGACATCGAGCAGGATGTCCGTGATTTTCACGCGAGGGAGACGATCATAGGCGGTGCGACGCGCGACCTCTGCGGCGGGTGGCGTGATCGCCTTCAGCGGCGAGATCATCAGACCATTTTCATCGAGGCGGACCTGGGGCAGTTCACCTTGCCTGGCCAGTACCGTCACCCGTTCGATCGCGCGGTCCAGGCGCTCACGGCGCTCCCCAATATGTTGATCGAATCCGGACTCGATCGCGAGCGGGAGCGGCCCCTTCTCGCGCAACGCTGCAAAGGTGGCTGGCGGAATGAGATAGCTGTCGAAGTCTCGAAATTGCCGACTGCCTGCCACCCAGATATCGCCGGCCCGCAACCGGTCGCGAAGCTGGGACAGCGCGCAGAGTTCATAGGCTGCGCGATCGACGACGCCGTCGCGGATCACGAAGGGTCGCCAGCCTGCCGACACGAAGCGTAGCGGCACCTTGTCGGGCAGGCGTCGTTTGCCGGTATGGTAGAGATCAGCGATGATGGCGAGCGCATCGAGGATGCCCTGGACCGGTCCGGCACCGCGAAAAGCGAACGCCCGCAGGAATTGACCGGCGAACAGCTTCACCGTGCGATGCCGCTCGATCAGTTCGGCCGTGCGGTCGATCGTCTCGGGGCGGACGAGGACTTCCGCTTGGGCGACAGCGGAGCCGAACCGTTCCCAGTCGAAGGGGCCGATACGCGCAAGGGAGTCGATACCCTTGGCGTGCGCGTCGATCAGCACGCGGCAGCTATTTGTTAGCGTGCGCAAATGCCCCTGCATCTCGCGCACGGTCCTGATCGCCTTGTCGCGCGTCCGGTTTTCTGCGCGGCGCACCATGCTGCCAAGCAGCTTGTCGAACATGGTGAGCGCGGCGTCAGTCAGGCTTTCCTCGAGCCGGATGGCTGCGGTCGCGAGCGTCGCGTGGCGGCGCATGGCCGCCAGCTCGCCGAGATGTTGCGGCGTGATCCGCACTGCCTCGTCGGCCAGTCGATCGAAGGTTGCCGACGGTATCATGGTGGCGCGCGCCGGGTCGAGGTCGAGCGTGCGGACATGATCGAGCCGTTCAAGCAACCGCAGGATGCTGCGCGGCGCCGGCGATTGCGGGGCATTGCGCAGCCAGGCCAGCCATGTTGTCCCCTGATCCGATCGCCGGGTCAGCAAGGCGTCCAGCGCCGTCAGCTTTTCCGGCTCGATGCCGTTGGTCAGGATTGCATGGGTGAGTTGTTCGGCCTGTTGGCGCGCGTGTCTGACGATCGCCTCGATGACAGCCGATGGTGGCAGTAGCACCCGCCGTCGGCGCAACTCGTCGATCACGGTGCCAGCGA
>JAEMRT010000006.1:32916-131778 GCA_016463225.1 Sphingopyxis sp. | reverse complement strand
GCGCAGTATCTGCCCCGCCGCAACCGATCCGACGCCGACCCCCGTACCGATCGTGATGTAGGCCCAACTCTCCAACCCCTGCGCCGCGCCCCAAAGACCTTCGGCCAGCGCCGCGCCATTCACGTCGGTGTCGATGGCAAAAGGAACCCCATTCGCGAGCGACGTCAGGTCAATCCCGCTCCACCCTGGCTTGGGCGTCGACAATATGCTCCCGAATTTCGCCGATGTGCGATCAAGCTCCAGCGGCCCAAAACTGGCTATGCCGAGGGACTGGAAATCCCACCCTTCAAGGACGCGGGCAATCGCCGCCAGCGTCTGTTCGGGACTGGTTGTCGGTATCGCAACCTGCTCCCGCACATCGTCCGGGCCGGTACCCAGGGTACAGATGCATTTCGTGCCGCCCAGTTCGACCCCTGCCAGCATCGGCTCAGAACTGATCCTTGAGCATTTCGCCGATCGAATTGTTGAAATGGCTGTCCATCGCCGCGCGCGCGCGCGCCGGATCGCGCGCCGCGATCGCCTCGGCAACCTCGCGGTGCAACGCCAGCGTCTCGTCGCGCTCTTCGCGCGTCGTGCGCCCCGCCCAGGCGCGCGGGATCGCGACCGCCATCAGCTGCTCGAACGAGCGGACGATCTGCAGGAACAGCTGATTGCCGCTGGCGGCCGCGATTGTCTGATGAAAGCGCGTGTCCGCCGCGGTCCGCGCCGCCTCGTCATGCTCGACCGACAGCCCGTGCGCGGCAGTCAGGATCGCCTGCGCCTGTTCCTCGCTGCGGTGGATCGCGGCCAGTTCGGCGGTGCGCAATTCCAGCGTCCGGCGCACCTCCCACACATCGGCGAGCGACACCTGCGCGGTGTTGACCGCATGCCCCATCGACGCCGCCATCACCGATCCGTCGATTGCCGCGACGCGCGGCTTGCGACCGTTACCGACATCGACCAGCCGCAGCGCGGTGAGCGCCCCGAACGCCTCGCGCATCACCGGTCGGCTAACCCCCAGCTGCGTCGCAAAGCTCCCCTCGCCGGGCAGCGTGTCGCCGACCTTCAGGTCATGGGTGCGGATATAGTCGCGCACCGCGTCGACCGCGCGATCGACGAGCGAGCCGCGGCCCAGGTCGATCATCCCGCTCATGCCGCCACCCCCATCCGCCGCATCGCGGTTGGCGCCATGCCGAACCGCCGCGAAAAGGCGCGCGTGAAGCTCGCGTTGTTCAGATAACCGCATCGATAGCCGATGCTGGCCACCGGCAGATCGCTCGCCGCCAGCAAGGTCCACGCCTGCCGCAGGCGCCGCTCGCTCAGCGCCTCGCCAACGCTGCAATGATAAAGCTCGCGAAAGCCGCGCGTCAGCTTGTCGCGATTGATCCCGCAACTGCGCGCAATATTGTCGATCGTCAGCTTCTCGTGCCAGCGTTCGTCGACGATCCGCCGCGCCGCCGCGATCCGCGAAATGTCGCCCTCGCTCAAACTCGGCTGGCCTTCTACGGCGACCAGGCTGCCCGACCGCAGCGCGGCGAAAAACTGGCAGAGCATCTCGATGCTCCGCGCCAGCCGCAGCGTATCCGCCGCGGCGGCGTCGCATTCGGGCGCGATGATCGACTGGCCAAGCGCGCGCAGGTCCGACGGCAGGTACCAACGCCCGCCGGGATCGGGCAACGCATCGAACAACCGGCGGCACGCACCGCGCGACACCGCGAACACCAGCAGATGCGCTTCGCTTTCCAGTTCGCGAAATGCCAGGGTGCGGACCACCGGCTCGCCGACATCGCCAAAGCCGATAAACAGCGCGTCGGGGGGCAGGAGAAGGCGTTCGCAGAGACCGGGGCCGACATAGGTCGTCATTTCGGACGAGACGATGACGCTGTGCTTGCTCGGCATGGACGAAACTCCCTCGCCGACTCACCTATACCTATCTTACAGCTTTGGCAATAGCTGTATGACAGGTTCGGGCGCCCGCCGCATCGCGAGCATGAAGGCGAAGAAGGACAACGCGCTGACGATCACACCGACCAGCGCCAGCGCTTCGGCCAGCATCGCCTCGCCGCCCATCAACCCGCTCACCTGCGTGACGATCCACGGCGCCAGCCCAAAGCCGATCAATCCGGCAATCGCGATAAACGCCCCGATGCACAGCCCGCGCAGCTCGTTGGGCAACAGCACGGTTAGCGCGACCGACACGATCAGCCCGGTCACCGCACCGCACATCGACATCACGCCGAGCGCGACCGCTAGGCCCGCAACGCTGGGCATCAGCGGGAACAGCGCGGCCGGCACCCCGATCCCCGCGGCGATTACCGCGCCGAGCAAGATGCCGCCGCGCCGTTGGCTTTTCTGGCCGATGTCGGCCGACAAGCCGCCGAGCACCGCGCCCGCCACCCCGGTGCCGAACATCAGCGCCCCGACCCATCCGGCAAATTGCTGCGGTTGAAGTCCGAAGTCGCGCGACAGTACCGGCGCGACCCACACCGTCGCCGCGACATCGGCCATAACGACTGCAACCTGCCCCGCGAACAGCGGGCCGAGGAACGACCGCCGCGACCACAGTTCGGCGGCCACGATGCGGAAGGGCGCATTGGGGCTCGCCTCGACCTCGCGGCGTTCGGGTTCGCGGAGCAACAGCAAAGGTAACAGGCACAGCGCGCTGATCGCTGCTAACAGGACATGCGTGCTCCGCCATGGCGCCAGATCGGCGAGCCAGCCCGGTGCCGCGAAATCGGTGAGCAGGCCGAACAGCCAGCCGGTGAGTGCAAAGCCGAGCGCGACCCCCAGCGCCTTGCCGAGGTTGACGATCAGCATCGCGCGACCGCGCTGCTCGGGTGCGCAAAAATCGGCGCACAGCGACAACGCCGCGGTCAGCGATCCCGTCGAACCAATCCCAACCAGCATCCGCGCCGCGGTGAGCCACCCCGCGCTCGGCGCAAAGGCAGTGAGCAAAGTCCCGAGCGTCCACAGCAGCGCCAGCCCGATCGTCAGCCGCACCCGGTTGCGACGATCGACCAATATGCCGATCGGGATCGAAAACAGCACCATCGGCACCGCCGCACCCAGCCCTTGGATCAGCGCCAGGCTATCGTCCGTGAGCCCCAGCTCGGCCTTTGCGCTTTCCTGAATCGTGCCAAAGCTGCCGAGCGCGGTGAATCCCATCGTCGCCACCAGCGCCAGCAACAACAGCGGAACCAGCGTTGCGGGCGCCGTCAGGCGCGTGGCCCGATCCGTCAGCGTGTCAGCCTGCGCCGCCATCACAACGCAAAAATCTTGCCAGGGTTGAACAAATTCTGCGGATCGAGCGCGCGCTTGATCATCCGCATCTGCTCGACCGCGTCGCCCAGCTCGGCAACCAGCCAGTCCTGCTTGCCGATGCCGATGCCATGCTCGCCAGTGCACGTGCCGTCCATCGCCAGCGCGCGCTCAACGAGGCGCGCGTTGATCGCCTCGACTTCCGCCATCTCTTCGGGCGCGTTCGGGTCGATCGAAAAGATGACATGAAAATTGCCGTCGCCGACATGGCCGAGGATCGTCGCGGGGACCGACGATGTCTCCAGATCGACATGCGTTTCGGCGATACATTCGGCGAGACGGCTGATCGGCACGCACACGTCGGTCGCCCAGCCGATCGCGCCGCCGCGCATGTTGACCGCAGCATAATAGGCCTCGTGCCGCGCGCGCCACAGCTTCGATCGTTCTTCGGGCAGGTTCGACCAGTTGAACGCGCTGCCGCCATTGGCTTCGGCCAGCGCCTTCACCGTCTCGACCTGTTCGGCGACATGCATCGCGCTGCCGTGAAATTCGAAAAACAGTGTCGGCGCTTCGGGATAATCGAGCTTTGACCAGCGGTTGACCGCGATCATCTGTTTGGTGTCGAGGATTTCGACGCGCGCCAGTGGCACCGCGCACTGGATCGACTGCACCACGGTATCGACCGCGCCGCCCAAGGCGTCGAAGCTGCACACCGCCGCCGAAATCGTGTCGGGAACGGGGTGCAGCCGCAGCGTCACCTCGGTGATGATGCCCAGCGTGCCTTCGGACCCGACATACAGCCGGGTCAGGTCATAACCCGCCGCCGACTTGCGCGCGCGGCGCGCGGTGCGGATCACCGTCCCTTGCGGCGTCACGATCTGGAGGCTGAGCACCGCGTCCTTCATCGTGCCATAACGCACCGCGTTGGTCCCCGACGCCCGGGTCGATGCCATGCCGCCAATGGTTGCATTGGCGCCGGGGTCGATGGGAAAGAACAGTCCCTGATCGCGCAGGTGTAGGTTTAATTCCTCGCGCCGCACCCCGGGCTGGACGACGCAGTCGAAATCCTCGGCGTTCACCGCGATCACCTGGTCCATCTGGCTCATGTCGAGCGAGATGCCGCCGTTGATCGCGAGCGCGTTGCCCTCGATCGACGTCCCCGCCCCGAATGGCACGATCGGGATGCCGGCGGCCGAACACAGCTTCACCAGCGCGACGACCTCGTCGGTGGAATGCGCAAAGACGACGGCGTCGGGCAGCACGGGAGCGAAATGGGACTCGCTCGATCCATGCTGCCCGAGCACCGCTTCGCCCCGCTGGAAACGGTCCCCAAACCGCTCCTCCAGCGCCCCTACCAGGCTGGCGGGGAGCGGCCTGCGTTCCCCCGAATGCGCCGTCCCCGCCATGGTCAGAACTTCAGGCTGGCGCGCACACCGTACCGGCGGCGGTCGCCGGTGATGCCAAGGTCGGAGGCTGGCAGCCCCGCGAGCGCCAGCGTCGTCTTTTCGATATAGCTTTCGAAATATTCGGTGTTGAACAGATTGTTGGCGAACAGCGCGATCTCGACCGGGCCGGTGCGATACGCGATCGACGCATTGGTCAGCCAATAGCTGTCGAGGAACGTCGGTGTCGTCTCATTCAGCGTCGCCGCCAGCCGCTTGCCCTTGCCGAACAATCCCGCGCTCAGCACGACTTCATCTTCGCCGCTCATCTCGATCCGGTAGTCGGTCGAGATGTTGGCCATCCAGTCGGGCTGGAAGGTCAGCCGGTCGGACGACAGCTGGCGCCCCGTCGTGCCGACATAGGCGCTGTCGTCGGTGATCCGCGCATGCATATAGGTAAAGCCGCCGCGGATCGTCCACGCCGATACCGGCCGCACCATCGCTTCGAGTTCGATGCCATAGCTTTCGACGTCGCCGGTGTTGAGGTCGACGGTGACGAGCCCCCCGCCCGCTGCGGGAGCGATCGAGTTGAGGCCGATGTAATTCTTGTAATCATTATAGAAAACAGCGCCCGACAGCATCAGCTTGGGCGTCGCATATTTCGCACCCGCTTCATAAGTCCACGCCGAATCCCCTTCATAGGTGCGCGTCGGCGCCGTCGGCGCGTTGAACCCGCCGCCGCGATAGCCGCGTGCGACCGACACATAGGTCATCAGGTCGGGGGTCCATTTGCGCGACACCGTCAGCTTGGGCTGCCACTCGCTCGATTTGAGTTTTGCGATCGGCAGGATGGCGCCCGAAATCGAACTGCGCGAAACCCGGTTCTCACGATCGTAGCGCAGCCCCAGCGCGACTTCCCAATCGGAATTGGGTTTCCAGAACATGGTACCGAATGCCGCATAAGTGTCGGCGACATTTTTCGACACCGTGTTCCGCACGATGCTGATCGGGCCAAAGACCGGATGGACGAGCGAGATCGTGTCGGTGACATTCGCGCGCGTCGCCTCATTGCTGGTGAATAGCCCGACGAGCGTCGAAATCTGATCGGTCCATTCGCTGTCGAGCCGCGTTTCCAGCGTCATCGTGCGCAGGCTGTCGCGGCCGACGGTGCACACCGTGTTGGTCGGACCGAAATCGCCATCGTTATCGGGGGCGAAGCTGTTGCGCATATCATAGGCGCCGATGACGCTCAGCTTCGACCCACCACCCAGATCGGCTTCGGCGCGCGCGTTGATGCCGCGATATTTGTACGAAATTTCGTTCAGCGCATTGAACTGAATATCCCGCCGATAATCGGTCGGCCCGCTGACGCGCGAATAGGGCGTGTTCGCCCCGTTGACCCAGTCATAATAGCCCTTGATCGTCAGCGAAAAGCCGTCCGACGGCGCGAGGCGCAGCGTCGCGTTGATCGAATCGGTGTTGAAGCGGTTGGCGTCCTTGTTGAGCAGCGTGTTGGTCAGGAAACCGTCCTGCTGGCGGTGCGATGCCGCGATGCGAAAGCCCAGCACGTCGCCCGCGATCGGGCCGCTCACCGCGCCCGACACCAGCCAGCTGTTGTCGGGGCCGGCATAGCTGCCATTCGCCCGCGCCTCGAACACGTCGCTCGGGGCGCGGGTGATGACGTTGATCGCGCCGCCCAGCGTGTTCTTGCCATAGAGCGTACCCTGCGGCCCGCGCAGCACTTCGATACGCTCGACATCGAGCAGCGGGTTGTTGAGGTAGGCCGTGTTCGGCTGGTAAATGCCGTCGATGAACAGGCCGACGCCGGGCTGTACCGACTGCACCAGCGTCACCCCGACGCCGCGGATCGCTACGAACGCGCGGCCGCTGCCGTCGCTGTTGATGTTGAGCCCCGGCGACAAGACCGCAGCTTCACGCACCGAATTGATCCCGCGCGCCGTCAATGTGTCGCCGTCAATCGCGGTCACCGCGATCGGCACATCGGACAATGTTTCGTCGCGCTTGCGCGCGGTGACGACAATCACGCCGTCCTCTTCGCCTTCGGTGGCAGCAGGCCCGCTCGCATCCTGCGCATAGGCGGGCGCCGCGGCGAGCATGGTCGCCAGCACGGCGGTGGAAACGGCAAAATTCAGCTTGGTCATCAGACATCCCCAAAAACGGCGGTCTGAGCCGCCCGTCGGAACCTATCTGACAGCTTTACGACCTATATGAAAGGTTGTCGACTGTGCCGATCGGCAGACGGGGTTTGCAGAGCGTGGATGTCCCGTCCCGTCATTGCGAGCGAAGCGAAGCAATCCAGATTGGCGTCAACCGCCCTGAATTGCTTCGCTTCGCTAGCAATGACGATGTTTTCGGCGTCCGCTACCAGCAACTATACCCGCCGTCGGCCAGCACCACGCTCCCGGTCATCAAACTCGCCATGTCCGACGCCAGGAACAGGATCACTGCCGCCACCTCCTCGGGCTCGCCCAGCCGCGCCATCGGCGTGCCGTCGATCCAGCGGCGAACCATCTCGCCCTCTTGATCGGCAAAGGCGTTCAGCGGCGTCGCGATATAGGTCGGCGCCACCGCATTCACCCGCACGCCGCGGGTCGCCCATTCGGCGGCGAGGCTTTTGGTCAGCTGATGCACCGCCGCCTTCGACGCGTTGTAATAGCTTTGCGGCTGCGGCCGGTTGACGATGAAGCCCGACATCGACCCGACATTGACGATGCTCCCCCGCCCCGCCGCCAGCATGTGCCGCCCAAACGCCCGCGCGCACCAGAAGCTGCCATTCAGGTTCACATCGAGCACATTCAGCCAATGTTCGTCAGCGACATCCTCGGCGGCGGTCTCGCTGCGCGCGATCCCGGCATTGTTGATCAGGATGTCGATGCGGCCCTCGCGCGCGCGCATTGCCGCCGCGGCGGCGTCGACCGCGGCGCTATCGGTCACGTCAAGCGTCTCTCCGAAAACCGCATATCCTTTAGCAGCAAGGGCAGCGACCGCGCGTTCAAGCGCCACGCCATCGCGGTCGGCAATCGTCACCGTCGCACCCGCTTCGCTCAGCGCTTCGGCCGCCGCCAGCCCGATCCCCTGCGCGCCGCCCGTCACAAAGGCGGTGCGCCCGTCAAGCCGAAGCTTCTCCAGATACATGGACCTATTCCGGCACGAAAGCGGCGGCGGGCATCACCGGTTCGTGGACCGCTTCGCCGCGCGTCATCTGATACACCATTCGGTCACCATCAAACTCCGGCCAGGGCATCGATCCACTGCGCGCAAAACCCGCCCACAGATCGTGGACCTGCTCGGCCAGCGCCTGCGGCGGGTCCATCCCCGCCAGCCCGCGCGGCCCGGTCACGGTCGGCAGCGTCTTGAACACGAACGGCATCTCAATCCCATGGCACGCGCCCAGCTCGCCGTCGCATGCGGGCGAGCGCCAGTCGAATTCGTACAGCCACGTCTTGCCCTGATGCGCCGCGGCATATTGCCGCGCCGGCCAGCGGAACACGAGGTCGGTCATCGCGCGCGTCATCGCCTCGCCCGGCCGCACCCCCTTCTGCTTGTAACCATAGGCCAGCAGGGCCGCCTTGGCCTGCGGATGCGAGCGCCCGAGCAGCCAGCGCGCAAGCAGCCCGCCGATCTTTTTGCGTATCCCGGTCGGCACAAAATACAGGTTCATCTCGTCGGCATTGCTCCCGATGACAACTTCGACGTCGCGCCCCGCCCCTTTGCGCAGCGCATCGATCGGCTTGTCGGGCAGCACATCGTCGCCGTAAACCGGAATGAACCGGCTGATCCCATACACCGGTTCGCGCCCGTTCCGGTCGCGCAAGTCGATCGCCCACGGCTTCGCCACCTTCTCGACCGCATCCATCGCATCCTTGTTGGACACCGGTGTAAATCCGCTCGCATCGGGCACGATACGCAGCACTTTTGCCAACTTCCGCACCAGTCGCTGCGCCACGTCAATCTCACGCACCATAGCGCCATGCCCGCTCTGGATGATCGCGCGCGCGAACAGCCCCTCGGCGAGCGGCGAGGTGACGAGATCGGCGATCGCCATCGCCCCCGCGCTCTCGCCAAACACCGTCACATTCGCCGGATCGCCCCCAAACGCCGCGATATTGCGCTGCACCCACGCCAACGCGAACAAGATATCCCGTAGCCCCAGATTGGTCGGCGCCCCCGGCACCGGCAGAAAACCGTCGATCCCCATCCGGTAGTTGATCGCGACGCAGATAACGCCCGACGCAGCGAAAGCGCTGCCGTCATGGACCACCGCATCCTTGCTGCCAGCGACAAAGCCGCCGCCATGGACGAACACCATGACCGGCGCCGCCCTGGCATCGCGTGGCGCCCAGACGTTTAGGCGAAGATAGTCGCCGTCGCGGCCATCGCTCCCATGGCCGATCAACGGCGACGGATCGATCTCGGGGAACGCCTTGATCCGGTGCGGCGCGCCCGGGCCGGGATCGTCCATGCCTCGAACCCCGTCCCAAGCTGTCGGCATGCGCGGTAGTTCGAAGCGCGCAGGAGGAGCGGCATAGGCGATACCAAGATAGCGAATAATCGGGCCGTCAAGACAACCGCGGACAAGTCCGCCGTCGATCGCGATTGCTGCACCAGCTGGGTCAGGAGTCGTCATCATGACGCCATAGCATCCGCGCCGCTGCGCAACATCGGTTGTCGATGTGCCGATCGTAGGAACTGATATGCCCTGATCCTCGCAACGGTCTGGCTGGTTGACGGCTGGCAGCGTTCGGTACGGGAAGCCCAAAACGGACGTCTCTCTTAATATCGATGCTCGCCGAGCGCCTCATGGCGCGATCCTGTTCGGCTTGGCGACGGCCCGCGCGCTGCCGGGTTTCGAGCGAAACCGGGAAATATGATCGACATCGTCGGCGGTAATGTCGGCGATGCACGTGCGGCCCATCAGGCCCATGTCACGCTCGATTTCGGCACGGAAAATCGCCAGCACGCGCGCCACCCCCGCCTCGCCACCCGCCGCCAGACCGTAGAGATAAGGCCGACCGATAGAGCAGCCGTCGGCGCCGAGCGCGATTGCCTTCAGCACGTCGGTGCCGCGGCGCACGCCGCCGTCGGCGATCAACTGTACACTATTCTGGATGCGGTCGCGGATCGCAGGAAGATAGTCGATCGGCGTCGCCGCAGTATCGAGCTGGCGACCGCCATGATTGGACACCATGATTGCATCGACACCGCAGGCGACGGCGCTCGCGCAATCCTCGGGCATCATCGCGCCCTTGATCACCAGCTTTCCGGACCATTGTGCGCGCAACCATTCGACGTCTTTCCACGTCGCCGACCGATCGAACTGCGCGTTCACATAGTCGATGACACTGGTGCCCGCGCTGCCGATTTCGCCAACATGTTCGACGACATTGGCGAGTTGGAAAGAACGATTCTTCAGCGCGCCGAGCGACCATCGCGGATGCATGGCGAAGCTCATCAGACTGCCGAGCGTAAAGCGTGGCGGCATAATCATGCCGCTGCGCAAATCTCGTTCGCGGTTGCCCGCGATCGCGGTGTCGACCGTCAAACAGAGCGCGTCATAGCCGTTCGCCGCGGCACGTTCGAGCAGGGCTTTCGTCAATCCGCGGTCGCGAAAGAGGTAAAGCTGGAAATAGCGGTTCGCGCCCGTTGCCGCGATCGCCTCGATCGAAGTCGTTGCCATTGTCGACAGGCCATAGGGCACGCCCGCCGCTGCCGCCGCGCGCGCGACCGCTGCTTCCCCCGATTCATGGAACAGCTGCGACATGCCGGTCGGCGACAGCATCAGCGGAATCGCGCTCGGGTACCCAAGCAAACTGGTGCCCGCATCGATGTGGCTCACATCGACGAGCGTGTGCTGGGCGAGTACCCATTCGTCGAACACCGCGCAGTTGCGCGCCAGGGTCCACTCGTCGTCGGCACCGCCCTCCAGATAGTCACGGATCGGCAGCGGCAAGGCGCGCCCGGCGAGCGCGGCCATATCGGCAATGTTATAAGCTTTCGCGAGCGAGGCCATTCAGTTGCCTCCGATTGCATTCGCGGCGGCTAATTGCCGTGCGCAGTTTTCAAGGCGAGTCCGACAAGCGACAGTCCCACCGCCAGTCGCCGCCCTCTCGGTCTCAATTGTCGCACCATACTGGTGATAAGCTGTCATTGCGGCAGCTTATCACCTGACCGACCGGTGAGGCTATGCCCGCGGATATGCCGATCGAAGGCAGCGGTGTGCCACGACTGATTTCTTGTGGCACGCCCCGTTTGAGACCAACCCGTTTTGGGCGTAAATTGGCCGTTTACCTTGAGTCTGCTTTGGATTGGCAAGGGTTACAAGCGGACATTCACGGCCTCTCCCTTTCAGCTCTGTCCTCCTTCCCATGGCGCTGTTCGGACCATCGCCTGCTCAAACAGCTCCGATGCCACGAGGGTTGCCAGCCATTCGCGCACCCGCATGGGCGCATGGGCTGCGAACCATTGCCCCTCGACTCCGGCGAACTGCCGGACAAATGGAAACAGCGCGATATCGCTGAACCCGCGCGTTGCGCCGTCAAGATAATCTCGATCTTTCAGCCGCTCATCGAGCTCCGCCAGCATCGCCAATCCTGCCGCGCGATGCGTAAGCGGATCGACTTCGTAACGACCGGCGTATTTGTAGCGGTCTAGATGATGTTTGAACGCGCCGTCGAACTTCGCAACCAGCGCCGCTTCGGCACGCGGCAGCCAGTCCTCGGGGTCATGCTGCGACAAGGCCCAGTCCATGATATCGATGCTTTCATCGACCACCGTCCCATCCACCAGCACGAGCACCGGCACGGTTCCCTTGGGCGACGCGGCAAGCATGGCGGCGGGCTTGTCTCGCAGCAGAACCTCGCGATGCTCATAGATCGTGCCGCTCATCAGCAATGCCATCCGCGCGCGCATTGCGTATGGACAGCGGCGAAAACTATAGAGGATGGGGCTGTGGCGCATCGTCGGCGCATAGCCGATCGCCCGGGCTCAGCCAAATTGCGCGCTCGCTCCATTCCTTCAGCCCGCACGGAATCGCGATCTCAAGCTGCGCGCAGCAATTTCTCGTTAAACTGGCGACGGCCCGGCCCGGCCCGATCAGGATATTCCAATGTTCAGTGCCGGACTGCCGGGCCTGGGTTCCGGCAGTTATTTCGTCACTGCTAGACGACATGTCGCTGAAGATCTGGTAACAACCCATCGCGGACTGTCGGCATCAGTCGCGCGAAAATCGTGAAGGGGCGGCGCGATGATGGAGAGTTTTGGGGCTCTGGTTGGCTGGACTCACCATGATGCGGGTGACCGCATTATGCTCCGGCTTGAAAGCGTGCAGTCTTCGGAAGCAGCCAAGAAGCACGACCCCGATTTGTTCCGGTTCCTTATGACTAAACAGCAAGCGGCTATCTTAGGCAATTATCTGGTGCGGCTGTCCGGTCAATCCCCTGTCGTTCCAAAAAAGCGGGGCTGGCTTCGTCGTCACTTCGGCTGACGGGGCGTCTGCCCATTGCGTTAAGAAGCTGAGAGTTACCTCGGCCGTCGGCCGGGGCGACGAATTAGCCCAAATGCAGCTAATGATCCGTTCCCGCCGTTCTCTGTGCCCCCGTCCTGGCCCTCATCCTATCGCTGGACCTGGCCGACATCAGTCGGTCGGCTTTCAGGGCGGACGGACAGGAAGCGGTCATTGCTTCGCCGCCGCCGCGCGGACTCCTTCCTTCGGTGCGTGCGCTGCCAGACATTCTGGCGGACGAATGCGCTGCTCGACGCGGCGGATCCAAGATTCCTGCTACAGCTGATCACTTCTGGCTGCGCGCGGCAGGTCGGCGCATGGCCATAAAGATAGTCTTGACTATTAAATAGCAATAGCTACCCATTGTCGAAAATGGGAGGCTGACATGATGACGACAAGCAGGCTTGCATGGCTCGCAGCGACCGTGGCGATCGGCGCGGCGCCAGCGGTGACGATGGCACAGGACAGCGGTGCTTCGCCGACGACCGATTCAGGCAGCGACACCGGACGGGTATCGGAGATCGTCGTCACCGCGCAGCGGCGCGAACAGTCGTTGCAGGAAGTGCCAATCAGCGTCACCGCCTTTAACACCGCCGGCCTGGAAGCGCTCAATGCCCAGTCGATCGGCGATCTCGACACCTTCACCCCCGGCCTGACGATCAACGACACGTCGGTGACGCAGCCTAGCTATACGATCCGCGGCGTCGCGACCGACGATTTCGGAATCGGCACCGATCCGTCGGTGGGTATCTTCATCGACGGCATCTATTCGGGCCGTTCGGGCGCATCGCTGATCTTTTTCAACGACATCGACCGCGTCGAAATCCTGAAAGGTCCGCAGGGCACGTTGTTCGGGCGCAACACGTCGGCCGGCGCGATATCGATCGTCACCAAGAAACCGGTCGATGAACGCCAAGGATCGGCGACGCTGCAATATGGCAATTTCGACACCGTTCGCGCCGACGCCACCGTCAATATCCCGCTGACCGAAACGCTCTATTTCCGCGCCAACGGGGTCGTCAATCACCGCGACGGCTATATGACAGACGCGGTGACCGGCGAGGATCGCGAGCGCGAAAATAATGTGTCGGCGCGCGCGGCACTCCGCTGGGCGCCGAGCGCCGACACCGATTTCATCCTGACCTATGACCATGACGACACTGACAAGGATGGTCCGGCGTCGGTGGGGATCAGCAATTTTGCGCTCAGCCGTGATCCTTTCGGCCCCTTCACCAATGACGTCATCGACAACAAGGAAACACGGATCCTGAACGCGGTGTCGCTGACCGCGACGCACAATGCCGGACCGCTGACCTTCACCAGCATCAGCTCGTTCAAGAAGTTCGAAACGCACAATCGCCAGGATGAGGATGGCACCGGCGACCCGACGCGCTACCTCGATACCGAGAATATCGAGAAGAACAAAAGCTTCTATCAGGAACTGCGGCTCGGCTATGACGATGGCCCGCTGAACGCGATCGCCGGGGTGAGCTATTTCCACGAGCGCGGGCGTCAGACGAGCGCGGTGACATTGCTCAGCGATTCGGTCGACCGGTTGCTGGGCGCGGTTGCGGACTTTCCGATCTTCACGATTTTGGACAGCGTCGGAATACCGGTGTTCGGTCAAGAATATCGGGAGGATATGAACAATCTTGCGGTCAACGACAGTTTCGCGGCCTTTGCCGATGCGACCTTTGAAGTCACCCCGCGGCTGAAATTGACCGCCGGCATTCGCTACACCCACGACAAAAAGGATTTCACCTGGCTCAACGGCGGGTTCGACGGCGGCGGCCTCGAGACCACGACCGCGCCCGGCGCGCTCTATAATGCGATCCTCGGCGTTCCGGCCTTTCCCGACGCCGCCCAGATCAGCGCCGCCGATTTCTTTCGCGCGACGGTCGGCCCCAATGGCCTGATTTTCGATCAGGGCGCGCTCGAGGGGGTTCCCTTTACCCGGAGCGAAACGTTCAACGATGTCAGCCCGCGCTTCGTCATTCAATATGACGCGGCCGACGACGTCCATCTCTACGCCTCGGCATCGCGCGGCTACAAGGCGGGTGGGTTCAATTCGGTCCAGATCAACTCCTTCTTCTCGCCCGAAAATGTCTGGAATTTCGAGGGCGGTTTCAAGTCGGAATTGTTCGACCGCCGGGTACGATTCAATGCCTCGGCCTATTATTTCAAATATAGGAACCGGCAGTCGATCAGCCTGGAGGATACCGGCGGTTCGATCCCGCAATATATTACCCGGTCGGGCGATTCGCGCGCATATGGCATCGACCTTGACACTCAGTTCGTCGTGTCGGACGATCTTTCGATCTCCGCAACGGTGGGCTATATCGACAGCACATGGTCGGCGCGGACCGAGCAGGGCATCGACATTTCGGGCCAGCCGACCGGTGAACCCAGTTTTCGCGGCATATTGGGCGCCCATTATCTGCACGACACCGGCAGCGGCGCGCTGTTTGCCGACGTCAGCTACAGCTATACGTCGCGCCAGCGGATCAACGATGCGGTGCGTTTTACCGATGCCGCGATCGCGCCTTTCGTCGACTTTTTGCAGCTCGATCGACTGCGCTCGGCGCGCAATATCGTGAATGCCAAGATCGGCTATCGCTTCGGCGAAGACCGCCGCTTCTCGATTGCGGCCTATGCCGAGAATCTGTTCAACGAGAAGTATCTGCGAACCCTCAACACGATTTCGGCCGATATCTTCCAGACACCTTATGTCCGGCGCGACCGGCCGGCCTTCTATGGTGTAGAGCTTGGCTTCAAATTTTGAAGATCATGGGTGGGATGTTGATAGGATGAGCTGGTCCAACTGGTCGGGCAGTGTCAGCGCTTCAGTGCCGGTCCTGCGACCGCGGACCGAAGCCGAGCTCGGCGCGGCGGTTCGCGGCGCTCGCACGGTGCGCGCGACGGGCGCCGGGCACAGTTTCATGCCGCTGTGCGCATCCGAAGGGCTGATCGTCAGCCTTGAGGATATGGCGGGGACGATGACGATCGCCCCTGATCGCAAAACCGCGCGCATCCCCGCCGGCTGGAGTATCAAGCGGCTGACCGCAGCGCTGGCCGACGACGGCCTCGCGCTGGCCAACCAGGGCGACGTGAACCCGCAAAGCCTGGCGGGCGCGATGGCGACGGCGACGCACGGCACCGGGAGGGAGCTGGGGAATCTCGCGACCTTCGCCCGCGGGTTCCGCCTGATCGGCGCCGATGGCGAAGCGAAATGGTGCGACGCAGAGACCGACGCCGATCTGTTCGAGGCGCAGCGCCTGTCGCTGGGGCTGTTCGGTATCGCGACCGAGATCATGTGCGATGTCGTCCCGGCCTATTATCTGGCCGAGCGGATCGAAAAGATGCGCTGGGAGGAGGCGCGCGAACGGTTCGACGAACTGACCGCGACGCATCGCCACGCCGAATTCTGGTTCTTTCCACACGCCAATGATGTGATCTTCAAAACCTTGTCGCTGATCGACCCTTGCGAAGCGCCGCCGCGCACCAGCGATATCGACGAGACTCCGTTCCGCCGCGTGCTGTCGATCGGAGCGAAGCTGCCTTTCCTGATCCCGCCCCTGCAGCGGGCGATGATGAAAACGGGCTTCGACGGTCGCCGGCGCGGGCCTGCACACGCGATTTTTCCGTCCGACCGCACGATCCGGTTCGAAGAGATGGAATATGAAATGCCGCAGGCCGTCGGCATCGAAACCCTGTCCGCGGTCGTCGAGTGGATCCGCAAGAAACGCCTGCCGGTGTCCTTCCCGTTCGAATATCGCGTCGTTGCCGGCGACGACATCTGGATGAGCCCGATGAACAAGGGACCGGTCGCGGCGATTTCGATGCATCAATATGCGCGCATGTCCTGGCGCCGCCTGTTCGCCGATGCGGAGGCGATTTTCCGTGACCATGGCGGGCGGCCGCACTGGGCCAAGCGCCACACGCTGTCGCGCGCCGACGTCGATGCGCTCTATCCGATGGCCGAACGGTATCGCGACGTGCGCCGCGCCGCCGACCCCGACGGCAAATTCCTCAACACCCATATGACGGAGCTGTTCAGCTGATGGACGACATCGAACTTCATGGCTCTCTGATCGGCCAGCAGGGCTCGCGCGCCGCACTCAACACCCCGGTGCTGGTGCTCGACCTCGACATCCTCGATCGCAATATCGCCGCGATGGCAAAGCTGGCAAAGGCGCACGGCGTGACGCTGCGCCCCCACGCCAAGACGCACAAAAGCGTCGATATCGCCAAGCGCCAGCTGGCGGCGGGGGCGGTCGGGCTGTGCTGCGCAAAAATCGGCGAGGCCGAGGTGCTGGCTGACGGCGGGATAACCGGCCTGCTGATCACATCGCCGGTCAGCGCGCCCGCCGCGATCGTGCGACTGGCCTTGCTCGCGAAGCGCAGCGCGGGCCTGATCGCGACCGTCGACAACCCCGCCGTCGTCGCGCGGATCGCAGAGGCTTTGACCCAAGCGGGCGCCTCGCTCGACGTGATGATCGATATCGATCCGGGCATCCGCCGCACCGGCGTTGCCTCGCCCGAGGCCGCAGCCGAACTGGCGACCGCCATTGCCGCCGCTGGAAATCTGCGCCTGCGCGGCGTGCAATATTATTGCGGCATGCAGCAGCATGTCGAGGATTATGCCGAACGCCGCACCGCGATCGTCGAGCGCACCGACTATCTCCAGAGCGTCATCGCGGCGCTGACCGAGGCCGGGCATCCGCCCGAAATCATCAGCGGATCGGGCACCGGTACGCACCGCATCGATTTCGATCTCGGTGTTTTCACCGAGTTCCAGACCGGCTCCTATGCGCTGATGGACAAGCAATATCTCGATTGCGACCTGATCGGCGATGGCAGCATTGCCTTCGCGCCGTCGCTCGCGGTCGACGCCCGCGTCGTCAGCGCCAATCACGACGCGCTGGTGACGATCGACGCCGGGTATAAATCGCTGTCGACCGACGGCGGGGTTGCGGTGGTGACCCGCGGCGCGCCGCCCGAGACGATGTTTGTCTTCATGGGCGACGAACATGCCGCGCTGATCGGCCCCGACATCGGGTCGCGCCTGCGGCCCGGCGACCCGGTCAGCCTGACCGTGCCGCACTGCGACCCCACGGTGAATCTCTATGACCATTATCATGTCGTACAGGACGACACGCTCGTCGCGATCTGGCCGGTGAGCGCGCGCGGCCGCGCCCGGTGAGCACACCGGCCATCCTCACCGCCCGTCAGACCGCGGCGGTGATGATCGTCGGCGTCATCGGTGTGCTGATCCCTGGACTGCAGCCGCAATTGCTTGGCGCGCTGCTCGCCGAAGCCAGGCTGTCGACAAGTGCGCTTGGTCTGCTCGCGACGGCAGAGCTTCTTGCGATGGGGATCGCGGCCGGAACGGCGGGATGGCTGCTGCCTGTCGACCGGTTGCGCCTGATCGCAGCATCGGCTCTGGTTGCGACCGCCGCCCTCGACCTCGCTACGCCTTTCGCATCGGGCGGCGGGCTGTTCGCCATGCGGATCGCCGCGGGCTTTGGCGAAGGCGTGCTGATCTGGCTCGCAATCGGCCTGATCGTCCGTGCCGCGCGCCCCGAGCGCTGGTCGGGCATCTATCTTGCTTTGCAGACGCTCGCCCAGCTCGCGCTCGCGACGGCGATGGGACTGACGATCGTGCCGCTGTTCGGGTCGGCGGGCGGGTTTACCCTTCTCGCATTGGTCACCGTCCTCGGCCTCGCCGCGCTGCCGTGGTTTCCGCGCGCCTATGCCGATCTCGATCATGGCGACGCCGCGGGAACCGCGCTGCCCGCGCGCGGCATCGTCGCGCTGGTCGGCGTGACCCTCATCCTGGCGTTCATTGTGTCGGTGTGGGTCTATGTCGAGCCGCTCGGGCTGCAACGCGGTATCGACGCGGCAACGGTCCACCTGATCGCGCCGCTATCGCTAGCGATGCAGGTCGCGGGGGCGGCCGCAGCGGCTATGCTTGCCGGGCGCATGTCGGCGCGATGGGTCGTCGTCGCTGTTACAATCGCAAATCTGGTGTTGCTGGCGGTCATGGCCGCCCCGCCGTCGACCGCAGCCTTTGTCGCCGCGACGGCGATATTCGGGTTCCTCTGGTTGTTTGCCATGCCGTTCCAGGTGCCGATCCTGATCGCCGCCGACCCCAGCCGCCGCGCCGCAACGCTGATCGGCGGCGCGCAGCTCGTCGGGTCGAGCCTCGGTCCATTCATCGCGGCGTTCCTTGTCAGCGATCGCGACGTCGGGCCCGTGCTCTGGTTCGGTGCGGCCTGCGCCGTGGCAGGTACCATCGCATTGGTCGGTGCAAGGATGGGCCGATTGGCCGCGGCGCCGCGGCCCGCGTGATGGCGGATCGCGCGATATGGATTTTTCGGGATTTTCCTTGCCGACATGGACTGTTTGAAAGGTAGAGACATGCTTTCACGTCGTCATTTGATCGCCGCCGGCATTGCATCGGCTGGACTGGGATCGAGCGCGCACGCGCGCAAACTTGCCCGGCTGGACAATGCGTTGGCGCCCTTCCCGGCGGATTTCGCCTTCGGCGCCGCGACGTCGGCCTATCAGATCGAAGGAGCGGTCGACGAGGATGGCCGCGGCGCATCGTCATGGGATCGCTTCTGCGCCGAAGCAGGACGCGTAAAAGGTGGCGCCAGCGGTGCGGTTGCCGACGACCATTATCACCGTTTCGGCGACGATGTGGCGTTGATGAAAGCACTCGGGCTGACCCACTACCGCTTTTCGATCGCCTGGCCGCGGATCGTACCGACGGGGTCCGGCCCCTCCAATCCCAAAGGGCTCGATTTCTACGACCGGCTGATCGACGCCCTGCTTGCCGCGGGAATCAAGCCGGTCGCGACATTGTTCCACTGGGACACCCCGGCCCCGCTCGAGGATGCCGGGGGCTGGATGGTCCGCGATACCGCGCTTCGCTTTGCCGATTATGCCGCGTTGGTCGGAAAACGATACGCCGACCGTGTGGCGATGTGGATGCCGCTTAACGAACCGCTATCACTGACGTCGATGGGATATATGCTTGGACTTCACGCTCCCGGCAAACAGCTGGGCATGGCCGCGCTGGCATCGGCCCACCATCAGCTATTGGCGCACGGCCTGGGCGTCGGCGCGCTGCGCGCTGCGGGGGCGAGCGCAATCGGAATTGCCAACGTCCATGCTCCGACATGGTCTGCCAGCGCGGCATCCGCGGACGTGGACGCGGCGAAAATTTACGATGACCTGGTCAACTGGACCTTTGCCGATCCGCTGTTGGCCGGCACCTATCCGGCCGGCGTAGCGGAGCTGCTGCCGGTGCAAGCGGACGATCTGAAGATCATCGCGGCGCCGCTCGACTGGTATGGCGTAAACTATTATAATCCGACCCGCGTCGGCGCGCCCGACGGACGGGCCGCGATTATCGATGGCGCGGCCATAGCGGCGCAACCGCTCTTTTCGATCCAGGACATCGCGGGCTATCCCCAGACCGACTTCGGATGGCCGGTCGTTCCCGCCGGGCTGGACGAAATTCTGACGCAATTGCAGGCGCGCTACGGCGCGAAATTGCCGCCGATCTACATCACCGAGAACGGCTGCTCGTACAGCGACGCGCCGGGCGCCGATGGCCGTGTTCGCGATGCCCGGCGCGTCGAATATGTTCGCTCCCATCTTGCGGCGCTACAGGTCGCGATGGGCCGGGGAATCGATGTGCGCGGCTATTTCGCTTGGTCGCTGATGGACAATTTCGAATGGGCGGCGGGTTACGACCAACGCTTTGGGCTAATCCATGTCGACTATGAAACATTGCAGCGTACCCCCAAGGATTCCTTCCATTGGTATCGCGCGCTGATCCAAAAGAATCGTGCGGCGCGGTGAATATGGTTCGGCCGCAAACGACGCCGGGGACGGCGCCACAGCCATGCGATGCTGCTGGCTTCGCGACATCGAAGATGACGCGCAGTCGGTGCGCCGATATGGTAGCCATTATGTCTTCAAAAGCGTGGGGTACCGGATTCGACCCGCCCATGATCATGGAAAGGTCGATGTGAACGCCCGCGCCAAAATCAATCCCCGCTCGCCGCCCAAGCAGGAGCGCGCGCAGGCGACTTACGACTTGCTGCTCGACGTTGCCGGCGAACTTTTGGGCGAAGTCGGCATCGAACGCATTTCGACCAACATGATCTGCGCGCGCGCCGGTTTGACCCCGCCAGCGCTCTATCGTTATTTCAAGGACAAATATGCCGTGCTCGAGGCGCTGGGACAGCGCCTGATGACCAAGCAGAACGACGTGCTGGAAGCGTGGATCGCGCGCCATGTCGATCAGGGCGTCGATGCCCTGCGCGACAATATCGAGGAGCTGATGCGCGAAACGGCGGCGGTGACGCGCCCCGAACCCGGCGCCGTGTGGATCCTGCGTGCGCTTCACGCGACGCCCCAGCTGGCGCATATCCGCCTTGAATCGCACCGCTACGTCACCGACCGGCTGGTCGAAGCCTATGCCCGCAATCTGCCCGACGCGGACCGCGACGCACTGTGGCAGGAACTGCGCCTGACGGTCGAACTCGGTTTCGCCGCCGACGAGATGCTCTATGAAGAAACGCGCGTGTCGCCCGACGCCATATTCCGCCTCACCGCGCGCATGCTGCGCGGCGATCAATGATATAGGCGACCTTTCCATCGCGCGATAGAAATTGACCGTCAGGCGACTGTCGGCTTCCGGCTGCAAAATGGCGAAAGCGGACTTCGCCGGAACTCTGAATAGGGAGCCTGGATTAACAGCGCTGTCACGCGCGCATAATTATCTCGTCTGCCATCAGCGATACTGCCGTGCGAACGCCGCCGCAGCGCCAAACAGGCCGGGTTGTGGATGCGTGATCAGCTTCACCGGCAGCGCCGCCATCAGATTTTCGAACCGGCCTTTCGCAACAAAGCGTTCGGGGAAACCAGAGCGGACGAGGCTATCGCGGATGCGCAGCCCCAGCCCGCCCGCGATGACGACGCCGCTCGCGCCTTGCGCCAGCGCCAGATCGCCCGCGACGCTGCCGAGCGACAGGCAGAAGCGGTCGGCAGCGGCGGCGGCCAGACTATCCTCGCCGCTCATCGCCATCGTCCAGATCGTCCGGTCGTCGAGCGACGCGACCGGTCGCCCTTCGAGCGCGGCCAGCGTTTCATAGATGTCGACGATGCCCGGACCCGACACGATGCGTTCGATCGACACGCGCCGGTGGCGCTCACGCAGCCGCGCCAGGATCGCATCCTCGATGCTATCGAGCGGCGCAAAATCGATGTGGCCGCCTTCGGTCGCCTGCACCCGGTAATCGCTGCCGCCGCGCCAGATATGCGCGACCCCCAGTCCGGTGCCGGGACCGATGATGCTGATCGTACCCGTTGTCGGCAGCGGTTCATCGGGACCGCTCAGTCGCTCGAAATAGCACTCGTCGGCCTGTGCGACGGCATGGCCCACTGCCTCGAAATCGTTGACCAGCACATAGCGGTCAACGTTCAGCTTTTCTCCGATCAACGCCGGACGAAGCAGCCAGGGGTTGTTGGTGAAACGGATCACCTCGCCGCGCACCGGTCCCGCCACCGCGATCGCGACGCTGCGCGGCACGCCGCCCTCGCGGCGCGCGAACGCTTCCCATGCAGATTGGAAGCTTGCGTGATGGGCGGTGTGCAGCGTCGTCGCTTCGCCAAGCGACACGACACGACCGCCTGCGACCTCGGCGATCGCAAAGCGCGCGTGGGTGCCGCCGATGTCGACTGCAACTACGGTCTCGCTCATAACACTCCTCTTCGGTGTCGGGGTCGCTCCCCAACGCCCATCTCAATTGCAAGACGCCGCCGCGCTATACCGCCGGGCGCCGGGCGTAATAGCCGAAACATGCGATCACCGCATAGCAAAAGGCGGGCAGCAACAACGCCAGCGCAAGACTGCCCGTCAGGTCGGCGATCGCCCCGGTCGCGAGCGGGACGACGGCGCCGCCGAAGATCGCGATGTTGATGATGCCCGACCCGTCCGCCGCGCGAGGCCCAAGCTTTTCGGACGCCAGGCTGAAGATCGTCGGGAACATGATCGCATTGGTCAGTCCGATCGCGAGCAGCGAATAGGCCGCGACGGACCCGCTGCTGCTGGCGGAGACGAGGATCAGCGTGATGGCGCCGACCGCCACCGCCGCGAGCAATTTGCCGGGACTGACGCCCAGATACATGACACCCGAGCCGATGAAGCGCCCGATCATTGCGCCGCCCCAATAGAGCGCGATCATCCAGCCGATGACGGACTCGGGCTGGCCGAGCACGCGTTCGAGCGCGAGATAGTTGATGACCAGCGAGCCGATCGACACCTCGGCACCGACGTAGAGGAAGATGCACAGCGCGCCAAAGCTGAAGCGCGGCCGCTTGAGAAGATCGAGGCCTGCAAAGCCGCTGCTGGCTTCATGCTTCTCGTCCTTGAGCCGACCCCGGAACATCCAAACCGCCGCGGCGACGACCGCGAGCGCTGCGGCGATCCCGAGATAGCCGTGAACAATCGCCTGGCTCTCGGCGACGCGGTAGGCGTCCAGTGCAGTGCCCGACAGATCCTCAGCCGATACGTCCTTGAGTGAACCGAGAAGCAGCCCTGCCCCGACGAGCGGAAAGATGGTCGTCCCGAACGAATTGAATGCCTGCGCAAAGGTCAGGCGGCTATGCGCGGTCTGGGGCTTGCCCAGTAGCGATATCAGCGGGTTGGCGACGACCTGCACGATCACCACCCCGCTGGCGAGGACGAACAGCGCCAAGAGAAACAGCCCGTAGGTAGCGGTCTGCGATGCCGGAATGAAGAGCAGGCAGCCGACCATCATCGTCACCAGTCCGGCAACCGCGCCGCGCATATAGCCGATCCTTTTGACCAGCTTGGCCCCCGGGATGCCGATCAACAGATAGGCGGTGAAGAAACAGAACTGCACCAGCATCGCCTGCGTATAGTTGAGCGTGAACAGCTCCTTGAGTTTGGGGATCAGCACATCGTTCAGCGACGTGATGCCGCCGAAGATGAAAAAGAGGCCCATCACGAACAGACGCAGTTCGGGGGCATCGACATGGCCGCCCGGCTCAGTTCCCCTGCCCGCATCCATCGCGCTATCCTGCGGCACAATCGCCATGTCTATGTCTCCCCAAAACGGCCTGGGCATGCTGCCCGATAATCCGAACAAAGTCTCGCTTGCCTGCCGGTTGGACCGTGCGGCACGGTTGCTCGCCCACGCAAGGTCGCTGGTGCATCAAACATCGCGCGGCATCGTCGCCAGCAGCGCGGCGGCGCATAGTGCGAGCAAGGCAAGCGCCAGGAACAGCCTGCCGAAGCCGAAACCCGGAACCACCGAGATGGCGATCCATGGCATGATGAGCGACGGCGCGGTGTTGGTCAGGTTGAACAGCCCGATGCCCAGCCCGCGGTGCGCGGGGTCGCGCAGGACGCGAAGCGTCTGGCTGGCATGCAGCGCCAGAAAGGTCGCGCCGGCGATCGCGAACAGCACATAGGCAAGCTTTGCCATCGCCGGGTCGTTGGCAAGTGCCATCGCGGCGAGCGCCAAACCCGCGAGCGCCGAAATCAACGACAAGACCGCAAAAGGATGACCACGTCTGTCCGACCAGCGGCCGAGGAACAACGCGACGACGATCGACGCCGACAGGCCGCCCGCAAACAATATGGTCTTCTCCCCATCCCCCATCGCGGGGTCGAGCGCGCGGAGCCAGAAATAGAGATAGCTGGCGAGTGCCGCGCCGGAAATCTGCATCAGGAGACGGGCGCCCCACATGCGAACCGCGGCCGATTTGAGGTGCGGTCGCCTTGTCTCGCTCGCTACTGACCCGCCCGGCGATGCTGTCAGGCGCAAGGGATAGCCCAGAAGCAGCAACGGCAGCACCAACGCAGCGGTCATCGCCGCGATGATCACGGCTTTGCCCTAGAACGAGAACACCGCCCCGGCTGCGAACAAAATGCCCGACCACGCGCCCTGCGCGGGCGCAATCGAGAGCAGACCGCCTAGCAGCCCTTTCTGCGTGTCGGGAACGAAGTCGCCTGCCCAGGCGATCAGCGGCACGAGCATCAGGTTGAGCGCCAGTTGCCACGCCACGACCAGCCAGAGCAGGGCGCCGATGCTGTCGCACTGCGTCATGGCCAGCTGGAGCAGGATCGTCGCGACCATACCAACGGCGACCCACAGACGGCGGCTGTTGGTGCGGTCGCTCAGCCATCCCGACAAGACACCCGAAACGCTGGCCGCGACCGCGCCCGCGAACACGATATAGCCCAGCCAGACAATATCGTCGGCGCCGGCGAGTTCGGTAATCCGCGCGGGGAGGACGAGCATGAGAAAGGGGGTGTAAGCCGTAACGCCGCCTGCATAGGCGAGCGCATAGAGAAGCAGGAAGCCGAGCGGCTGCCGCGCCGCTCCTCTGGCCTCATTGTCCATCGCCAATGCTTTCAAGCCTCCGCTTGGGCACGCCGCCCATCGCCAACCTACAGCCTGCATAGCGTTACCAACCGGCATAATACAGCCGCCCAGACCGCGTCGCGGCCCGGGCGGCTGCCCCTTTTTTAGAAGGTCACGCGCGCCCGCAGACCATAGCTGCGCGCGTCGTTCAGGAAGCGGATGTTCAGCGACGAACCGACCAGTGCCTTTTGCGAGACTTCTTCGTTGAGGAAGTTGCTCGCCCAGGCTTCGAGCCGGAAGTTGTCGATCGTATAGCCGATCCCCAGATTGAGCGTCGCATAGCCCTTTTGCCGATCGGGGAAGCCCGCGGCCAGCGATGTCTGGCGCGCGCCGCTCAGGAACACGATATCGTCCTCGTTGAACTGGCTCAGGAAATAAGACGAGCGATAGTTGAGCAAGGCCTGCCAGTCCAGGCGGCCGGGTCCGGCATCGAACCATTGTGACAGCCGTGCGCTGACGTTCATCTTCGACGACAGCGGCAAACGGTTGCCGACCAGGCTGATGAGCGGCGAATTGCCGCCTGCGCCAAAGTCCTGCGCGCGCGCATCAGCGACGGTGCCGCGCGTGATCTTTGTGTCCAGATAGGCGGCGTTGATGTCGAGCCCGAAATTGCCCGGCAAACTCAGGCGCAGCTCGGCTTCGGCGCCATAGATACGCGAAGCACCGATATTCCGGTTCACCAGCGAATAGCCATTGCAGACCGGCGGGGTCTGGGTGCTATCGAGGTTGATACAGGTGAGGTCTTGGAACACCTGGTTCGAATAGTCGTAATAGAAACCGGTAAGGTTGAGGACCGCCCGCCGTCCAAAGGCATCGAAGCTGTTGCGGCTGCCGATCTCATAGACGAGCAGCTTTTCGGGGCTGAAGGTTTCCGGGATCGCCGATCCGTTGAAGCTGTCGTTGAACCCGCCCGACTTGTGACCGGTCGAAACCTTCGCATAGAGCATATTGTCATCGCTGACGTCGAACTCGATGCCCGCGCGCCAATCGACAAAGTTAAACTCCGAACTGCCGACCTGCTGACCCGGGATGGTCAGGTTCGCATAGCTGAAACCGCCATTTGTGTTGGACGGGTTAAGCGCCGGGCAGTTGACGAAGCCATTGTCGATGTCGGGCCGGTCGATGCAGGTGCCGTTCGGGTTGGTGCCGTTGGCGATCGAACCGATCTGCGCGATCAGCGTGTCGCGCAACCCCGGTGTCTTGATGCCTTCGATCAGGAACTGTGCCAGGCCGCGCGGCGTGTTGATGCCGGTGACGTCGAAGTTCGGCCGGTCGAGCAGGTTGGGCTTGAAACCTTCGGTCCCGAGGCGTGTCGCAAAGCAGCAGGCGAAATCTTCGCCGCCCAGCGTCAGCGCCCAGTTGCCGCCGATGCCATAGCGCGACTTTTTTTCGTCGGTGTAGCGAATGCCGCCCAGGAACCGCAGCCGGTCGGTGACATCGAAGGTGCCATCGGCATAGAAGGCGTAGCTCTCGCCGTTGACGTCGGGCATCGTGAACTCGGTACCCGAATAGCAGCAATAGCCACGATCGGCGAGCGCAAGATAGCCGACCTGCTGGTCTTCGTTGAAGTAGAAGCCGCCGAGATTCCAGCGGAAACGCTGATCCTCATTGGCAAACACCCGCGCCTCATAGACCTGGCTTTTTGACTTGGTCTGCCAAAAATTGCCCGAAAAATTGTCGTACTGGACGGCCAAGAGATCGCGGCCCGGATAGTCGATGCCTTCGCTCGACGCATTCACCTGGTAAAAGTCGACCGAGCGATAGCTGCCGGTCAGTTCGGCACCAAAGCTACCGAAATCATAGTTGATCTTGCCCTGCACACCCCACAGTTCGTTTTCCATTTCACCTTGCAGGCCACGATAGACGACATTTTTCAGGTTGAGCTTGTCGGGGCGGAGGCCGGTGGCTTGAACGGCGCTGAAGATGTTCGCGCCGGGATAGCCGGTACCGGTTTCCTTGCCATAGTCGCCGACGATCGAGATGCTGAGCTGGTCGCTGGGTTCCCAGAGCAACGACAGACGGCCGGCGTAATTCTCTTCAAGGCCTGCGGGTTTCAGTCCGCTGGCGAGGGCGCCGGTCGAGACATTTTTGAAGCCAAAGTCACGATTGATGTAATAGGCGGCGGCGCGCAGCGCGAAGGTGTCGCCAAGCGGAATATTGATCGCGCCTTCGGCGCCGTAGGACGAGCGGTTGCCAAACTCGGCCTGCGCATAACCGCCAAATTCGCCTAGCCGCGGTTTGGCGGTGATGATGTTCAGCGTCCCCGCCACCGCGTTGCGGCCATAAAGCGTGCCTTGCGGCCCCTTGTTCACCTCGACCCGTTCGAGGTCATAGAACATCAGCCCCAGCCCGCGCGGGCGCGGGATATAGGTACCGTTGAGGTGGGGTGCTGCGCCGGGATCGCCAAGCTCGGTGCTGTTCGCCGAACCCACACCGCGGATGAAGATTTCGACATTGCCCTCCTGGTTGGAGATACTGAGGCCGGGGATAGCGACCTGCAGATTGCGCAGATCGCTGATGCCATCGCGGCGCAACTGATCGGCGCCCAGCGTCTGCACGACGCCCGACACATCCTGCAGATTTTCCTCGCGGCGGTTTGCCGTGACGACGATGACATCGTCGCGATCCTCGGCGGTCGTTTCGGTGGCCACCGGATCCTGCGCATAAGCCGGGATGGTGGCGACGGTGGAAAGCAGCACCAAAAGCGCGGAACGCCCAAAAATTCCCTTGTTCATAACATCCTCCCTAAATTGTCTTCTTATTTGCATGCAAGTTGTGGCCCCGACGGCGAGACGATGCGCGCCGAAGATAAAGTGATGTCGAGACTGCCTCCGGTCGCGAGGGTCAGCGGTGTCTCGACGCGGGCCATGTCGACCCCCGCTTTTTCAAAACAGCGAAGCGGGACCGCGATGCGCGTCCATTTGTCCGCCTTCGCCGCTTCGGTGAGCAGGCTGCGCACCGGGATGCCCCCTGCACAGTTCGCGCCGCATCCCATCAAAAGGCTGACGTCAGCAGACGGCGCTGCGTTGACCTTCAACTCAAGTTCCAGCGCGAGGTCGCCGTTGGTCTGGCGCGTCAGGTCGGCGGGCGTGTCCTGGGCAATTGTCGCGACGGCATGCCCTGCCCCCGTCCAGCGGAGACGTACCGAATCCTCCTGCGCTGTGCGGTCGGCGGCGCGCGCTTCGATCAATTGCGGGCCGGGATTGGTCGACAGCGCGCCGGGCGCGCCCAGCAACAGCCGCCGCCCACTCCCTGGCTTTCCGGCAGCGAACAGCGTGCCGGGATCGGGTATCGCGGCACTGGCGCGCTCTTCGGGTAGCGGCGCGAGATCGCCCTTGTCGGCAAAGGTCAGGCCGAAGCCATAGGCAAACAGCGGATCATAGTTGGCGTCTCCGAAGTTGACCGCGGTCTGGTCGCTCGATCGGGGCCAGCTGTAAGGCAGCTTGCCGCGAAAATCGGCCTTGCCGAACAAGATGTCCGCCACGCCGCCGCCTTCCGACCCCGGCAGCCAGGCCGCGACGAACGCGTCCGATGCATTGAGGAACGGATTGACCCACATCGCGCGCCCCGACAGGAACACCGCGACCGTCGGCACACCCGCCGCCTTGAGCGAACGCAGCAAAGCCAGGTTTTTGGCGTCGTCATAGCCGACATCGGGGCGATCCCCCTGAAACTCGGCATAGGGATCCTCGCCAAACACGACGATTGCGACGTCGGGTTTGCGGGAATAGCGACCGTCGGCCGAAAGGGACGCGGTGCCGCCAGCGGCCTTGACCGCTTCGTCGACCCCTTCCCAGATCGACTGCGCATGGGGGAAATCGCTGCGCTTGGTGCCGGTGCCCTGCCAGCTAAGCGTCCAGCCGCCGGTTTGCTTGGTCAGATTGTCGGCACCGTCGCCCGCAATCAATATGTGGGCACCCGCCTTGAGCGGCAGCAGCCCGCCAGCGTTTTTGAGAAGCACGAGCGATTCGCGCACCGCTTCGCGCGCCAGTGCCCGATGCGCCTTGCCCCCGAGCAATTCGAACCGGCCGCCATAAGGCCGCGACGACGGCTTGCCCGCTTCAAACATCCCGGCGCGGATCTTCACGCGCAGGACACGGCGCACCGCGTCGTCAAGCCGTGGCATCGGCAGCGATCCGCCCCGCGCGTGGGCGAGCGTGGTGCGGTACAGGTCTTTCCAGCTGTCGGGCGCCATATACATATCGAGCCCGGCGATCACCGATTGGGGACAATCGGTGGCGGCACAGCCGGCGACCTGGCCATGACCGTTCCAGTCGCCGACAAGGAAACCGTCGAAATTCCAGCGGTCCTTCATCACGCCGGTCATCAGCGACTGATGACCGTGCATCTTGACGCCGTTCCAGCTCGAGAAGCTGATCATCACCGACTGGACTCCGGCGTCGAGCGCAGGGAGATAGGGCGGGCTAAACAGGTCGCGCAATTGCGCTTCGGGCATCACGGCGTCGCCCTGATCCTTGCCACCGCTGGTGCCGCCGTCGCCGAGGAAATGTTTCGCGGTGGCGACGATATGCGGTCCACGCAGCCAGTCCTTGTCGCCGATCCTGCCCTGAAGGCCTTCGATCAGCGGCGCGGCGTAGCTGGTAGCGATCTCGGGCGTCTCGCCAAAGCCTTCATAGGTGCGGCCCCAGCGATCATCGCGCACCACGGCCAGCGTCGGGGCAAAGGTCCAGTCGAGCCCGGTGACGCGCATCTCCACCGCCGTCGCGGCACCGATCCGGCGGATGAGATCGGGATTCCGCGCGGCGCCGAGCCCGATATTGTGGGGAAACAGCGTCGCACCGACGACGTTGTTATGGCCGTGGACCGCATCGCTACCCCAGATCACCGGGATACGGGGCAGCGTGCCATGGCGTTTCATCGACGCGGCGTAAAAGGCGTCCGCGGCGGCCAGCCAGTCCTTCGCTGGCGCATTGTAGCGCCCGCCCGGATCCGAATTGCCGCCATTGAGCACCGAACCCAGGTGATAACGATAAACGTCATCCGGCGTGACGCTCGCGATGTCGGCCTGGATGATCTGCCCGACCTTCTGCTCGATCGACATTGCGGCGAGCAGCCCGTCGACGCGGCGTTCCACCGCCGGATCCACCACAACCGTTGCGGCGCGCGCGGGCCAGTTTGCCGGTATCGCCTCGGCATTCGTTGCTGCCACTGCCGACTGAGCGACGGCGCGTTCGATAAAATTGGGAGAAAGGAGCGCGACGAGCGGCGTCGCCCCAAGCGCCATGGCAGCTGCGCGTGACAAACTCATTCCCTCTCCCCATCATGTCAACGTTTACCGTTGTTGTCGGTCAACGTTTACCGTCGATTCTCGACAGAAGTCAATAGAGGCGCTAAAGGGGAAGCGTGGGACGCGACAGCAACGCCGCAAGGCAAGCTACCTGGTTGATCGGAGAGGGAAATTTCGAAACGATCAACGATCGTTGATATTGCGCGGGTCGCCGGGGTCACACCCAAGACCGTGTCGCGCGCACTCAACGATGCCCCCCATGTCAGCGAAGCGGTGCGTCGCAAGGTCAAGGAAGCCGCGGCCGCGCTCGACTATCACCCCAATCTCGCGGCGCAGAGCCTGATCGCGCGTCGTTCGTATCTGATCGGCCTGACTTACGAACGACCCAGCCCGAGCTATGTCGTCGAACTCCAAAACGGCGCGCTGGGCCGCCTCGAAAACGAGCGCTACCGTCTCGTTGTCCTTCCTTTCAACCATGTCGCCAGCCGGCCCGAGGAACTCGGCAAACTTCTTCTGCGCGCCGGACTCGACGGGGTGCTGCTGGCGCCGCCCGCTTGCGACCAGCCGGTGCTGCTCGACATGATCGAACGGCAAAAGCTCCCTTATGCCCGCATCACGCCGCACAGCGACCTCGACCGCGGCTTGGTCGTGGCGATGGACGAGGTCGCTGCGGGCCATACCGTTGCTGCGCATATCCTGTCGCTCGGGCACCAGCGCGTCGGGGTCATCCTTGGCGACCCGTCCCACGCTGCAAGCCGGGGGCGCCTGGAGGGGTATCGGCAGGCATTTGACGAAGCCGGGGTTCCGATCGACGATTCGCTCGTCGGCACGGGCGACTTCACCTACGACGTCGGATATCGGGTCGCGCTTGAGCTCCTTGACCGCCCCGTTCGTCCCACCGCGATCCTCGCCCAGAACGACGACATGGCGGTCGCAGCGATCGCGGCGGCGCGCGACCTTGGTCTTTCCGTTCCGCAGGATCTCTCGGTTGCCGGCTTCGACAATTCGGAGGTATCGCGTACCGCTTGGCCCCCGCTCACGACCGTCCATCAGCCCGTGCGGGAAATGGCGTGGGACGCGGCAAACCGGCTTATTGCCATGCTCGACGGGGACATCGATTCCGACGCGCCACGCCGCCGCGACCATCTGCACGAATTGCTCGTTCGCGCCTCGACCGCCCCGCCGCCGCCATCGGGCTAATCGAGGGCGCAGCAGCGATACCGGTCAATCTTCTGAAATCGGCGGGTTCGCAAATTCGATCAGTTCGCGCGCCTGTTCCGGAAACCAAGACCCCGCTGGCGGTGCCGTCAGCCCGCGCTCAGGATCCGCCGGACCACCACGTCCGCGATGGCATTCTCCATCCGACTCCCCGGGAATTTTGATCCACAGAAAGGCGTCGACATAGGGATCGGCTGTCTCCAGCGTCGGCCGTCGACCCAATCCGCGGCCCGGCGGGTTGCACCAGACTTCGGCATCCGGATATTTTCCGACCGGCGGTTCCCACGATCCCCGGCCGTTGCGGCTGGTGTCGATCACCGCATGTTTTTGTGATGCGGGATCGCGCCGCAGCCCCGTCTGTTCGAACAAGCGGTCAAATGCCGCGTCGGTCGCGCCCCACGTCGCATGATCCTTGAAATCCGCAGGCCCATATTGGCTGGGACAGGCGAGCGGGTCGAGCTCGCTGTGCATCACCAGCGCGATACAGTCGCTGACCCAGCGCGCATAAGGAACGACGCGCGCGTCGCTTTCGAAATTGGACACATTGAGGAAGAAACCCGTCGCGCGCTCGACGTCGGCCTTGATCAGCCGACTTGCGGCCTCCCCGGGCGCGAGCCAGCTGCTGCCGGTGCCATCGAGATACAGGCGCACATTGGGCAATGACGTGAGAATTGAGACCGCGCCTCTCAATTGCGCGTATCTTGCATCGGAAGCACGGCTATCCTGCCCTGCGGGCTGACAATGTTCGACCGTCCCGTCGAGCGTCCCGTGCCAGGGTATGATGCCCAGGCCATCGGGTTCGAGAATGACGATGACCTGGCGCTCCCCGATGCCAGCCGCGAAACCTTTGATCCACGAAAGATAAGCCGCGCCATCAGACGCGCCGCCGGCCGAATAGAGCGCACAATCCCGGAACGGAATATTGTAAGCAACGAGAACCGGAGCTTGACCCGCAGCCGTAGCACGATCAACGATGTCGCGAACCTTGGCTTCCACCATTTCGGGCGTCCCACCGGCGAACCATGACGCCGATGCAATGCGCGACAATAGGAGGGCGTCGTGGAGCGATTGACCCGCTAGCCGCGCCGCGGCCTGCGCAGTCGTGCTGTGCGGGTCCACGAAGATGCCCATGCTGCTGGGTGCCTCCCCCGACGCCGGTGCGGACAGGGCGGCTAGCGAAAAGGCAAGGCCGATTGCAAAGCCGTTCATGATCCTCCCAAGACAAAAGCCGCGCGTCAATCGAACCAAAAGAGCAATCGGCGACCTATCATCGCGCGAAACCGCACCGCGCGACAAGTGCAAATTCCTGCCGCCCAAGCTAAAGCAAATTTGGCCGCTAGCTGATTGGCGGCTTTAGAGAGCGAAACTGAAGAAGCGGGCATTCGCGTTGCAACTTGGAGCCATGGCCGAATCCGACCGATCCAAGTCATTCGACATTGAGCGGGTGCAGGTCCGCTGCTGACAGACGCGGACGTCGAAGCGCCGCAGTTCTGATAATGCGGTGTTATATGAACGTTCGGCCGACATCAGGCGACCGGGCGCTTCGCGGCAATGCCAGTCGCATCCGGCTCCTCGATGATCGAACATTCCCATGCGGCCCGGAGGCCTGTGTCTCCGCCTCTGGTGACGATCGCGAACGCGGGATTGAGGCCTTGCGCAGAATGCTTTGAAGGTTTCCGCCCGACTCTATACGGGCACCGGATTGGTTGCTTCCGTTGCCTCGCGCTCGGCTTCCGCGCCCAGCCATTCGTATATAGGCAGATCGCCAGGACTTTGAATTACAATGAATTATCGCCATTCTTTCCATGCTGGCAACAGCGCCGATGTCGTAAAGCACAGCCTGCTGATCGCCCTCGTGCGGGCCTTGCAGCAAAAACCGGGCGCGCTGACCCTGATCGACACCCATGCCGGTTGCGGGCTGTACGACCTTGGCGGCGAGGAGGCGAGGCGCACCGGCGAGGCAACGCAGGGCGTGCTGCGGGCCTTTGCCGACCCGAACCCCTTGCTGGACGACTACCGCGCCGCCGTACAGGCGGTGAATGCCGGGGCCGAGCCTCGCGTCTACCCCGGATCGCCTCGATTTCTGGCGCAGCTTCTGCGTCCGCAGGATTTTCTGATCCTGAACGAGAAACATCCCGACGACGCCTATGCCCTGCGCGGCGCGATGCGCGGCACATCCGCCGCCGTGCATCAGCGCGACGCCTACGAGCTTTGGCTGGCGATGCTGCCGCCCCGCACCGCGCGCGGCGTGGTGGTGGTCGACCCGCCGTACGAGCAGACCGATGAACGCGCGCGTATCACCGCCACCCTCGCGGCCGCGCACCGAAAATGGGCGCATGGCGTGACGGTGATCTGGTATCCGCTGAAGGACCGCGCCACGCATGTGCGGTGGAAGGCGCAGCTACGTAAGCTCGGCATCCCGAAGTTTCTGGTCGTGGAGCATTGGTTGTACGATCGCGATCAGCCCGACATCTATAACGGCGCGGGCCTTTTTATCGTCAACCCGCCCTACGCCTTCACGCAGGCGCTGCCGCCTCTGCTGGAAGCCCTGCGCGCCGCGCTGGCGCCGGAGGGGCATAGGGGCGAGATCGCAGCCGATTGGTTGGGCGATTAAAACAAACCCTCATCTTCCCCTTCTCCAAAAGGAGGAATTGCAGCGCTTCAGGCTGGATGCGAGTGCTCCAGACGATTGCGCTTAATGGCCGTCGGCATCAACCATGAAGACCGTCGGCTTGCCGCGAGAAGCCGGGTCCCATCCTGCCGACAATGCCGCTCGCACCCCTCGCGAGGCTATCGCGTCGTTGATGTGCGAACGCCCTTTCGGCAATCCTTTCAGCAGGCGCTTTGGCGTCGGAAATTCCAGCACGGCTTCGCGTGGCATATCTCTCTGGCGCAAGGCGACCCTCATGCCCCTCCAGCCTTCGGAAGAGGACAGTTGGGGCTCGCTCAGGAGTTCCCAGTCATATTTGACACCATCGATTTGGACGGTGCCGCTGCGGCCGTGCATGTGAAGCATAGGATGCCCTTAGCATGTTAGGCGCGGCGCTCCAGTCGGTTCACATCAAAGATCGGCTACCGAACGTTTAGCGGCCAAGACAGCCGCTCCGCGGCGATGATTGGCCGATGCTGTTCTCTAATGGGTCAAGGTCTGGCTACTCGGTCCTGAGCGGATGATGCCTTTGGGTGCCTGCGTTCTCTGCGTGCTCAATATCGGCACTTGATGGGGTCAGCTGGGTGCGAGCGTGGCTTGGTTGATACCGCAGTCGGTCGACGGGTCGGCCGCATGCTACAGTATAGGCGCCATCATCTGCTCCCTCCCTCGAGCCATATCCCGTGTCACCGATCAGCTTGCGCGGCCAGAGTCCAAGCTCGTCATGCACGCGGGCGATCATCCGCTTGGCTGCTGTCACTTCCGCCTGCCGGACTGCAGTGCTCGCCTCGACATCGACGATCACCGCATGGTCGACATCGATCAGATAGTTGGTCGCGTAGCAGAACCCGGCGCGCCCGCCGTGCGCCGAGGTATAGCGCGATGCCGGGTCCGACGGCGATAGGCGCGGCGGAACCGCCTGGCTCGCGGCGCCGAACGCCGCATCGTCGAGGACAGCCATATATTCATCGACCGCTCGGCTCGTCAGGTCCGCAGGCAGCCCCTCTTCGCCGCTATGGAAGGTCTGGCGGTTCGCTTCGGCGCGGATCAGGCTGGCATCGACCGCAAAGCCTTCGCCGCCGACCAGCCCTTCCGCCATGCAGCGCGCCACCGTCATCTCGAACAGCTTGCGCAAGAGGTCGCTGTCACGGAAGCGGCCATGCCGGTTCTTCGAGAAGGTCGAGTGATCGGGCACCGCCCCATCGAGCCCCAGCCGGCAGAACCAGCGATAGGCGAGGTTCAGATGCACCTCCTCGCACAGCCGCCGCTCCGAGCGGATCCCCATGCAATAGCCGATGATCAGCATCCGGATCATCAACTCCGGATCGATCGAGGGCCGACCCATTTCGCTGTAGTGGGGCCGCAGATGCTCGCGGATATCGCCCAGGTCCACGAACCGGTCGATCGACCGCAGCAGGTGGTCCGCCGGCACATGATCCTCAAGGCTGAAGCTGTAAAACAGCGCCTCCTGCATCACCGTCCGCTCGCCCATCATCTGCCAGTCTCCCGATCACGGGAATGCTGAATCAGGATCGGCGCTTCACTGCAAGAGGGACTTTTTCAACAGAATCGGCCGATTGCTGCCGTTCCGCTTTCCAGAAAAGAAGCCTGAAAAGCTGTCGCTCGCTGACCGTCCGTGCCGCAAGCTTGCTTCCTGGCTGGACCGGGCCCCGTTCAGATATTCAGGCACCCGTCGCGTAGCGCTGGATCGTTTCGCCAACCGAGCGAACAATCTGATCGGGGGACATGGCAACCACGGGCGGGAGGCGCAGCACATAACGCGCAAGCGCAAGGCCTAACAGCTGCGAACCGACGAGACCTGCGCGGAGCGGGGCCGTGTCCGGAGGCCCGGCTCGGGCGATCGCTGGAAAGACCTGCGTGCGAAAAATGTCGAGAAGGCGTTCGGCCGCATCTTCGTTGGACGTCGCGGAACGCAGCAGCACGGTCATTCCCTTCCCGCTCTTCTCACCTTCCCACTGGGCAAGAAAATGCCGAACGAGCGTTTCACCGATCGCATGCGAGTCGGTCGCACTGAGATCGGGAAGCTCGAGATCGGGCGTAGCGACGCGGGCGAACAGTGCGTCCTTGCTGCCGAAGTAGCGGATGATCATCGATGGATCGATGCCTGCCCGCGCCCCGATTTCGCGCACCGTCGTTCGCTCGAAGCCATTGATAGAGAATAATTCCTTGGCCGCGGCTTCGATCGCCTCGCGGGTGCGGATCGATTTCGGCGTGGAGCGTCGCTGTTCGGTCATGCGATATTTTTGCCAACAGCTGTTGACAAATGCAAGCGAGAATTTTAGTCAACGATCGTTGGCAAATTTGGAGACCGACCATGATGAAGCTGAAAACCGATATCCTCATCGCTGGAGCTGGACCCACCGGACTGGCCCTGGCCACGTCGCTGCAGCAAGCCGGTGTCGACCATCTGCTCGTCGATGCGCTGGACTATGCCCAGAACAGTTCGCGGGCGGCGGTGGTGCATGCCCATACGCTCGAAATGCTCGAGACGATCGGCGTCACTGCCGAACTCGAGAGCCAAGGCATGGCCGTGCCCGATTTCGTTATCCGCGACCGCGACCAGACCCTTCTGAAGCTGTCGTTCGATGACCTGCCATCAACCTTTCGCCATCTGTTGATGGTGCCGCAATCGACGACCGAGGCGGTGCTGCAGGCGCGGCTCGAAGAATTGGGGGGATGCGTCCATCGCGGCATCCGCGTCCTAGATGCGGATCAGGATGACGAAGGTGCGCTCGCGTCGATCATGACGCCTGAGGGCGAACGCATCGTCACGGCGCGCTATGTCGTCGGCGCCGACGGGATGCACAGCAATATCCGCGAGGCCGCGGGCATCGGCTTCGAGGGCGAGGCCTATGACGCGTCCTTCATTCTTGCCGACGTGCGGATGGACTGGGCGCTGGGCGCTGACGAGGTATCGCTCTTCTTTTCGCCGCAAGGCCTCGTGGTGGTCGCGCCCCTGCCCGGCGGCGCGTACCGGATCGTCGCAACCCTTGACGATGCGCCTGAGAAACCGACTATCGCTGATATTCAACGCCTGCTCGATGCGCGCGGACCCACCGTGCGCAGCCTCGTCACCGACATCGGTTGGGCATCGCGCTTTCGCGTCCATCACCGCCTTGCCGATCGCTACCGGGCAGGACCCTTTATGCTGATGGGCGACGCTGCGCATGTTCATAGCCCCGCCGGCGGCCAAGGTATGAATGTCGGACTCGTCGATGCGATCGTTCTCGGCAGGGCGCTGACGCGCGTCGTTCAGGGCGGCGAGTCCGACCGATTGCTCGACGCCTTTGCTGAGATTCGCCGGCCCGCCGCTGAAAAAGTGCTGGCGCTGGCTTCAAGGCTGACGCGCGCGGCGACGCTGCGATCCCCCGTTGGCCGGCAAGTCCGCAATCTTCTCTTGCGACTGATCAATCGCGTGCCGCCCCTCAAGCGCCGGCTGGCGCTTGGCCTCTCGGGCCTCGACAGGCGGCCGTTTAGCGAACTGCCCCGGCAAAGCAGCGTTGCTCCGCTTTCCCTTCCCGGGAAACGGGCGCTGGCTCCGATACCGGGCAAGGCCTACTAAGACCAAGTCGCCGCGTGGACCGACCGCAAGGAGATACGCAAATGAAAATCTTCGCCGCCTTGCTCGCCGCTGGCGCGCTACTTCCCTCGCCCCTGGCCGCCATGGAAATCCGCAGCTGCCATGCCCAGCTTCGTACCGCGCCGCTGAACGACGAGCGGGGAGTCCAGAGCCTGCTGGTACAGGCGATCGCGATCGTGAACGACGGCAAGTCGGCGGTGCGGATCGCGGGGCTCGATTTCGACCTGCTGGCAAAGGGCGTGCTTCGCGACCGGCGTAGCCTCGATGTCGCCGACGTGGCCAAAGCCGTCGCCTCGGCGCCGCAGATCGCGGCGATGAACCGGATTTTCCCTTCGCAATTCTGTAACGGCGCGCTGCTCCGGGGCGCCGCTCTGGCCAACGCCGACCTGATCGCCCCCGGCGAGGCGGTCGTCTTCCTCTATCAGCCGTTCGCGTGGAAAGGCGCGCGCGATACGCTGCGTTTGACCGCACGCGAAGAGGGAAAAGGCGAAACTGTCCGCGACTTCCCGATCCGCGCCGAGGCTTCGGCGACGCCGGCTTTATTCCCGATCGCCGGGCGGAGCTATGTCGGGGCGGGCGCCAGTTTCCAGTCGCACCATCGCTGGGCTTCGGTCGAGGAGTTCGCCCTCGATATCGCCATGCTCGATGGCGCCGCGACGCATAAGGGCGACGGCCTCGTACTCTCCGACTACCGCATCTACGGCGCACCGGTACGCGCGGTCGCCGACGGCGTCGTCGCGCGCACCAAGGCCGATGTGCCCGACAATGTGGCGATGCTGAAGCGCACTGGCGAGACCGACGCGGCCTATCTCGACCGTTTGATCGAGGCGCAGACCACACTTCTCTCACAAGGGATCGAGGCGGTCCAAGGCAATTATGTCATAGTCGATCACCGCAACGGCGAGTTTTCTGTCTATGCCCACCTCAAGCCAGAAAGCGTCCGGGTCAAGCCCGGCGACAGCGTAGGCACCGGCGAGACAATCGGCACGGTGGGCAGCTCGGGTAATTCGACCGAGCCGCACCTTCATTTCCAGATGTGCGATACCGCCGACATCGCGACCTGTCGCGCGATTCCCACCGTCTTTCGCGGCGTCCGCCTTCCACTCGAACTTGCCCCACGTTCCATACAGTCAGGCGATATTGTCGAAACTTCTGAATAGTCTGGAACTGGCCGATGTTGTTGAAAAAGTCGGAGCTCGTAATTTTATTCCGTGCCGTTGAATCGTTCGGGCGAGAATTGCTCGGGCGTTGAATCAATCCTGCTCACGAGGGGCTGTTCACGTAACGATGTTTCAACCCTCTTTTGTGGGCCGACTTTTTCAACAACATCGGCCGATAGCGACAGGTCCGGTAGGCGGCGGCATGGAGTTGAAGCGGACGTTCAACGCTCGACCGATCCTGCAGTCGCATGTAGCATCGACGAATTGAACCTGCGTTCGGATGGGCAATGGACCGCATCAATGCGATGAAGATTTTTGTGACGGCGGTTGACGAGGGCAGCCTCGCTGGCGCCGCGCGTCGCCTTCGCCGTTCGCCGACCGCGATCAGCCGCGCGATCGCTTCGCTGGAGGCGCATGTGGGCGCGGAACTGCTGCATCGTACGACCCGCAGCATCCGCCTCAGCGACACAGGCCAACATTATGCGGCATCGTGCCGCCGCATCCTTGCCGAGCTCGAGGAGGCCGATCTGCTCGCCGGGGGCGAGCGCGCCGCACCGCGCGGGCTGCTGACGCTCACCGCGCCGCCAATCAGCGGCGAGGAAATATTGCGCCCCATCCTCGATGAGTTCCTCGATGCCTATCCGCTGGTCACGGCGCGCCTGCTTCTGGTCGACCGGTCCGTCAACCTGATCGACGAAGGGGTCGATATCGCGCTGCGGGTCGCGGAGCTCCCTGACTCGTCGCTGCTCGCAACGCGGGTCGGAGACGGGGTACGCCGGGTCATCGTTGCGGCGCCGCATTATCTGGCGCAGCATCCACCGATCGCAGCCCCCGGCGATATCGTCGGGCACCAGATCATATCGCTGACCCATTTCGGGCTGGAATCCTGGGCCTTCGCCGCCGCCGGCAAATCCGGCGCCGCGCGGACGGTTCACTTCGCGCCCCGCCTCATCGTCAACAGCGTGCGCGCAGCGGTGGCGTCGGCGGTGGCTGGCGGCGGGCTGACGCGCGTCTATTCCTATCATGTCGCGCACGAAGTGAAGGCGGGGCGGCTGCAGGTCGTGCTCGCCGACGCCGAGCCGTCGGTCCAGCCGGCGCACCTGCTGACTCCGGCTGGGCGCCGGGCCGTACCGAAGGTCCGTGCCTTCATCGATTTCGCGGCGCCGCGGCTGCGTGCCGCGTTCAACCGGTTAGCTCTCGATGCTCGGACGCTCTAGGCTATTATGCCGTTAATCGGCATGATGTCTGTCAATATAGCTGTATTATCACGGAAAACGACCTTCCTTAGATAGGTCCTGTCGACGCGGATTGCGCCGGCCGGACCAATGAAATTTGGCCCGCATTCATTCAAAGAAAGGTCAAATATCATGAGCAACGGAAAGAAAGTCGTCGTCATTACCGGCGCATCGCAGGGGATTGGCGCCGCGCTCGTCGGCGCCTATCTCGATCGCAACTATCGCGTCGTCGCCACGTCGCGCTCGATCCAGCCGTCGAACAATCCCGACGTGCTGACGATCGCCGGCGATATCGGCGACCCCGAAACCGGTCCGCGCGTGATCGCCGCAGCGATCGAAACATTCGGGCGCGTCGACACGTTGGTCAACAACGCCGGCATTTTCCTCGCCGGTCCGTTTACCGATTACAGCGCGAAGCAATACGCCGATGTCGTTTCGACCAACATCAACGGCTTCTACTACATCACCCAGGCTGCGATTGCGGCGATGGAAAAGCTCGGCCGCGGCCACATCGTCAGCATCACGACGAGCCTCGTCGATCATGCCCTGTCGCAGGTGCCGTCGGTCCTCGCTTCGCTGTCGAAGGGCGGCATCAACGCCGCGAGCAAAAGCCTCGCAATCGAATATGCGACACGTGGTATCCGCGTGAATGCCGTATCGCCGGGCGTGATCAAGACGCCGATGCACACCCCCGAAACCCATGATTTCCTGTCGGCGCTGCATCCCGTCGGCCGCATGGGCGATATTTCGGACATCGTCGAGGCCGTGCTGTATCTTGAAAGCGCCGGTTTCGTGACGGGCGAAATCCTTCATGTCGATGGCGGCCAGTCAGCCGGCCACTGATCCGGCGAGAGCGAGGAGACAGATCATGCCGATCGTAACCGTACAGGTCACCAAGGAAGGCACCGAAGCCGGTGTCGATCACGTAACCCCCGAGCAGAAAGCCGCGATCTACAAGGGTATGAGCCAGGTCCTGTTCGATGTGCTCAAAAAGCCCCCCGAATGGACCTGGGTCATCTTCCAGGAGGTCGAGATGGAAGATTGGGGTTGGGGCGGAATGCCCGTCGCAGAATATCGCAAGAAGCTCGCTGGTCCCCCGGGCTGAGTTTCGTCAAGGATACCTCGAAACACCCGCCATCGATTGCCGATGGCGGGTGTTTGCTCGAGACGCCCACGGTAGGCGCTCGACGCTGTCACGATCAGATAATTTCCGCTATCATCGTCCAAGGCGGGAGAGGGAAGCAGATGGATCGGCTCGATGCCATGCGGGTCATTCTGGCGGTCGTCGACGCGGGCAGCCTGTCCGCGGGGAGCCGCAAGCTGAATGCGCCGCTCCCCAGCGTCAGCCGCAAGGTTGCCGAACTCGAACGGCATCTCGGCACCAATCTCCTCGTCCGCACCAGCCGCAATATCCAGCTCACTGATGCCGGGCGCGATTATGTCGAGGCGGCGCGGCGGATCGTTGCCGACCTCGACGAGGCGGAACGGCGCGCATCGGGCGAATATAGCACTCCGCGCGGCGAACTGACGGTCACCATGCCGGTCGAATTCGGCGCGCGCCATGTGACGCCGATCGCGCTGTCGTTCATGGCCGAATATCCCGAAGTCACCCTGAACCTCATCGCCTCCGACCGGCGCACCCATATGGTCGATGAACATATCGACGTCGCCGTCCGCCTCGGCCATCTGGCCGACAGCGCTCTCTATGCGGTCAAGACAGGCGAGTTTCGCCTGATCACCTGTGCGAGCCCCGATTATCTCGAACGGCACGGCACGCCCACCGACCCGCGCGAACTTTCCGCGCACGATGGTATCCTGTTCGGCACCCGGCAAATGTTCTGGACCTACCGCATCGACGGCGAGGATATGATCTGCGCGCCGCGGACGCGAATTGCCGTCAACAGCGCCGCAGGCAATCTCGCGGCGGCGCTCGGCGGGGTCGGGATCGCGCGCCTCTTTGACTATCAGCTGTCGGGGCAGATCCAGTCGGGTGCGCTCGTTCGTGTACTCCCCGGCGGCGACAGCGAGCAGCGCCCTGTGCATATTGTCTATCCGCGCCAGGGACTGCTGCCGCTAAAGGTGCGCGCCTTCATCGACTGGGCGACGCCGCGGCTGCGCGCCGCATGCACGGGTTTCGACTGCCCCTGACCCGACCCTTGCCGCGATTGAGAGGCTCGCTCTCGCTTTCGCCCGCTACCGGCATTTTCCCGCACGACTAAATCGTTCTGGTCCGCCCCGTCCATCACGGCCGGTCGGCATCCATCCCTTGTTGGAAAGGAAGAACGATGAACGAAGCAAAGGGCACTGCCCTCATTACCGGAGCGTCGAGTGGAATTGGCGCGCTTTACGCCGATCGCCTGGCTCGCCAAGGCTATGACCTGATCCTTGTCGCGCGCAACGCCACCAAACTCGAGCGCGTGGCACAAGCGATCCGCGAAGCCACCGGCCGCAAAATCGACACGCTGCCCGCCGACCTTGCAAACCCCGGCAGTCTGCGCCTGATCGAAGCGCGGCTCGCGAACGACCGCAGCATCACCTTGCTGGTCAACAATGCCGGGATCGGCTCGACCGCTCGCGCCCTCGACGCCGACGTCGACACGATGAGCGCGATGGTGTCGCTCAATGTCGAGGCGCTGATGCGCCTGACCTATGCGGTCGTGCCCGCCTTCGTCGCGCGCGGCCGCGGCACGATCGTCAACATCGCGTCGATCGTTGCAGTAGCGCCCGAGGTGCTCAACGGCGTCTATGGCGGGACGAAAGCGTTCGTTCTCGCCTTCAGTCAGAATTTGCACCGCGAACTCGATAACACCGGTGTTCACGTGCAGGTCGTCCTGCCCGGCGCGACCGCGACCGATTTCTGGGACATCGCGGGAACCCCCGTCGAGCATTTGCCTGGCGAGATCGTCATGCGCGCCGACCAGCTCGTCGACGCCGCGCTGGCCGGCCTCGCGCGCGGCGAGCTCGCAACCATCCCCAGTCTTCACGACGAATCCCGCTGGGACGCCTTCGAGGCGGCCCGGCAGGCCATGGCGGGCGAATTGTCCACCAGCACCCCCGCGGCCCGATATCTGGCCGCTTGATCCCCGAAGCCTAGCAGGAGTAAAATCATGTCACAAAATATCGTATATACCGGAAAAACCCACACCACCGGCGGCCGCGACGGCGCGTCGCGCAGCTCGGACGGCGAACTCGATATCGCGCTGTCGCCGCCCGGATCGAACCGCACCGGCACCAATCCAGAACAGCTGTTCGCGGCCGGCTGGTCGGCCTGCTTCCTCGGCGCAATTGGCAAGGCTGCCAGCGAACACAAATTGCGGCTGCCTGCCGACGCCGCCATCGAAGCCGAAGTCGATCTTGCGCTCGACGATGGGGGCTTTTCTCTGATCGCGCGCCTCAACGTCAGCCTGCCCGGCATCGACCGCGGAACCGCCGAAACGCTGACCGCCCGCGCGCATGAGATCTGCCCTTATTCGAAGGCGACGCGCGGCAATATCGCGGTCGACATCAACATCGTCTGACCCACCCCAAAACCGTCGCGCCTGTGCCATGGCATGGCGCGGCGGTTTTTGCCGCCAAGCTGCGGATGAATAAGGATCTGGATCATGAACATCCAAATGAAACGAAAAATCGCCTTCGCCCTCTTGATGGGGATCGTGACAACCGGGATTATTTCCTTCACCCTCCTCGCGCTCAATCTCGGTTTTGCGACCGGCTTTGTCGGGACATGGTTGCGTTCCTGGGCGATCGCCTATGTGATCGTCATTCCCGCGATCCTTCTGATCGGGCCGCGTTTGCAGGCCCGGATCGACCGGGTCATCGGCAAGGAGGCTTAAGGTGAAGCACGCAATCTCAAATTTATTTGCCGTCATCCTTTTGACGACTGGCGCGGCATCTGCTGCAACTCCCACGCCCGCAGGCGTCACGCGCACCGACCTGCAGCGGCACGACCTGTCGATCGCGGGCCGCGAAACCATCCAGGCGCGCATCGACATTGCCCCGGGTGCGGTGGCACCATGGCATCGCCATCCCGGCGAGGAAGTCATCTACATCATCGAGGGGACGCTCGAATATCAGCTCGAGGGTCAACCGCCAGTCACCGTCACGGCCGGCCAGGTTCTTTTCGTGCCTGCGGGCGTCGCGCATATGGCGCGCAATCGCACCGCCAGCAACGGCGCCGAACTTGCGACCTATATCGTCGAAAAAGGCAAGCCACTGCTCATTCCTGCAGAGGTGCCAACAAGCGAAACGGGAATGCAGGAGAAATCGCGATGATCCGCACCGCCCTCTATGCTGTGCTCTGTTCGATGTTGGCCACGACCGCAGCCGCGCAGCCGATGGATGCCGGACGCGAAGCTTCGCAATTCGTGCCGATAAGCAACGAACCGGCTGCCGAGTTGTTCGTCGATCCCCCGCTTGCCGGTCCGCTCACCCGGGGCGCGGTCATCATTCCCTATCGGACGAACCATTTTCGCATCTTGCCGGTCTTTGGAGCAAGCGCCGTCGATGTCTCGCCACGCGCGGGCCATCTTCACGTCAGCGTCGACGACTTGCCTTGGCGGTGGGCGGACGCCGGTGACAATGGCGCTGTCGTCGTGAACGGGCTTCCTGCCGGACCCCATAAAATATTGATCGAGCTGGCGACGCCCGAGCACAAGATCCTGACCGGCAGATCCGTGTCCTTCATCGTCCCGAACTTAGCTGACGTGACCGCGGATGGGCCGTCGCATAATCATTGATGAGGCGTCTAGCCGATCCCAGATTTTCCGTCTTTCCCAGGGCTACGTCCAAAGCGGAATTGCATTTGAAGGTGGGCCCACCACCAATTGACCCATCGCGGCCATCTAAAGATTGTCCGCAGCGGTCTCTATCGCCTACCCGAGGGAGAAAGCCCAAGGTTCGCACTCATGTTGACAAGCTCCGCCAAGGACCGGGCGCGCATCTTTTCCATCACCCTTCCGCGGTGCTTCTTTACGGTGATTTCCGTAATGCCCAGATCCCCGCCCACCTGCTTGTTCATGCGACCCGACACAACGCCATCCATGACCTCACGTTCCCGGGAAGTAAGGACCGCATAGCGTTCGCGAAGCTCCTGCAATCTGCTCCGGTCTCCCACCATCCCCTGGCTCCGCTCAAGCGCCGCGCGAATGGCATCGAGCAGGACCGGCTCTTCGAACGGCTTGGTCAGGAACTCGACCGCCCCGGCTTTCATCGCGCGCACTGAGGTCGGAATATCGCCAATACCGGTGATGAAGATGATCGGCATGTCCGCGCGTTCATCGGCGATCGCCTTCTGAAGATCGAGCCCGCCCAAGCCCGGCATGTTGACGTCGAGAACGAGACAGCTTGCGCCGCTTGCCGGCGGGCATGCGAGAAACAATTCGGCCGAGGCGAAGGAACGCGGGCGCCAGCCCGCCACTTCGATCGCGGTTTCGAGTGCCTCACGGATGTATTCGTCGTCGTCGACGACGAATACCGTGAGCGTCGTATCTGGCAGGCCGGAACTTTTTGCCATAGAAAGCCCCCGTGGCTGACGTTCTGCATCCGTGGGCATCATAGCAGATTCCGATCGGAGGCGAGCGCATCATTGACCGCGCCGATGAGGACCGCCTCGCTGAACGGCTTCTTCAAAAAAGCACTGGCGCCGCGCCGTATCAGCTTCGGACCTAGATCCTCGTCGGCATTGGCGGTGATGAAGACGATTGGAATAGCACAGCGACGCCGGGTGAGTTCGCGTTGCAGCTCAGGTCCGGTCATTCCGGGCATGTTGACGTCGAGCACGAGGCAACCCGTCCGATCAAGCGAAGTCGATGCAAGGAACTCATCGGCCGAAGAAAAGGGCTTGGCGTCGATGCCGAACGAGCGCAGCAGGTCGGGCAAGGCCTCGCGCACATATTCGTCGTCGTCGACGATCGACACAAGATTGCGTTCAGTCATCGTGCGTTCCTTCGCCGTCCGCGCCAGCTAGCGGGATCGAGAAAGAGAATGTAGCGCCAAGCCCGTCGGCATTGTTTGCGGCCCAAAGCCGCCCGCCGTGGCTCTGAATGATCGACCGGCTGATCGACAGGCCTACGCCCATGCCTTCGCTCTTGGTTGTGAAAAAGGTGTCGAAGAGCCGATCGAGCCGATCGGGCGCTATTCCACTCCCCGCGTCGCGAACCGAGAGAAGAACCTGGCCGGTGTCGTCGACCTTCGTGGAAACTTTAAGCGTCCGGGGCCGCTTATCGACCGCAAGCATCGCATCCCGCGCATTGAGAACGAGGTTCAGAACGACCTGCTGAAGCTGGATACGATCGCCGCGGATGTTCGGCAGGTCGCTGGCGAAGTCCGATCGCAGATCGACCTGCGTCCGCTGCAGCTCGCTGGAAGAAAGGGCGAGAACTTCGGCTGCCGCCCCGTTTACGTCCACCGCTTCAACGGCTCCGTCCTTCCGGACGAACATCGCCCGCAGGCGTGCGATGACGTCGGATGCGCGATTGGCATCGCGGATCGTACGCTGCGCGGTTGTGTGCGCGAGCTCGAGGTTCGGCGGATCGGCAGCCAGCATGCGCAGGCAGGTACTGGCATTGGTCACGAGCGATGTCAGCGGCTGGTTGACTTCGTGCGCGATCGACGCCGTCAACGCGCTCAACGTAGCAACGCGCGCTACATGCGCTAGCTCGGCGCGCGCCCTGCTCAACGCTTCCTCGGCGACCCTCCGCTCGGTCACATCCTGGACCGCACCAATGATGACGGGCCGATCGGCGTCATGCTCGATGCGATGGCCAACGGCATGCAAATGTTTGAGCACACCGCTCGCAGTAATGATCCGGTACGGAAAATCGATGTCGCGGCCCGCGGCGGCTCCCTCCAGCACAGCGGCGAACGCCGGCAGGTCGTCCGGATGCACATATTGTCCGACGCGGTCGGTGGTGACGGTCGTTGCCGGATCAAATTCGAAAATGCGGCACAATTCCTCGGACCAGAGAAGCTCGCCCCTGTCGAAGTCCCAGGTGAAGCTACCGGTATGGCTGAGCCGCTGGGCCTCGGCGAGATGGACATAGGCGCGCTGCAGATCTGCTTCGTCCGATTGTCGGCTTTGCTGGATGTCCATTCTGTCCTCGCTGTGGCTTCCAACGGCATAGTCGACCTTCAGACGGCCTGCGTCGATGGTCCATAGGTATCCCTTCGCCCGGGTCTATAAAGCTAGATCCGGAGCCTGCAACGCGAGGGTCCAAGGTATACGTAGGTGTCCGGCACCCCTAGGTACCATATATTTCGGCGACACTTCGCCCGATCTTCTTCCCGTCAGCAACTGTCGCTGATGGGCGCCAAGGCGCAAAAAAGGAGAAGTGTCATGATTTCAGAAATCTCGAAGAATTCGCCGGCAATTCTTGCCAACCCGGGCACCGATGGCGTCGCCGTTCGCCCCTTCCGCGTCAACATCGCCGAAGCCGATCTTGTTGATCTTCGGCAGCGCCTGGCGAATGCCCGGCTGCCCGAAAAGGAAACCGTCGACGACTTCAGCCAAGGCGTTCCGCTCAAGACGATCGAGCAGGTTCTCGCCCACTGGCGGGACAATTACGACTGGCGGAAAGTCGAGACTAAACTGAACAGCTATCCGCAGTTCCTAACCGAGATCGACGGGCTGGACATCCATTTCGTCCATGTGCGCTCGAAGCATGAGAATGCGTTGCCGGTCATCGTCACCCATGGCTGGCCCGGTTCAATCCTCGAGCAGCTCAAGATCATCGATCCGCTGGTCAACCCCACGGCCCACGGCGGCAAAGCCGAAGACGCCTTCCACGTCGTGATCCCCTCGATCCCCGGCTATGGCTTCTCCGGCAAACCCACCTCGGGCGGCTGGGGGCCCGAACGGATCGCCAGCGCCTGGACCACACTGATGCAGCGCCTCGGTTACGACAAGTTCGTGGCTCAGGGCGGCGACTGGGGCGCGGTGATCACCGAACTGCTCGGCGTCCAGGCTCCCGCCGAATTGCTGGGAATTCACACCAGCATGGCAGGCGCGATCCCGGCAGAAATCGACGGAGCGGCGTTTGGCGGCGCGCCGGCGCCCGCCGGCCTCTCGAAGGAAGAGAAGAGCGTCTATGACCAGCTCGTGTTCGTCTATAAAAATGTTACCTACGCGTTCTGGATGGCCTCCCGCCCGCAATCCGGAGCCGCGTTCGCGGACTCGCCGATCGGGCTTGCTACCTTCCTGATCGATCATGACGCACGCAGCCTCGAACTGATCGCCCGCTCGTTCGATGGCGTGGAGGAAGGCCTGACGCCCGACGACGTCCTCGACAATGTGACGCTCTTCTGGCTGACCAATACGGGCGTGTCCTCCGCCCGCCTCTATGCCGAAAACAAGGTCGGTTTCTTCAGCCCCAAGGGCGTCAAGGTTCCGGTGGCGGTGAGCGCGTTCCCCGACGAGCTCTACCAGATCCCGCGCACTTGGGCCGAGCAGGCTTTTCCGAACCTGATCTACTACAACAAGCCCGAAAAGGGCGGCCACTTCGCCGCCTGGGAACAGCCCGAACTGCTCGTCCACGACCTCCGCGAGGGCTTCCGCTCGCTGCGGTCGGTCTGAACCAAGTCCCATCCTGAACGCGGCGCCGCGAGGCGCCGCGTTTCCTTGCCTACCGCGCCGGACATTCGCCCAGGCAAGGATGGATAAAGCTGGCGCCGACACCATATTGAAAGACGAAATGGAGATCGATATGACTGAATACCGCAAAACGGAGGAGGCGCTCGCCGCCCTCACGCCCGAGGAATATCGGGTGACGCAGCAAAGCGGGACGGAACGCCCCGGTACGGGCAAATATCTGAGCAACAAGGAACCCGGCATCTACGTCGATATCGTCTCCGGCGAGCCCTTGTTCGCGTCCTCCGACAAATATGAGTCTGGCTGCGGCTGGCCGAGCTTCACCAAGCCGATCGAGCTCGCGAATGTCAGCGAGCTGAGCGACAGGAGCTTGGGTATGGTCCGGACCGAGGTACGCTCGGCGCATGGCGACAGCCATCTCGGGCATGTGTTCGACGACGGGCCGCAGGATCGCGGCGGCCTGCGCTACTGCATCAATTCGGCGTCGCTCCGCTTCGTCCATCGCGACGACATGGAAGCCGAGGGCTACGGCGCCTATCTTGGCCAGGTGGAGGATGTGGCATGAGCACCGAACGCGCAATTCTCGCCGGCGGCTGCTTCTGGGGCGTGCAGGATCTCGTGCGCCGGCAGCCCGGCGTAATCTCGACCCGCGTCGGCTACTCAGGCGGCGACGTCGCCAATGCCACCTATCGCAATCACGCGGGCCACGCCGAAGCGATCGAGATTATCTTCGATCCTACGTTCACCAGCTTCCGCGCCCTGCTCGAGTTTTTCTTCCAGATCCACGATCCTACGACGAAGAACCGCCAGGGCAACGACATCGGTGACAGCTATCGCTCGGCGATCTTCTACACGAGCGACGAGCAGAAGGCGGTGGCAGAGGACACGATTGCCGATGTCGAAGCCTCGGGCCTCTGGCCCGGCAAGGTCGTAACCGAAGTCGCTCCGGCGAGCGATTTCTGGGAAGCCGAACCCGAGCATCAAGATTATCTCGAACGCCTTCCGGACGGGTATACTTGCCATTTTGTGAGGCCGGACTGGAAGCTACCGCGACGCGCTGGCGCGGCATAGCGGCAAATACGCTCAATGCGCGGCTATGGCCGGTTGCCGACCGTCCGCTCTTGGGAGCAATTCCTGAGAAGCCGTCGTTGACGGGCTGCCTAACCGCTCTGATCCGCTGCAATTCTTTTGGTGCTGGCTGACAACCGCGAAGTTCAAAGCGAGAAACGTGTCTCCGCCGCCATTCGCTTTACGAACAAGGCGAGCGCAGCGTCGTCGCTGTTCCTGGCGGACAGCGCCTGCATCTCGGCCCACGCCGCCGGATCTCCAGCGAGCGAACGCCGGTAGAGATCCGAAAAGGACTGTAGCTCTTCTCCCGTCATATGCTCGGCCGGTTCAAACACGATGATCGGCGCGTCGCGGCCGCGCAACACGATCGATCCCATTGGCCGACATTGAACCCCGTCGACCCGCTTGACGACATCGCCACTGACGAGTATCTTGGTCGCAAGCTCCTTGTTGGCTCCCTCGAGCCGGGCAGCCACGTTGATGGTATCGCCGAGTGCCGTGTAATGAACGCGATCCTTGCCGCCAAAATTTCCTACGATCGCTTCGCCATAGTGCAGACCCACCCGCGTCCGGCCGATATCATGGGCCGACCAACGGTCGTCGGCGCGGAACGCCTCCCCTTCGGCATAGAGTTTGAGCGCCGCCTGATAAGCGCGCATCCCATCATCCTCCTTGGACAGGGGCGCACCCCAAATGGCGACCAGGGCATCTCCAACATATTTGTCGATCGTCCCGCCGGCGTCGATGACGACCCGCGACAACCGCTCGAGATAGTCGTTCAGCAGTGCGGCAACGATCGCAGGATCGAGCCGCTGGCACAGCGACGTGAAGCCCTCGAGATCGGTGAACAGCGTAAAAATCATTCGCCTGTCGCCGGAAAGATAATCCTTGGACGGCGAGTTCAGAATTTCCTGTGCGATATCGGGCGGAAGGTAACGCGTCAGTGCGAGCTGCGCGACTTTTCCCTGCTCCCAGACAATGCTCCGCCTCAACACCAGCATCAGGCCAAAAACAAAAAACCAGGCGAGCAACAGGCCGAAAGCGGGAAACCCGTACGTCGGATAGGGAACGGCGGCCTGGAAGCCGAATGGCACCGCTATCAACATAGCGAGTTCCGCGATTACCGCCGAAGACCAGATAGTCGTGCGCCTGTAGAACAGGCCTGTCACGAGCCCCAGAGGAATGACCATGGCGGAAAACGCGATCGGGACCCAGGCCGGGACCGGATCGTAGCGCAAATCGTCGAGCACCTGGGCCAGCATATGCGACTGAACGTCGAGGCCGCTGGTAAAGCTACGATCCGAACCGGGATCGCCGAATGGCATGTCGAATTGATCGACGTCGATGAGATTGGCTCCGATCAGCACATACCGGCCTCGCAGCTGTTCGAAGAACAGCTGACGCGTCTCATCATTTTTCATGAGGACATCGTCGGTGAACAGGTCGATCGGAAAAGATGCAAAAAGCGGTTGGTCGCTTGAACTGGAAGCGCGGTACCGGAGAGGGCCTGAATAGGATCGAAACTTGCCAACCGCATCCGCAAGCGCGAGCGACATCAAAGGCATCTCGCCCTGCTTCATCAAAGGCCAGCGCCTCAATACACCGTCCGTATCCGTCTGAAGCTTTGCGTTGCCGAGGCGGACATTCTTGTTGTCCGCCAACGCTGCAAACTTTCTGGCATATGCTGCCTGCTCTGCAGATAGTAGATCAGTTTCCGGCACCTCGACACCGGCAAGAACCACAGGCGTCTTCATCCTGTGCAGGGCAGCTTGCAGTTCGGCATCTTCAGCCTGCGGCGTATCGATCAATATGTCGATGCCGATCGCCTTTGCGCCTGCATCGTCGATTGCGGCCAGTGTCTTGGCGAGGATCTGCCTGTCCAGCGGGCTCCGCTTGCCGGTGGTGCGAAGGGTCTCATCGGTATAGGCGATCTGGACGATGCGATCGTCCTGCCGAGCCCTTTCGATGAATAAAGAATAGCGAAGTCCGAAAAGAGCGCGCTCAGCGTCGACAATGCCGGGCAGTCTCCAGCTCAGCGTCGCGACAACCAACGCTAGCCCCAGGGCGAGAAGCGCCACCACTTTGGATGAGGGACCCATCCAACCCAAAAGCCAGTCCAGCCGGCTCGCCGTTGTCCTGAAAACCCCCACGGGCAAAACATTCTGCATCCGCGAGCAAAAGTCAAAAAATCCCTGTCCTGTTGAACATGGCCGGTTCGAGACGGCCCGCTTCTAAGCAAAATCACGCATAAGCTGCCACTCAGCCTCGAAGCGGCAATGAACATATGCTGCGCTGAGGTTCGTCACCCTCACATGACAACGACCTTTCATTCAAATTGCCATGGTCAAAATTTCAGCCTGTCAGCTATCCTCTTCCACTCTGCTGTAACGATTTTTACACTCCTGCAAATTTAGAAAGACCGGTATTTAGTCTATAACTTGCGGTGCGCTCGATATACTGATTCAGTACCCATCGAGCGCGGCATGCGCTCGATGGCTCAGCTTTCACTTCGGCTGCGTCGAACCGCCGAACGTCAGCCCTCGTCGTTTTCCTCGGTTGCTGGAGCCACCGCGCGCGACTTGCGGCGCACGGGCGGGGAGGTTTCCAGTTCGGCTGGCGAACCATAGCCGGCGTCGGCGGCCCCTTTCACTAAAGCGTCTAGAGAACCGCCGTCAAACCCGAGCTCTTTCATCAGGCTGTCGATCACGGGGGCCTGTGCCCGATAGGCGAGCGCCGCTGACACAGCATTGCTGGCGAGGTTGCCGCCGTCCCCGCCATTCCCGCCGGTGCCGTTCGACCCACCCCCGCCGTTTTGGCTGATTCCGTCAACCTGAATGATCTTGATCGAATCGATCGCCTCCATAGGCTTGGCGGCTTCGCGCACGACTTCGGGAAGGACTTTCAGCAACGCCATCTTGGTCTGCAGCGAAATCTGGTTCGACGACAAGATATTTGCGGCCTCGTTGATTGCGCGCTGACCCGCGGCTTCGACTTCGAACCGCACGCGTGCGGCCTCGGCGCGCAGCTTTTCGGCATCTGCTTCGCCCTCGGCTTCGAAGCGCAGCGCCGCGGCGCGGTTCGATGCCGCTTCCTTTTCGGCTTCGGCCTCGACCTTCACCGAAATCGCGGCGCGCTCGGCCTGCTTTGACGCCTCGATCAGTTCGATACGCTTCGATCGTTCGGCGACCTCAGTGTCGCGTGCGGTGATGACCTGTTCCTCGGCGGCGACCGCCTTGGCACGAGCTTCGTCGGCCTCGCCGCGCGCCTGGCTTTCCTCGCGGCTCTTGTTCTGGATCAAGATCTGCTGGTCTTGACGCGCTAGTTCGATCGCCTGTTCCTGCGCGATTTCGGCCTGCTTCACCGCCCGGTCGGCCTCGATCTGGGTCGAATCGACCTGCTGCTTCGCCGTGATCCGTGCTTCGTCGGCCTCGCGGCCGCGCATCGCCTGTTCGCGTGCGACTTCGGACGCCTGCTCGGCGCGGCGCATTTCAACCTCGCGCTCCTGTTCGAGCCGCGCGAATTCATTGTCGCGGCTGATTTCGAAGCTGCGCTTGTCGGCCTCAAGATTCTTAGTCTCGATCTGAACGCGGGTGTCCTGCTCGATGTCGTTGCGCGCCTTTTTGCGCATCTCGATCTGCTCGGTCAGCTTGGTGAGACCCTCGGCGTCGAAGGCGTTGTTGGCATTGAAATGCTCGATCGAAGTCTGGTCGAGTCCGGTCAGCGACACCGATTCCAGCTCGAGCCCGTTCATCGACAGGTCGTTCGAACTCGCCTGCTGCACCTTTTGCACAAAGTCGGAGCGCTGTTCGTGAAGCTGGTTCATCGTCATGCCAGCTGCGACCGAGCGCAGCGCGTCGACGAATTTGCCTTCGACAAGATCCTTCAGCGCCTCGGGATTCATCGTGCGCAGCCCCAATGTCTGCGCCGCCATCGCGATCGATCCCGCATCAGGCCGGACGCGGACATAGAATTCGGCCTTCACGTCGATCCGCAGCCGGTCGAAGGTGATCAGTGCATCGACATTTTTGCGCTCGACCGCGAGCCGAACCGTATTCATATTCACCGGCATCGTTTCATGCAGAACGGGCAGCACCAGCGCGCCGCCGTTCATGATCACGCGCTCGCCGCGAAAACCCGTGCGGACAAAGGCAATTTCCTTGGTCGCGCGATGATAAAGCCGCGTGACGATCAGTCCCAGAATCAAGAGAGTGGCGAGGCCGATGCCCGCGTAAATGGCTATTTCAATCATGGACTACCCGTTGCTGTCGATTCGCGCTTCCGACATTGGAAGGCCCCGAACGGATATTAGGCTCAGTCGAGCCGGGGTAAATAGAAATCACCCCGCGTGAAGCCTTTGAATATATCGCCCTCGAGTTTTACCAGCAGGACGCTCTCGCCGGCTTGAAATACCTGATCGGCGCTGTCGGGCTCGACCATTATCTGGTGCGACTGACCGTGCCGATCGGTCACCCGCGCCCTCGCAGGGTGCCCCGAGCGTGCCGTCCCGATACTGATCTCGGCATAGAGTCCGACCAATTCATCACGTTCGATGGCGGTGGTTTCAAGGCTCGGAAAAATCCGCCCGACCAGCCGCGCCGCGGCGCTGGTCGGCGGCAGCGCCGCGGCGGCGGTGAGCGGAACCATCAGCAGGTTGGTGCCCGGCCCGCCGGTTAATCCAGTCACCAGTTGTTGAAGCCCCAACCCAAGCGCACCGAAGAACGCAAGGAAGAGCACTAGCCACATCAGGAAAGGAACGCGGCCTATGCCGGCCCAGGCAAGCAGCGCGTCGGCGAAACCGGCGTCGGCGTCGGCCCCGGGATCGGTATCGACGTCTGCGGACAGACCCATCGCCTGAACCACGCCGATCAGCAGCATCAGCAATAGTGCTGAACTGAAAACGACATTCTCCGGAGCAAGCAGTTGTTCGGTCATCGGCGATTACTGGCGGTTATGTGATTTCTTGGCAAGGGATCGCCGCGCTGCCGTCACGCCAATTAATCGCTGCTTGCCGTGACAATGCTCCAGTCGAGATCGAAGCGCGCGAGATATTTCCGCAACCGGTCCGCATCGTTGGTTGATCGACGCTCTTCGCGCGACGCCGAAAACAGCGAACGCCCCGCCGCCGAAAGGCTAGCGCTCTGACGACAGATATCGACAACATAGCCGAGCTGAACCCGATCGAAGGGATCGATCCGTTTGAGCTGGTCGGACGATAGCAAATGGTCGAGCGCATCGCCCTGAGCATCGTCGGTCGACCAAAGCGACCGCAGCCTGCCCGTCTCGAGGGCGACCGCATCGGAATCGATGCGCCCTGTCGCGCTGAGCGTTGCCATGCGGGTGACGCTGGCGGCAAGGTCGCGGAAATTGCCTTTCCACAGCGCGGCCGAGTTCTCGGCAAAGCTCAAAAATTTGTCGCGCGCCTCCTTGTTGAAGGTGACCCGTGCCCCTTCGCGTTCGGCGAAGCGCTCCAGCTCGTAGTCGAGATTAGGGGCGATATCCTCGCGGCGCGCCGCAAGCCCCGGCAGGCTGAAGGTCCACAGGTTGAGGCGAGCGAACAGATCTTCGCGGAAGCGACCGGCGACAACCTCGCGGACGAGGTCGCGGTTGGTGCCGGCGATCAGCTGGAATTCGCTCTTCGCTTCGCTGTCGGCGCCCACGGGAAGGAAGCGTCCTTCCTCGATCGCGCGCAGGATCATCGCCTGCTCGTCGAGGCCAAGCTCGCCAATTTCATCGAGGAATAGCAACCCCTTGTCGGCCGACTTGAGCAGGCCGGGGCGATCCTGTGCCGCGCCGGTAAAAGCGCCCTTGCGGTGGCCGAACAGCGCCGACATCGCGCTGTCGCCCTTCAACGTCGCGCAATTAACTTCGACGAAAGGGCCCGCGATCTGGTGGCGCAGCTTCTTGAGCTCGTAAATCTTGCGCGAGAGCTGGCTCTTGCCGGCGCCGGTCGGACCCATCAGCAGGATCGGCGCGCGGCTGCGTACCGCGACCTGCTCAATCTCCTCGATCATTCGGTTGAAGGCGGCATTGCGCGTCTCGATGCCGCTTTTCAGAAAGCTCGTGCTCTCGGCGCTCGCCTCGGCAAAGCGCGTCGCGATGCTGTCGTAACGCGACAGGTCGAGGTCGATGGCGCTCCACGTCCCGATCGGCTGCGGTGCGCCACGCTGCGGCTGGGTCTGGAGCAGCCGCCCGGGCAGATAGCGCGCCTCAGTCAGGAGAAAGAGGCAAATTTGCGCGACATGGGTGCCGGTCGTGATGTGGACCAGATAATCTTGATTGTCGGGGTCGAAGGGAAAGGCGCGCGCGAAGTCGAGCAGCTTTCCATAAACTTCCTCGAAATCCCAGGCGTCGTCGAAGTCGAGGAGTTGTGGGACGACCTCAGTCTCGGGCGATATGTCACGGATATCATCGGCCACATATTCAGCGAGACGGCTGTGATAGCGGCCGTGCAGCAGGATGAAGCGATCGACCCGCAAGTCTTCCTGCATGCAGATGCTGACCGTCGGCCGCCACTTGTTCCAGCGCGAGGGTCCGAATTTGGCGGCATCGAGAGTCGAGCCGAGAAATCCGATGACGGTAGTGGGCTTCATGATCACACTTATATTCTAGGATAAATTACGATACAAGATAATCATATAGGTCTAACGCCTCGTTTCCACATCTCAAGAAGATTTATAATCTTATTACGTGATATCAGTTAGTTATATGAATATCACTTCCACCTTCCGCGTTTGGCACGTCTTCTGCAACGATGTTTGCGTCGGGGCTCACGTCTCCCGGCACAGTGGAACGAAGGGGCGGCCGGAATGGGCTGGCCGCCCCCGAGGATCCGGAATGATTTCGAAGGAGTTGGACGATGGCCAACAAGTCCCTGTTTTCCACGGCGCTCTCGCGCTTCCTGCCGCGCACCGACACGGTGAATGAAGCCGGCGGCGCGGCCTATGCCTATGGCGCCGAAGCGAAGCTTGCACAGCTGGCCGCGACCGGCACGCTGTCGGATGGCTTCTATTCGGGCGCCGACGCGCAGCTCGCCGATGTCCTGTCGGCGGCGCAAGCGGTGTCGCCGGGGTTTGTTGCCAAGGCGGCGATCTATGCGCGCCAGTCGGGTGCGATGAAGGATATGCCGGCGCTGCTCGCCGCTTATCTGACCGTCGCCGATCCCGATCTCGCCGTGCCGGTATTCGGCCGCGTGATCGATAACGGCCGCATGCTGCGCAATTTCGTGCAGATCATGCGGTCGGGCCAGATCGGGCGCCGTTCGCTCGGCTCGCGGCCGAAGCGGCTGGTGCGTCAATGGCTGGAAACGGCTTCGATGCGCCAGTTGATGACGGCAGCGACGGGCAACGACCCGAGCCTCGCCGACATCGTTCGCATGGTCCACCCGGCGCCGGCTTCGGCGGAGCGACGCGCCTTCTACGGCTGGCTGATCGGCAAGCCCTATGAAGTCGCTGCGCTGCCGGCAGAGATCGCAGCGTTCGAAGCCTGGAAGCGCGACCCCTCGGGGCCGCTCCCCCCGGTGCCGTTCGAATGGCTGACCGCATTTCCGCTCTCGGCGGAACAGTGGGGCGATCTTGCGGTTCGCATGGGCTGGCAGGCGCTGCGCATGAACCTCAACACGCTGGCGCGCAATGGTGCGTTCGACGTGGCGGGGGTGACCGAAGCGGTCGCGGCACGGCTGGCGGATGCGGAGGCGATCGCGAAGATCAAGCCCGCGCCCTATCACCTGATGATCGCGCTCGATCAGGTCGGCGACGCGGTTCCGCTAGCGGTCCAGGCATCGCTCGAAAAGGCACTCGAACTGTCGCTTGCAACGGTTCCGGTGCTGGCGGGCAACATCATTGTCTGTCCGGACGTGTCGGGCTCGATGGGCTCGGCAGCGACCGGCCACCGCAAGGGCGCGACCTCGAAGGTCCGCTGCATCGACATCGCGGCGCTGGTCGCGGCGGCGATGCTGCGCACCAACCGGTCGGCGCGGGTGATGCCGTTCGAAGTCGATGTCGTCGACATGGCGCTCGATCCCAAGGCACGCCTTGCGGTCAACGCCGCGCGGCTGGCAGCGATCGGCGGCGGCGGGACAAATGTCTCGGCTCCGCTCGCCCGGCTCAACGCCGAGCGCGCGAAGGTCGATACCGTTGTGATCGTTTCGGACAATGAAAGCTGGGTCGATCCGACCCGGCGTGGCGCCACGGCGACGATGAACGAGTGGACGAAGCTGAAGGTCCGTAACCCGGGCGCGAAGCTGATCTGCATCGACATCCAGCCCTATGGCACCACGCAGGCCAGGGACCGGAAGGATATCATGAATGTCGGTGGTTTCACCGACGCGGTCTTTGGCGCAATGGCGCGCTTCGCTGCTGGCGAAACGCGCGACTGGGTCCAGATCGTCAACGAAGTGGAGGTATGACTACGAAGTGTCACGGCGAATGCCGGGAAGGACTACATCCTGTCACGATGCAGGCGCGGGTTCGAATCCCGCCGGGTCCACCATGATGCGGGCCTGTAGCTTAGCGGATAGAGCGGCGCCCTTAGGGGCAATGTCTTTGCTAAACCTCGTCGCCGTGACACTTCGAATGAAGAGCCAACAGGATCACGGCGAATGCCGGAAGGACTACATTGATAATGTCGGTGTCGCGGGTTCGAATCCCGCCCGGTCGGAAACGAGCGGTAGCTCAGTCTGGTAGAGCACGAATGTCTTTTCAATCCTCGTCGCCGTGACCCTCTATCAAACATGCTGGCGAATGCCGGTGGGACTACATCGGGTAGGCCGAAAGGCTAGCGGTTCGAATCCGCGCCGGAGAAATCCGGAATGTCTCGCCAAAACTCGTCGCCGGCACCTATGAATGAAGAGAAGGAGGTCAGCGATGACCCAGACGACTTACGAAGTGCTCAATGTCGAGGGCGGACGCCCGGTCAAGATGTGGACGCGCGGCGTCCCGGTCGAAGATGGCGCCCGCGCGCAGCTTGCGAAGGCCGCGCGGATGCCGTTCGTGTTCAAGCATGTCGCGGCGATGCCCGACGTGCATGTCGGCCTTGGCGCGACCGTCGGATCGGTGATCCCGACCAAGGGTGCGGTGATCCCGGCTGCGGTCGGCGTCGACATCGGCTGCGGCATGATGGCGGCGCGCACCTCACTGATGGCGCACGACCTGCCCGATACGCTGGAAGGCATCCGCAGTGCGATCGAGCAGGCGGTGCCGCACGGCCGCTCGGTCGGGCGCGGCAAGCGCGACACCGGTTCGTGGGGCGATCCGCCCCCGGCGATCGTCGACGCGTGGGCAACGCTCGCCGAACGCTTCGGGCATCTCGTCGCGAAGCATCCGCGGCTGAAGAACACCAACAACCTCGTGCATCTGGGGACGCTCGGAACGGGCAACCATTTTATCGAGCTTTGCCTCGATCAGGATGCGCGGGTGTGGGTGATGCTCCATTCGGGGTCGCGCGGCGTCGGCAATGCGATCGGCACCTACTTCATCGAACTGGCGAAGCAGGACATGCGCAAATGGTTCATCAACCTGCCCGACGAGGATCTTGCTTACTTCCCCGAAGGGACCGACCATTTCGACGAATATGTCGAGGCGGTCGGCTGGGCGCAGGATTTTGCGGCGCTGAACCGGCGGATGATGATGGCGAATGTGATCGCGGCGCTCCGGCGCCAGATCGCCAAGCCGTTCGAGGCCGAGATGGAAGCGGTGAACTGTCATCACAATTATGTGACGCGCGAGAACCACTTCGGCGAGAATGTGCTCGTCACCCGCAAGGGGGCGGTGCGCGCGGCGAGGGGGACGCTGGGGATCATCCCGGGCTCGATGGGGGCAAAAAGCTTCATCGTGCGCGGGCTCGGCAACCCGGAATCCTTCGATAGCTGCAGCCATGGTGCGGGCCGGGTTATGAGCCGGACCGCGGCGAAAAAGCTCGTCACGCTCGACGAGCATATCGCTGACACCGCTGGCGTCGAATGCCGTAAGGACGAAGGCGTCATCGACGAAACGCCAAAGGCGTATAAGCCGATCGAGGCGGTGATGGCGGCGCAGGCCGACCTCGTCGAGATCGTTCATACGCTGAAGCAGGTGGTGTGCGTGAAGGGGTGATCCCCTTCACGCCGCTATCGGGGATATGACGATGAAGGGCCAATTATTTTGCACAACTTGCGGCGCGCCATTGTCGAATGAATTGAATTTTCTTTCGACGAAGGATCCGGCGGTCGAAGCGCCGACGCTTGCCGACCAGCAGCCGGTGACCGATCATGGTACGGCCTATAAATCCGATAAGCCATTCATCACATCGTTCGACGAACCCAATTCGCTCGATTTCGTAGCGCAGATTTGGACCAATCCCGACGACGTCGAGGCCTTTACCGAGTTGGTCGGGGATTCTCGCCGTCTCGGCGGATGCTGTGGCCTTTCCGGATGTGGTGGCCCGAATATTCGTTGCAAATCCTGCAAGGCAGAGATTGGCACGAAGATGACCGATTGCTGGACACCTTATTTGTTCATCGCGGATCCCGATGGAACGGAATTGAGAAAGTTGGAGACATGACCATTGGGGCTTCCGTGCGCCGCGAAATCGAAACCCGCCTGTCCGCCGTCGAGGCGGAGGACAGCGTGCGCCTGTTGCTCGCGATCGAATCGGGGTCGCGGGCGTGGGGTTTCCCGTCGCCCGACAGCGATTATGACGTGCGCTTTCTCTATGTCCGGCCGCGCCGCGACTATCTGGCGCTCAGCCCGGTGCGTGACGTGATCAAGCGGCCGATCGTCGACGAGATCGACTTGAACGGCTGGGATATCCGCAAGGCGCTGGGGTTAATGCTGCGCAACAATTCGGTGCTCTCCGAATGGATCGGATCGCCGATCGAGTATCGCAATGCCCATCCCGTGATCGCGCGGATGGCTGAACTGAAGGACCGCCACTTCGATCCGAATGGTTTTGCGCTGCATTATGCCAAGCTTGGCCGGACCGCGATTGCGCGCTGGTTGCAGGATGAGAGCGAAGTGGCGGTAAAGCGCTATTTCTATGCGCTGCGCCCTGCCTTGGCGATCCGTGTACTGCGGCGCGATCCATCCCGCCGGCCGCCGATGCAGTTGCAGCAGCTGATGGCGGAGGCTGACCTTTCGTCTTCGGCCATCGAAGAGATCGAGCAGCTGGTGGCGATGAAGGCGGACACGCGCGAGGCGGGACCGATCGCACGCGTGCCCGAGATCGACGCGCTGATCGCGGACGAGTTGGCGCGTGCCGGCGAGGTGCCGGCGCGACCGCCAATCGAAGCTTTTGCGGCAGACGCAAACGACTTGTTTCTGGAACTGGTAGACGAAGAATGATCATCATCGACGGCTCTGAAGGCGAAGGCGGGGGACAGGTGCTGCGCTATGCTTGCGCGCTTTCGCTGCTGACCGGCGAGCCCTTCACGATCGAAAACATCCGGCGCGGGCGCGAGAAGCCGGGGCTCATGCGCCAGCATGTGACCGCGATCGAAGCGGCGTGCGTGATCGGCGCGGCCGAATGCAGCGGGCTGGCCGTCGGATCGAACAGCATTTCCTTCCGCCCCGGTCGCGTGACGCCCGGCGACTATCATTTCGCGGTGGGCACGGCGGGCAGCACCGGACTGGTTCTCCAGACGATCCTCGTGCCGCTGATGCTGGCCGACGCTCCGTCGCGTCTCGTCATCGAGGGCGGAACGCATGCGATGGCTGCCCCGCCGTTCGAATTCCTCGAACGCACGCTGCTGCCGGTGGTCAACCGCATGGGTCCGGCCGTGTCGGCGCGGCTGATCCGCCACGGCTTTTTCCCGCGGGGCGGCGGCCGGATTGAGGTCGATATTGCTCCCGCGCCGCTTCGTCCGGTCGACTGCATCGATCGCGGGGCGCTGCGCAGCGTACAAGCGACGGCGATTGTCGCCGGCATCCCCTTCGATGTAGCCGACCGCGAGCTGAAAAGCGCGCGCAAGGTTTTGGCTGACTGGCCCGACGATGCCTTCGCAACGCGCCAGCTTCCTGCCGACCACGGGCCGGGCAACGCGCTGCTGCTTGAGGCGGCTTTCGAGAACGTCACCGAGATCATCTCAGCGTTCGGCAAGATCGGCGTCCCGGCGGAGCGCCTTGCTAAGACGGCGGCCAAGCGTATGGCAGGCTACCTCGCCTGCGAGGCTTTCGCCGGCCCCTATTTGCAGGATCAACTGCTACTGCCCTTTGCCATTGCGCGGCGGGGTGCATTTACCACGGTAAAACTGAGCCAGCACACGCTGACTGCGGCGGCATTGATCGATAGGTTTACCGGCGTTGGATTTCGAACCAGCGAAAGGTCGAACGGGGCGACTGTTGTCGAGGTGACGAAAGGGTGATGGGCACCGAGAGACGGTAGTGGCCGCTTGCGGCCAGGTCGCTTTCGCGCATTCTTTCATGACAACAGACCTTCGACAATCCGAAACTATTGTGGCCGCAGTTCGATTGTTGAACGTAGAAACCGCCTGCCGGACATCGACGTTTGCCGAAAGCTCACGGAATTTCCCAGAACCGCGCTGAGAGCTGTGACACGATCTATGATGGCCGGCGCTTGCCCGATGTCGGCGAGCATCGGGGTGCCACGGACCAGCGAACCATCGTGGAACACGCCCTTTCCATCGAGCTGGACAGGGATGATTTGGGTTCGGGTGACCGCGCCGCGGTCGATTTCGAGCTGCGCGATGATCGACTGCCACGCTTCGGGTCCATAGGCGTCATCGGGTTTCTTCGACTGAAAGATGAACGAACTGAGCCCATGGAACAGCGGCGCGCCGCGATAATATTCGATGCCTTGCAGTTCGGGTACGCCGTGCGCGGCAAAGGTGACTGCCCCCGCGTCGATCGCCCGGCGCGCCAGATCGCGCTGCCATTCCGGCGTGTCTGATTTCTTCGGTTCCCAATAATGGCTGTGCAGATAGGCAATCACGATCGCCCCGGTCGATGCCGCAAGGCGAATGGCCGCAAGATAGCGTTCGACGTCAATGGCATCGAGCGCGCCGTCGGCGCCGCGCCGCAATTCATTGACCCCCGGTCGGGTCGCTGTCGCCGCGGCGCCGTCGCGGATCGCACCGGCGGCCGCGGCGACAAGCGCCACCGTCTTTCGTCCCTTCAAATAGCCCGGCGCGCTGGCCGATACCAGGTCTGGCCCCGATCCGGCGAAGGCCAGCCGGCGCATTTTCAACGCATCGATCGTCGACAAGATTCCGCCCGCGTCGAGATCCCAGGCGTGATTGTTGGATGTCGCGACAATGTTCACGCCAATCGCCTGCAGGCAATCGATGACCTCGGGCGCGCCAATATGCAGCACCTCACTGTCCGCAGGCCGGGTCGATTGCCCGGACAGTGGTCCGGCGATCACCGTCTCCAGATCGGTAAAGACGGCATCGCTGCCTTTGAGCAGGCGCCGGAAATCGCCCATGGCTGGCCAGCCGATCACGCGAAGGTCAGTCTTGATCAGCGCCTGCCCGAGCAGGCTGATCCGCAGCGGTGCCGGCCGCGCCGCTGCGGGCAACGGAAAGAAGGCGATCGACACGCCTGCTGCGATCAGATGCCGGCGCGTTGGTACGCGCAATAGATCGAAACCCATATTTCGCCTCCCTGCCTCCTCATACAAAGATTGCGCATTCACCGGCAACGCCATGCACTTTCGTTATGATAGCATCACGGAGTGTCATAATATTTTTCCGCGTCGCACTTCGCTCTAAGCTGGTCGGGACATCACAAATTTGGGGGCTTATCGATGACCAGTGCAATCGTTCACGGCGACCGGCAACGCCGTCTCGCAAAATTCGCGGCCGCAGCGAGCATCAGCCTGGCCGCGCTGGCCTGGCCGACCATGGCGCAGGCGCAGGACGCCGAAGACGTCGCTGCTGCGGACGCCGAAGCCGACGCCGATAGCGGTGGCGATATCATCGTCACGGGATCGCGGATCAGCCGCAAGGATGCTGACTCGGTCGGCGTGCTGCTGACGATCACCTCGGACGATATCGCCCGGTCGGGAACCTCGTCGATCGGCGACCTGCTCCAGAAAATCCCGTCCGCCGGAGTCAGCCTCAATTCCAACGGGACGCAGGGGACGTCCTATGGCGCCAGCTCGATCAACCTGCGCTATCTGGGCGGGGCCGAGGGTAGCGGCAACCGCGTGCTCGTGCTCGTCGACGGACATCGCTGGGTCGACGGCGTCGGCCAGCGCGGCTTTCGCGATTTCGTCGATCTGAACACGCTGCCGCAGGGCATGATCGATGGCATCGAGGTTTTGAAGGACGGCGCATCGGCCATCTACGGCGCTGACGCGATTGCGGGCGTCGTCAACATCAAGACGGTCCAGCCCTTCGACGGACTGCGCGGGTCGGTGCGCGCTGGCGTCACCAGCCGCGGCGACGGCGCCGAAGTTGGCGGCATGCTAACGGTCGGCAAGACGTGGGACCGGGCGTCGGTGATCCTGTCGGGCAGCTATTTCAAGTCGCGCCCGATCCGTACCGATGCGCGCGACCTGACCACGCTGACGCTGGTTCCCCAAACCGCGGTTGGCACCAATCCCAACGGCCTGTTCATCCTGCCGGGGCTCGCCAACAACGCCTATTTCGGCACCGCCGCAGGCTTTGCGAGCAGCGCCAATCCGATCGTGCTGAACAATGGTGCCGCGATCGGCGCGGGCAATCAGGCCGACAACGCATTCCACGTCGGGGCGCTGCCGGGCGATGCCTATAACACGCAGGCGCAGGGCATCTACTCGACCGGCCCGTCGGAGCGGTACGGGGTGTACGGCCGGTTCGATTATGAACTGACCGAAGATGCGACGATCAAGATCGAGGGCGTCTATAACCGGCGCAAATCGAACCAGCTGTTCTCGCCCGTGCTGCTCGACGTCGGCGGCAGCGCCGGGACGGTGCGCGGCTTTGCCATTCCCAACAACCAGGCGTTCAACCCGTTCGGCACCGCCAATGGTGTTCCTGCCGCCAATGCCATCGGCTTTGCCGCCAACAGCGCCTGGCGCATCCGCAAGGTGATGAGCGACGTCGGCAACCGTAACAACGGGCAGGATGTCGAAACCTTCCGCGTGTCGGTCGGCGTCGACGGCATCCTGCCGATCCTGGGCGGCGAATGGCGCTGGGACGTCTTTGGTTCCTATTCAAAGAACAGCATCCATACGATCGCCGAAAATGGCATAAACTATGACAATCTGTTCCTCGGCCTGGGATCGCTTGCGACGTGCGCCGCCAATGCGGGGTGCGTGCCGATCAACCTGTTCGCGCCGATGACTGCGCAGCAGGCCGACTATATCCGCTTCACCACGCGCGAATATAACCGCACCGAATTGTACAATGCCGCATTCAACGTCACCGGCAATCTGTTCGACCTGCCGGCCGGGCCGGTCGCGCTCGCAGTGGGGTATGAATATCGCCAGAATCGCGGCGTTGATGCGCCGGATCCGATCGTCAATGCGCCGCCGATCTACCTGAACGCGTCGCTGTACACCAAAACGACGGGACAGACGCGCACGGCAACCGTGGGCAGCTATGATCTTCACGAAGCCTATGGCGAACTCAACATCCCGATCTTCAAGGACCAGCCGTTCGCCCAAAGCCTCGATGTCAGCCTTGCGGCGCGCTATTCGGACTATTCGACGGTCGGCAGCAAGACGACGCTCAAGGCGGGAATCGGCTACCGTCCGATCGAGGACATATTGCTGCGCGGCACCTACTCGCAGGGATTTCGCGCGCCGTCGATCCTCGAGCTGTATCAGGGCGCCCGGCAAACGAGCTTTCAGGGGACCGACCCCTGTAATGGCGGTGCCGCCGCCAACCCGGGCCGCCCGGGATGCGCCGGGGTTCCCACCGGTTATAATCAGGCCAACTTCAATCTGAACGGCCTGATTCCGGGGGTCATCAGCGGCAACACCGGCCTGAAGCCCGAAACCGCCGACACCTTCAGCGCCGGGGTCGCAATCTCGCCGCGCGGTATCCGCGGCCTGTCGCTGACCGTCGATTATTACAAGATCAAGATCAAGAATGCGATCGCATCGCAGTCGGCGACCCAGATCATGCAGCTGTGTGCGCTGCGCGGCGATGTGTTTTGCGATCTGGTGAGCCGTGACGCCGGCACGGGCGCAATCCTCGAATTGCTCCAGGGCGCGCAAAATCTGAACTCGATCGAGACCGACGGGGTCGACGCGACGCTGCGCTATGACTTCAATACCGGCATCGGGCGGTTCACGACGATGGTCGATGCGTCCTATCTCAACTCGTTCAAGACGACCTCGCCCAATCCGGCGGGTGGCGACCCCATCGTCGACGAACGCGCCGGCAAGGGCGACCAGCCGCGCTCGACCTATCCGCGCTGGAAAGGGCAGGCATCGCTCGGCTGGATCGGCGACACGGTCGATATGACGCTGCGCGCGCGCTACATCGGCCCGACCACCGACGTCGTCAACGCGGTCAAGGACGCGCGCACCCGGTCGATCATCTACACCGACGCCGAAATCGGTTTCGGCATCAACGACGATGCGGCACGGTTCAATCTGGGGATCAACAATCTGTTCAACAAGCAGCCGCCCGCTTCTTACGCCAACGCACCGATCAATTATGACATCTATACCTATGACGCGCGCGGCCGGTTCTTCTACGCCCGCTTCTCGGTCAAGATGTAAGCAAGGCATCCGTCCGGCGCCGGTCTGTTTTGGGGCGGCGCTGCGCGGAACGGCATCGGTGAACATTTTGCGGGGCGGCGGGGCAATGCCAGCGGATAGAAAAACGGGCAAATGGCTCGACCGGGTCGAACGCTGGGGCAACGCCCTGCCCGATCCGGTCTTCATTTTTCTGGGCCTGATCGCGCTGCTCGTTGCGGTGTCGGCGGTGGCGGCCGCGCTCGGCTGGGGCGCGGTCAATCCGGTTACGGGCGACGTGCTGGTCGCCAAAAGCCTGTTGTCAGAGCACAATGTCGCACAGTTGCTGACCAGCATGCCCGAAACCATGGCGCATTTTCCGCCGCTCGGGCTGATCCTGGTCGTCATGCTGGGGGCGGCAGTCGCCGAACGGTCGGGACTGTTCACCGCATTGATGACGCGCGCGATGCGCGGCGTGTCGAACCGCTTCCTCAGCCCCGCGATCTTTCTGATCGGATTGCTGTCGCATCAGGCCGCGGACGCCGCCTATGTCGTGCTGATCCCGTTGTCGGCGATCGTCTTTGCCGCCGCCGGACGCCACCCGCTAGCCGGAATGGCGATCGCCTATGCCGGCATATCAGGCGCGTTCGCGGCCAATCTGGTACCCGGCCAGTTCGATGTGCTGATGCTGGGCATCACCAAGTCGGCGGCGGCGCTGCTGGTGCCAGGTCATATGCTCAACCCGCTGGGCAACTGGTGGTTCACCGCTGCGCTCGGAATCTTGCTGATCCCTGTGACCTGGTATGTGAACGACCGGATCGTCGAACCGCGGCTCGGGCCATGGACCGGCACCCCGCCACAAGGCGACGGCCCCGCCGAAGCGACGGCCGAGGGGGAAGCAAAGGGCCTGCGCCACGCCGGTATCGCCGCGCTGGCGATCACCGTGCTGTTCGCTGCGCTGACCCTGTGGCCGGGCTACACCCCGCTGGTCGACGAGGCGGCAGCCGGTCCGGCGCGCTACAGCCCCTTCTATGCCTCGCTTGTCGCGGCCTTCATGCTGCTTTTCCTCGTCTGCGGCTGGACTTATGGCGCCGCAACGGGATCGATCACATCGCACCGCGATGTCGTGCGGATGATGACGGCGGGACTGGCGACCATGACCCCGTTTCTGGTCATCGCCTTTTTCGCCGCGCATTTTATCGCAATGTTCGCCTGGTCGAACCTGGGGCCGGTGATGGCGATCAACGGTGCCGACTGGCTGCGCGCGCAGCAACTGGCGACCCCCGCACTGCTGATCCTGCTGCTGCTGATGTCGTCCATCTTTGATCTCGTGATCGGCTCGGCCTCGGCAAAGTGGAGCGCGATGGCGCCGATTGTCGTGCCGATGCTGATGTTGCTCGGCGTATCGCCCGAAATGACGACCGCCGCCTATCGCATGGGCGATTCCATCTTCAACATCGTGACCCCGGTCGCAGCAAACTTCGTCCTTGTCCTTGTGCTGGCGCAGCGGTGGCGTAAGGATTTCGGCGTCGGGTCGCTCATCGCGATGATGCTGCCCTTTTCGATCGCGATCGGGATCACCGGCCTGTCGCTGATCGCCGTCTGGACGAGTTTCGATTGGCCGGTTGGCCCGGGCGCGCCCGCAACATATGCGGTGCTCGCACGATGAGCGGAGCAAAGCCGAGCGGTGTGATCCGCAACGCGATGGTGCCGATGCGCGACGGCGTCCATCTGGCGACCGACATCTATCTTCCGAGCAGTGCATTGAAGACGCCATTGCCCGTGCTGCTCGAGCGCACCCCCTACGACAAGGAAGGCACTAACCACGCCGACTTTTCGGTTGCGGCCACCGAACCGCTGTCGAAACCCGACATCGCGCGAATATTCGCATCCCATGGCTACGCCTTTGCCATTCAGGATTGTCGTGGTCGCTACGCTTCCGAAGGCGGCTTTCGCAAATATCTGTCGGAAGCCGAGGACGGCGTCGACACGCTGGCGTGGATCCGCGCTCAGCCATGGTGCAATGGCCGGATCGGTACGCTAGGACTGTCCTATGGCGCGCATGTTCAGGCCGCGATGGCATCGCTTGACCCGCCGGGCCTGTCCGCGATGTTTCTTGATTCCGGCGGCTTTTCGAGCGCCTATCACAGCGGCATTCGTCAGGGCGGCGCCTACGAGCTGAAACAGCTGACCTGGGCGCAGAAACATGCGCTGCTGGCGCGGGAAACGACCGCCGATCCGGCCCGGCGAGCAGCGCTGGAGGGGCAGGATATCCGCGACTGGATCGGGGTCGATCGCTGGGCGCCGGGCCATTCGCCGATCAGCGCGGCGCCGGAATATGAAGCCTTCATCCTGGAACAGTGGGGCGAGGATCGGTTCACCGACTTCTGGAAACAGCGCGGCATTTACGCGCGCGGCTGGTACGACGAATTCGCCGATGTGCCGATGGTGCATATGTCGAGCTGGTACGACCCCTATGCGTTGACCGCGATCGAGAATTTCACCGGACTTGTCGGCCGCAAACGCGGCCCCGTAAAACTGATCATGGGGCCATGGACGCACGGCAAACGATCACTGACCTTTTCGGGCGATGCCGATTTCGGCCCCGCCTCAACGCTCGATTTTCAGTTCGGCGACTACACCGCGCTGCGCCGCGCCTGGTTCGACCATTATCTCAGGCACGCCAATGTTGCCGACCCGCTGCCCGATGCCGTCTATCTCTTCACGATGGGCGGCGGGTCGGGTCGCCGCCTGCCCACCGGCCGGATCGACCATGGCGGACGCTGGCGTACCGCGTCGGCATGGCCGCTACCCGATGTGACGATGCAGCCGCTCTATTTGCGGACCAATGGCTGTCTGGGCGAGCAACCCGCGGCGACGGCATATGCCAGTTTCACCCACGACCCGCACAATCCCGTCCCGACCATCGGCGGCGCGATTGCATCGGGCGCCCCGGTGATGGAGGCAGGCGGCTTCGATCAGCGCGAAAGCCCGGATTTCTTTGGGTCGAAGCCGCCCTATCGCCCGCTGGCCGAGCGTCCCGACGTGCTGATATTCAACACCGACCCGCTCGACGCCGATGTCGAATTGACCGGTCAGGCAGTCGCCGAATTGTTTGTGAGCTCCAGCGCAGTCGATACCGACTTCACGATCAAGGTCGTCGACGTCTATCCGCCGAGCGCCGATTATCCCGAGGGCTATGCGCTCAACATCGCGCACGGTATATTGCGGATGCGGTTCCGGAACTCGTTCGAGGAACCCGAGGCAATGGAGGCAGGTAAGGTCTATGCGGTGCAGATTGCGTCCTTCCCGATGAGCAATTTGTTTGCCAGTGGCCACCGCATCCGCATCGAAATCGCGAGCAGCAATTTCCCGCATTTCGACATTAACCCCAACAGCGACTGGCGCCTGCCCGACCAACCGCCGCGGTCGGCCGAAAATTGCGTGCATTTCGGCCCCGGGCAGGCATCTCGCATTTTGCTGCCCGTCGTGGCGCCTTGATGGACAAGCTGCCGACGCCGCCCGGCCTGTCCCCCGACAAGGATGTCAGCTTTCGCGCGCTGCGCGTGTTTTCAGAGATCATGCGAACCGGATCGGCGACCGCCGCAGGCAAACAATTGTCGCTGTCGCAGCCCGCCGTCAGCCGCCTGATCGCCCAGCTGGAAGCCAATGTCGGCTTCGACCTGTTCTATCGCGATCGCGGTAAGCTGGTGCCGACCGCCGACGGTATCAAGCTAATCCAGGAGGTCGAGCTGACGCTGTCCAGCCTCGACCGGTTCAACAGTCTGGTCCGCGATATCGCCGGCTATTCGGCGGGGACGATCCGCATTGTCGCGCCACCCAGCTTTGCCGAAGGCATATTGCCCGACATCGTCTCGCGGTTTCGCGAACGGTTTCCCGGGGTCGAATTCAGCATCGATTCGCGCAGCGTCGAAACGGCGCGGACAATGATCGCGATGCGCTATGTCGACTGCGGGTTCCTGAAACTGCCGACCGACGAGAGCGATCTTGCCATTCAGCAGATCGTATCGAGCGGTTCGGTGTGCGTGATGCACGAAGATCACCCACTGGCGTCGCTTGAAACGATCACGCCCCCCGATATAGGCCAGCACCCGCTGATCCTGCTCGGCGCCGGACGCCATTGGCGCACGCAGGTCGACAGCAGCTTCGCCGCCTTCGGGCTGCGCCCTGTCGTCGCGGTAGAAACGCATACCCATGGCTCGGCCTGCGCTTTGGCAGCGCATGGCAACGGCATGGCGATCCTCAATGCTTTGCTGGTCAAACCCTATCTGCACAAACCACTGGTTGCGCGCGCTTTCGATCCACCGATCCTGCACGAATATGCCTTTGCGGTATCAAACGTGTCACGGCCCTCGCGCCTGACGCTTGAATTCAAGAACGAAGTGCTGCGGTATTTCGGGATGCAGGAATGACGGCGAGCTTTGGCCGTTTGCCGACCGAACGCTTCCGGCATGAGAAATTCAAATGCAGACCACGCACGCGACCGGCAATATTCTCCTTGAGACGGCGCGACACTGGCGTGTCTCGAACCGAAAGCGGGACCAACTATGGTATAGCCTTCGTGCGGCCGTTGAGGCACAACCATCGCAATGGCGCGATACGGGGGACATATTTGGCCCGGGAGATACTTCCCGTTCGCAGACAGTCCCGATTGCCCGCAGCGCATACGCCGCTGACATATGGCGGTCGGCGACGATCCGAATATCGTAAAGGCGGCGATTGCCGGCGATCGCGATGCCTTCGCCGCACTGCTCCGGCGCCATTATGACCGCATCCACGGCCTCGCATGGCAGCTGACGGGGTCGCGCTCCGACGCCGACGATATCGCGCAGGACGTCTGCTGTATCCTCGCCGAAAGGCTTGGCGACTTTCGCGGCGACGCGAAGTTTACGACATGGCTATGCAGCATCGTCTTCAACGCCTGCCGCGATTTCCGGCGGCAACGCTCGGCCTTTACGCGATTCGCCAGCAAGCTGAGCGTCATGGCGGGGCTGACCAAAGGGCCGGACGGGCGCGATCTCTATGACGCGATCTGGATCGAGAGCGCGATTTCGCGGCTGAAGCCCGAGCTTCGCGACACGGCGATCCTCGTCGCGGGTCAGCAGTTGACGCATGGCGAAGCCGCACAGATCCTGGGAATCGCCGAAGCGACGGTGTCGTGGCGGATGCATGAGATCCGGCGCCAGATTGCGCCCAATGCCGGTACGGAAGACTAAACTCCAAATCTCCCCGAATTTTTTCGCGAGGCCGCCAAGGATTTCCGGCGCCCGCGCATCTCAGGAACATGCGGGCAATTTTGCACCGCAGTTGCCAGGGAGACATTCTATGTCCCGTTTTCATCTGATGCTGACCACAGGGCTGTCGATCTCACTCGTCACTGCCTGTTCCCAATCGCAAGACGTCGCGTCGCCTTCCGCGGCGTCGTCCCCGAATATCGTCGTCACCGCCCAGCGAGTCGAGGCCGACGAGGTGCGCGATATCGTCGTTACGGGGCGGCCGGGTCAGGAGTATCTTCAGGATACCCCGGTTGCGGTCACCGCAATCTCAACCGAAAGACTTTCAGCTGCACCGCCTCCGCCAACCGCCGGCAAAGTTGTCGCGACGGGAAGCTACGTGCGCGCGGTCGCGCCGCGTGCTGATCTGACGACGCCCTTTTATCAGGACGTGGGCCGTGACAAATTCACGGTGACCGAGCAGAATGCGTTCAAGGTCGCGCTCGACGAACCCGTGTCGACCTTTTCGATCGATGTCGACACCGCCTCCTATTCCTTCGTTCGCGCATCGCTGAACCGCAACACGCTGCCCCAGCCTGCTGCGGTACGGACCGAGGAACTGGTCAACTATTTCCCCTATGATTATGCCGCGCCGCAAAGCGCTGAGCGGCCATTCGGTACCGATGTCGCGGTGTTCCCCAGCCCCTGGACCGAAGGACGCAAGCTGGTGCGCGTCGGCATCAAGGGCTTTGCGGTCGGGCGCGAAACGCGGCCGCGCGCGAACCTCGTCTTCCTTGTCGACACTTCGGGTTCGATGAACGATCCCGCCAAGCTGCCCTTGGTCAAACAGTCGCTCGCGATGCTGCTCGAACAGCTTGATGGCAACGACCGGTTCTCGATCGTCACCTATGCCGGCAGCGCGGGCACCGCGCTCGAGCCGACCCCGGCGAGCCAAAAGGGCAAGATCCTGGCGGCTCTCGACCAACTTGGCGCTGGGGGCAGCACCGCCGGGGCCGAAGGCATTCGTCAGGCCTATGCGCTCGCCGAACGCAATCTTGATCCGCGCGGCGTCAACCGCGTCATTCTGGCGACCGACGGCGATTTCAACGTCGGCATCACCGACCAGAATGAGCTGAAGGGTTATATCGAGCGCGAACGCAGCAAGGGCATTTTCCTGTCGGTGCTCGGCTTCGGCATGGGCAATTACAACGACGCGCTGATGCAGACGCTGGCCCAGAACGGCAATGGCGCCGCCGCCTATATCGACACGCTCGCTGAGGCGCGCAAAACGCTTGTCGACGAAGCGACCTCGACGCTTTTTCCGATAGCCAAGGATGTGAAGATCCAGGTCGAATTCAACCCGGCGACGGTCGCCGAATATCGGCTCGTCGGATATGAGACGCGGATGCTGAAGCGCGAGGATTTCGACAACGACAAGGTCGATGCCGGCGATGTCGGTTCGGGCCAGACGGTGACAGCGATCTATGAGATCGTACCCGTCGGCGGGCCGCGCGCGATCGGCGGTCTGCGCTATGCCAAGCCGGCCGCGCAGATCGCCGATGCGGGCCGCGCGGGCGAATATGGCTTCGTCAAGATCCGCTACAAACTGCCGAAATCGGAGACGAGTCAGCTGATCGCGACACCGATTAACCGCGGCGTGGAGTTCGCGCGCTTCGAAGACGCGCCGCAGGATGCGCGCTTCGCCGCGGGGGTCGCATCCTTCGCCGAACTGCTCCGCGGCGGCAAATATAATGGCCCGATGACCCTTGACGATGTGCTCCGCATTCTCGGCGGCGCACGAGGGCGCGACGAGTTCGGGTACCGCATGGAGCTGGTCAATCTCGTCCGCGCGGCCAAGACCGCCGGCGCGATGGCGCGGCTGGACCAATAGCGCTGGCGGACTCCGATACGGCGGCGCTTCAGCGCAAGCGTCGCCGTATCGACCGCCGGGCAATTCTGCGTATAAGCAAGATAATGCCGATGCCCCTTCCCAATAGTCCAGGCGGCTGTGAAGGCCTGCCGACCGACGGAAAACGTCGATGACCGGCGACGACGATATCCGGGCGATGTTGCCCGATCCGCCGCCAGCTGCGCCAAAACCGCGCGAAGCCGCGATCGCCGGGGCGCTCGCGCGCTTCGACGGCGCTCCCGTTCCGAAGCACAGGCCGCAGCGCGCGGCGGTATCCTGGTGGAAAAAGCTTCAACGCCCACAGGCCGGGCTACTGACCGCCGCCCTGATGGTCGTCGCGATCGGCCTGCCCTTCGCCTTGAGGGGGCCGCTCCCCTTCACGCCGGCAGCCGACGAACAGCTTCTGCCCGAAACGAAAATAGAGGCGCCTGCCGCCAAGCGCGAGATCGCCGCGGCACCGGCCGTGAATCCGGCGGCGACGCGGCCCGTCACCGCAGCCGCCTCAGCCAACGTTTCCCCGCCGCTCTCCCGTCTGGACGAGGCCGCGCCGACGACCAAGCGGATCGAGATCGCGCAGGCCGCGCCTCTCGCGCCGCCCCCGCCGCCAGCGATGCGTGCCGAAGAGGCCGCACCCATATTGGTCCAAGGACGGACAAGATCGGCGGCCCAGTTGCAAGATGCGCCGACCGCCCTTTCGGTCGTGTCGGCCGATGAATATTCGCGCGACGGGCGAGAAGTCGTTGTCACCGGCACGCGCATGTCGAAAAGCAGACCGATCGGCCGCGGCGACTGGAACGCCTGCACGGTGAACGACCCGCGCCAGGCCTTGCAGCGATGCCAGAAGCTCGCCGACAAGGCGCCCAAAGCGGTACGACGTCAGGCCGATGCCCATCTTTCCGATGGCCTCAAACAGGCCTGGGACGGCAATCTCGACAAGGCGGTCGCTGCGTTCGGCGAGGCGATCGCCGTCGCGCCGAATCTTTCGGTCGCCTATCTCAATCGCGGCCTCGCGCATGATAGCCAGGGCGATAGCGAGGCCGCGCTCGCCGACCTTGACCGTGCGGTGCAACTATCGCCAAAGTCGGCGCGCGCCTATTACAACCGCAGCGTCCTACTCAGGAAATATGGCGATCCCAAGCGCGCCAGCGCAGACGAACAACAGGCAATTAATTTGGACCCACGTTATCAGACGATTCTGCCGTAGGCGGAAAAAACGTCGCCGCGCCGCACTGAGGCGTCCATTCCACGCAACGATGGCCGATACCCGGCCGTCGGCTTACGGCCACCCATTGGAATTAGCGGACGTAAGGAGCAATCCGAAAGCGCTAGATCAACCGAGGCTCCAATTACCGTCAGCGCCCCTCAGATTTCCATGAGACAATTGCGATAGTGGGTGTCCGCGCTCACCCAAATGATTCAGGCGTGTAGTAACCGCGCTTGAATAGGCTTAAAATTGCGCACGGATGCGGGGTGGTTCCCGCAAGATGGATCAGGTCAGACGGCGGCTGACAAATTGGGCGCCATCCTTGATCGCATTGCGTGCGATCTGTGCCACCGACATCGCTTCGAGAAAACTGTGCGTCGCGCCCGCGTAGATTTTCGCCTCCGTCTCAACCCCTGCCTCGCGCAACGATGCCGCCATGGCGATCGATTGTTCGGTCAACAGATCGCATTCGGGGATCACCAGAAAGACGGGCGGCATGCCGGTCATGTCGGCGAGCAGCGGGCAAACGAGCGGATCGCGCGATTCGATGCCCCAGTTGCCAAGATAATTGGCATAGTAGCTCTGCGCCTCGGCGCGATCCATGATTGAGCCCGGGCCGCCGAACCGCGCCTCGGCCTCGTCCGACACCTCAGTCGAGAAATAGCCATAGTTGGAAAGAATTGCCCGAACGAGCAGCGCTTCGCCCAGCGCGCGCAAACGCAACGCCGTTGCGAATGACAGGTTGGCGCCAGCGGAGTCGCCTCCCATCGCCAGGCGTGCCGGGTCGATTCCCCAATCAGCGCCATGATCCTTGAGCCACAGAATCAGCGCCTCGATCCGGTCGAGCGCGACCGGATATTTATATTCGGGCGATAGCGGGTAATCCACGCCGATCACGACAAAGCCGCCGGCTGCGGCATATTCGCGCATCAGCCGGTCGTGCGTGTCGATCGAGAACAGCGTGAAGCCGCCGCCGTGCAGATAGACGAGCGCCGGCGCCGCGGTGCCGACGGCTTCGGGACGATAGATACGGATACGAAGGCCCCCCGCCCCTGCGTCGAAACGCAGCTCGCGCGTTTCCGCCATGACCGGCCCGCCCTCGGTCCACCGCGCGCGCACCTGCTCCGACACCGCGCGCTGCTCGGGAAAGCTCAGCGTGCCGAATGAAGGATGCTTCGCCCAACCCGCTTTCATCTCGTCGAGAAAGCGCTGGATCTCGGGGTCTATGGTCATTTCGCGGGCAGCCATTGCATCTCCTTTTCGCCTTCGGCGAACCATGGCGGAGGCAGTTTGCGTTCGACGGGCCATAATTCGTCCAGCGTATCGGCGTCGAACAGATGTCCGCCGCGCATGACCAGCTTGACCGTTCGGCTATTGCGGATATCGACCAGCGGATCGGCGTCGAAAATGACGAGATCGGCATATTTTCCCGGTTCGAGCGTCCCCATGTCGGCCAGCCTGCCGATGGTCTCAGCCGAACCCGCGGTGGCCGCATGAAGGATCGCCATCGGCTTCATGCCGCCCAGCGCGTGCGCTTCCATTTCATAATGATAGCCTATTCCCGGCTCATCGCCATGCGATCCCATACCGACCAATGCGCCGTTCTTCGCCAGCAGGGCGGCGTCGGCAGCAAGTGCGGGCATCCGCGATGCGTCGAGCGATGCCCAATCACGATGGGCGAGCTTGTGGGAGATCGCAGCAGGCGACCAGAATCGCTTCACCTTCGCATCGAGCGCAGGGTCGTATTTGTCGACATAATAGTTCCGCCCCGCCGGCCCGCTTGTGTTGATCAACAATGTGGCGACATAGCTGGTGCGCATCAGCTGATAGAGCTTCACCACATCTTCGCCGAATGGCGCGATCGGCAGCGCATGTTCGTTGCCCGCATAACCGTCGATGATCTGGCTCAGGATCAGCTTCGGATTGTGGCTGCCCTCGGTGGTCGGGAGCAGTCCCTGCTCGCGCGCCGCCATGGCGATCCACTGGCGCACGATGCGGCTCTCGCCGCGATATTGCTTGATGTTGCGAAGACCCCACGCGTCGCGATAGCGCTGGAGCACGCCGCGCACCTGGTCGAGCGAGGTCAATCGTTCCTTCGAAAACAATGCCGGCCCGGTCGAACGCAGTCGTGGTCCAACGATCAGGCCGACATCGATCAGGTCCTGATAAGCGATCTGATCGATGCCCAGCGTCGACGGATCGAACGACGTCGTAACGCCGAACGCGAGCCGCGCGTGCAGATCCCATTCTTCGTAACCGATGACGTTGCGCCGAATGCCGCCGATATGGTCGTGCGCGTCGATGAAGCCAGGCGCAACGGTCTTGCCGCCGAGTTCGCGCGTCGGTGTGGCGGCAGGAACCGCAAAGCTGCCGCGCGGGCCGATGGCAGCAATGCGGTCGCCGGCGATCAGGATGTCGGCATCGTTGATCACCTGATCGCCTGCCGCCATCGTGAGCGCACGCGCCCCGCGCAGCAGGATATTTCCCATCGGTCGCGCGCGGGGCAGTTCGGCGATCAATTCGACATGGCTGGTGGGAAGCGGGGCGGCCGCGCTGGGCAGAATCTGCAGATAATTGCCGACCGACCAGATCAGGCTGCCGTCCGCCCGCCAGTCGAAGAAATCGGCGCCCATACGGGTAACCTTGCGACCGCTATTGCCGGGTGCGGTCAGGTCGATCGCAACCGTCGGATCGGTCGGCACGGGCAGCACGTAAAGCTGTTCGCTCGTCTGCGCCGCGAGCCATTTGCCGTCGGGGCTGATACGGATGTCGTCGGCGTCGGCGGGCAGGTCCGTGAAATAATAGCCCTGCGCTTCCACGGCCGCGACCCTGCGCTGCGCGCCGGTTACAAGATCTACCGCGACCAGTCCGGCGTCGCCGAGCAGATAGGCGGCGTCGAGCTGACCGTTCACAAAATGCGGGCGCTGCCCGAAAAACCCTTCTGCAACTACTCGTGCTGGGCCGCCACCGGCAGGTATCGCGACCAACTCGCCTTGGCGCACGGTGCCGAATTCGAAACTCGACTGCTGACGCGCCGCGGCGGGCGAGCGGACGACCAAGATGGTCTTTCCATCGGGCGTGAACGCGGGATGCGAATAAAAGGCCGGCAGATCGCTGACCTTGATCGCCGCGCCCGATCCGTCGGTCGCGATCGTCCACACCGCACCGCCGGTGCGCTCGCCCCAGGTTACGTAGGCAATCCGCGACCCGTCGGGGCTCCACGCGGGAAGCGATGGCGGATCACCATCGATCGGCAGCCGCATAGCTGGGCCGCCATGGATGGTCTGGACATAGACGCTGCCCAGTGCGGCATAGGCGACGCGGCCGCCATCCGGCGACGGGTTTGTCCCTTGTAGCAACTTGGCCCTTACCGGCCCGGTATCCTCGCGGAAGCCGATGCGCGTGCTTGCCCCTACTGCCAATCGCAGCCGCGCCTTGAACGGGATCGGCGTCACCCCCGAACCGTCAACCGCCCGGCGCTCGATCCTGCCCTGACAGGCGATAAGGATGGCTTTGCCATCCAGAGTGAAACTGTAGCGCGGGATAAGGTCGAGCGACGCCGCGCCGTTCATCAGGTCGAGCGGCGCGGGGCCGAGATCGCGGTCAACGCCGGTCTCCAGGTCGCGGATGCGCAGCCGTGTTTCGGCCATGCGCCGCGTTGCATAGGCCAGCAATTTGCCGTCGGGCGAGATGGCAGGACGAAAAAATGTCTCGTCCCCGGCCTCGCGCCCGCCAGAACTGCCGACGACCGTCTCCTCGGCGCCGCTGGCCAGATCGCGACGGACGATCGTCCAAGGGACCGGCGCGTCGAACGACAGGTCACCGGTGCGCCGCGCGTAATAGAGATATTTGCCGTCGCGTGATGCGCTCGCGCCCAGCGTGCTCTGCCACGCCGCGCGCGACGCGTCGTTCTCCAGCTTCGCCGGCGCGACCAGCGCGCCAGGCCCGCCGCCGACCGGGTGGCGCCACAACTCGTACCGGTCGATACGGATACGATAGCGGCTGACATAGACCGATTTGCCGTCGGCGCTCCATTCGGGCGAGGTGCGCACGGCGCCCTCATCTTCCGTGCTGATCCGCCGCGCGCCGCTACCATCGGCGCGCGCGATCCAGACATTGTCGCCGCCAGATCTGTCGCTGACATAGGCGATCCATTTGCCGTCCGGTGAGAAGCTTGGCTGCACTTCGAAAGCCATGCCGGTGGCGATCGGAACCGCGCGCCCACCCTCCATCGGTAGCGAATAGATCTCCCCGAGCATGTCGAACATCATCGTCTTGCCGTCGGGGGATACCGCGAGCGACATGAACGTGCCGCTCGACACCTCGTAATCCAGTGCGCGCGCCGGCTTCATCGGCAGCGTCGGCTGGTCCGCCGCACGCGCCGCGGGGATCGCCAGCGCAATCGCCGTTGCCAGTCCCCATGCCTCCCAAATTGCACGCCTCACTATATCACCCCTTCGCCCGTGTCTCATCGATCCGGAACCGGACTTAGATCGTTATGCGCCACCACGACCGGCGAGGTCGCGCGACCGCGTCGCCGCGGCGGCAACCGCTTTGCCGACGAGCCGGTCCATTGCGTCGTCCGCATCCATCGGCGCGAGACCCGCTGCGGTTGTTCCGCCGGGGCTCGTCACCTGCTGCCGCAACTGCGCCAGTGTGGCGCTGTCGGCGTCGGCCAACGCCGCCGCCCCGACAAAAGTAGCCCGGGCTAGCTGGATCGACAGCGCGGTCGGCAATCCTGCGTCGCCACCGGCTTTCGCCAACGCCTCGGTAAAGCGGAAGAAATAGGCGGGACCGCTGCCCGAAACCGCGGTCACAACATCGATCTGCGCTTCGTCGTCGAGCCACACGACGTCGCCGGTCGGGGCCAGCAACGCATCGACTGTGGCGCGGTCATTTGCGCCGATGCCCTGTCCCGCGACCGCTGCCGTGATTCCCTTGCCGATCGCCGCCGGAGTGTTCGGCATTGCCCGGACGACCCGAGGGCCTATCGCCTCGCCCAGCGCGCCCAGAGTGATCCCGGCCATGATCGATACACCCAACACGCCGCGATCGGCAAGCGGCCGCAAGTCACCAGCGATGGCTTCGAACTTCTGGGGTTTCACCGCAAGGACCACGGCAAGGTCACCCTCCGCATCGACGGCGTCGAGCGCATCGATCCGCTCGGCTCCCACGGGCAGTCTGTCGAGCATCGGATCGAAAACGAGCACGCGATGCTGGTCCTGCCAGCCACGCGCCATCGCGCTCCCCATCCTGCCGCATCCGACCAGCAGCACATTCATCAGCGTGTGTCGCGATAGCGTTCGGCGAGCATGTCCTGCCGCGACCGGTTGGTGGCCAGACGGCCTTCGATGATCACACTCACGGCATTGGTCGAAGGCTCCAGCGGATCGCCATCCCATATCACCAGATCGGCGTCGGCTCCCGGCGTCAGCGCGCCGCCGGCGCGACCCCAGATCGCCAGGGAATTGACCGTTACGGCCCGCAGCGCATCGATGTAGGGCAGCCCGCTGGCAACCGCGATGCCGGCGCCTTCGCGCAGGCCCATCCCGGCATTGTAGGTCGTATGGATCGCCCCGCCCGCCTGCCCGATCGCGATCGGCACGCCTGCCCTGGCAAGGATCGCGGCATTGTCCTGCCGCGCGCCGAGCTGGTCGAAATTGAACGGCAGATTGACCTGCGGATCGAGAATCACCGCGACCTTGGCAGCCGCGAGCACATCGGCGGCGCGCCAGGCTTCGGAGCCACCGACGACAACCACCTTGATCCCGAAATCCGCGACGAGCGCCGCCGCTTGGCGAATATCGGACTCGCGGTGGGTCTGGATCGCCAGCGGCAACTTGCCCGACAGGACGTCGCGCAGCGCGCCGTCGGGACCGCCAGCGGGTCCCCCGCCGCCCGGAGGCCCACCGCTGCGCTTGCCTTTACCCTTGGACGCCGCCTTGGACGGGGCCGTGATAGCCCGCTTCGTATCGCCCAGCAGCTTGCGCAGCGCCGTCCATTGCTGGGCGCGGGCGCCGAGCCGGTCCCAGGCACCGCCGCCGATCACCGCGTAAACCGCAACAGCTCCCCCGCGATCGAGGATATCCACCCCGTCGCGCAGGCGTGCGAACACCGGTTCGCCGCTCATCGGAGCGTTGCGCGAGGGCGATGGATAGATCAGCGCACGCGTGACCCCGTCGGCACGCGCGAGACTGACCAGCGTTGAATTGCCGTTGAGCGCACGGCTAGAGTCAAAGCCGGGCGACCGTTCGTCGGTCGACGCATCGTCGCGTGTATCGGGCGAGCTCGCAACCTCGACCAGGCCGATCTGCGTCGCCGCATTGACCAGGCCCGGCGTCACCGGTTTGCCCTGGGCGTCGATCACCTTGGCATCCGAAGGCACCGCGCCGGAAGGCGCAATCGACACGATCCGGCCGTTTTCGATGACGATCGTCGCGTCCTTGACCGGCTCAGCGCCTTCCATCGTCCACGCGTCGGCGTGAATGATGACAAGCATCTCTGCCGATGCGGGCGCTGTGATCGCCAGTGCGATCAGGCTTGCGATGACCCTCATTGGCTGACCTCCACCCGGCCGACTTCAAAGTCCGAGATCGGTTCAGTTCGCTTCTTCGACCGGTCCCAGGCGACCGCACCGTCGATCATCACCAGATCGGCTCTGGTGTAGATGCTGAACGGGTTGCCGGACCACAGCACGACATCTGCCTGATAGCCTGGCGCCAGCGTTCCGATGCGCTTGTCCATGCCGAGCAGTTTCGCGGGGTTGCTTGTCGTCCACTTGATCATGCGCTCGGGCGGGATGTCGATGCCGATGCGCCGGCCCGCGGCGGCCGCCTTTGCCGCCGCGATATTCAGTCGCTGACCGTCGGCGGGGGAATCCGAATGCATCATCACACATACACCCGCTTGCTCGAGCAGCGGCGCCTCGGCGCGGATCGCGTCCAGCGCCTCCATCTTGAAACCCCACCAGTCGGCCCAAACCGCCGCGCAAGTGCCCGCTTCGCGAAGCAAGCCGGGGATCTTATAGGCCTCGGTCGCGTGATGGACCGCGCCGATGCGGAACCCGAACTCCTTGGCGATCGACAGCATCGCGGCAATATCGCCAGCGCGATAGCAATGGAGATTCACGCGGATATCGCCTGCCAATATTCCTGCCAGCGCCTCCAGCTTCAGGTCGCGCGCAGGCATCGCGCCCGCGCCCATCCGGGCCTGTTCGAGCGCGCGTTTGTAGCGCTGCGCGTCGAGGAACGCCTGACGCATGTAGGAAATCACGCCCTGCCGGCTCGTCGGACCCTCATTATCCTTGTCGGCGCCCCAGCTCTTGGGGTTTTCGCCGCACGCCATCTTGAAGCCCTGGACGTTGCCGACGGCCTTCATGTCCCAAATCGTCGGCGCGTGGATGGGTTTAACGACCACCGATCGCCCGGCAAAGATCGGGACCGACCCGGGCAGAATCTGGAGCGTCGTGACTCCATTCGCCAGCGCGCGATCGAATCCCATGTCCTGCGCATTCACCGCGGTTTCGACCCAGGTGTCGGCGACGTTCGGCGCGCTGGTTTCGGAAACGTCGGATGCATCCCGGTCGATCGCGGTGAGCGGCAGGACGAAGGTGCCGTCGTGGCTGTGGACGTCGATCACCCCTGGCGTGACCCAGCGACCGGTCGCATCGACCTCCCGCACGCCCGGATTGGCGATGACCTTGCCAACCGCGACGATCTTGCCCCCCCGGATCAGGACGTCGCCGCCGTCGATCCGGCCGCCCGCACCGTCGAGGATCGTCGCGCCTTTCAGCAGCATATCGTCGGGCGGCGGCGCCTGATAACGGCCAGGAAACGGATCGAGCTGCCAAGGTGCTGGCGCGACCCGCTGCGCGACGGCAGGCCCTGCCAACGCGATCGCCGCCGCCACGATCATTCCGAACCGCATCGCTCGCGTCATGCTCGCCCCCTGTCAGCGTCGCTGGTTGAATCTCTGCATCCAGGCCGCGGTTGCCGCGTCGGGCAAGGCGCCTAGGATGGCATGCAATGTATCGGCGCGCTCGTCCTGCCCCAGCTTGAATTTTCCCGTAACGCCGGTGACGGTAGCACGAAAGCCGATGATATGGTTCAGCATCGACCGATAGCGCTCGCCCAGCTCATCGACGTCCCAAGGTTCCGACCTTCCCGCCTCCATGGCCGTAATCAGCATCTGCAGCGAAGGCTCGGTCAGCGCATCGTCAAACCGGATATCGGCAGCGATCTTGAGCTGGGCATAATTCCATGTCGGCGCCCAGTCGCGTCGCCCGGCATGTTCAGGACTGACATAAGCCTGAGGGCCGGTGAATAGAATTGTCGCCAACGTCTCGGCCTTGAGCGCGGAAAAAAGCGGGTTTGAACGCATCAAATGCCCGATCAGATGAACCAATCGTCCCTCCGCGTCGAACACCCCGACCAGCGGGAGCAGGCTCGCCTCCAGCGCCCCCGCGCGACCGCCGCAGACCCAAGCGAGCGGAAATTCCGCGATCAGCGAGCGAACATCGCTCTCGTTGAACCGCTCAAACAGCGCCACGTCGTCCCCCACCTGAAAGTCCCCGTCCGTCACGCGGATGCCCCTGCAACCCGGCGATGGCTCCGCCAGACGTGCGTCATGCCCTGCTTGTTCCCCAGCATTGGAACCGCCACAAGCACCAAAACCGAAAAAATTGGGGGTCCAGTGGACCATTGCATGTGCGACCGTGGATCGATAGCCTTGGTCCCTGCAGAGCTAAATTCTGACGGAGGAGCGGGCCCAATGCTGCGTCCATGGCAAGTCAGTCTCGGCGATCGGATCGATTCCGCGCGCGACGTCCCGATCTATATGCAGATCATCCAGGCGTTGATCCGCGATATCGAACGCGGGCGGCTGACGTCGGGTACCTACCTGCCGAGCAGCCGCGAGTTGGCGCAAATATTGGGCGTCAATCGCAAGACCGTCGTCATCGCCTATGAAGACCTGATCGCGCAAGGCTGGCTCGATTCGGCGGGGACGCGCGGCACGATGGTCGCCAGTGCACTGCCCGACCCGGTGCGGCGCCATCAGGGCGAGGCGGAGGTGACGATGAGCACTGCCGCGATCGACTATCGCTTTGCTTCACCGCCAGACCGACCGCTCGCCTTGCCATCCGGTCCAGGACTCAAACTCGACGAGGGCGCGCCCGACGGGCGACTGTTCCCTGCAGAATTGCTCGCGCGCGCCTATCGCGTCGCCACCCACCGCGCGTCGCGCGACAACGGCTTTCAATATCGCGACCCGCGCGGATCGCCAGCGCTGCGCGAAAGTATAGCGACAATGCTCAAGAGCCAGCGCGGCCTTCCCGTGACTGCCGAGAATATCTGCATCACCCGCGGCAGCCAGAACGGCATTTTTCTCGCCGCGCACACGTTGATCTGCCCAGGCGATTCAGTCATTGTCGAAGAACTCACATACGAGCCTGCAGTCGCCGCCTTTCGCGCGCTCGGCGCCAATATTTTACCGGTCGGGCTCGATGAGGACGGGATCGACATCGATGCTGTCGAACTGGCCTGTCGCCGTAACGCGGTGCGCGCGGTGTTCGTTACGCCGCATCATCAGTTTCCGACGACCGTGTCGCTTCGCCCGGAACGGCGGCTGCGCCTGCTCGAGCTCGCGCGCCAGTTCGGCTTTGCGATTATCGAGGATGATTATGACCATGAATTCCATTTCGAATCGCAGCCGCTGTTACCGATGGCGGGATATGGCCCCGGCCTCGTCATCTACGTCGGGTCGCTGTCGAAGCTTTTGCTGCCGGCGCTGCGCATAGGTTATGTCGCCGCGCCGCCGCCGGTGATCGACGCGATTGCCCATATGGTCTCGCTTACCGACGGCATGGGCAACACGCTGACCGAAGACGCCGCGGCGGAACTGATCGAAAATGGCGAGCTGCGCCGCCACGCGCGCAAGGTTCGGCAGATATATGCCAAGCGGCGCGGCGATTTCGCCGCTGAAATCGATCGCACGCTCGGTGGCATCGCCGACTATCGCATGCCCGATGGCGGGCTCGCCTTCTGGCTGCGGTTCGACACCGACCTCGATCAGATGGAGGCCCGCGCCGCGGCAGTGGGGCTGCGCTTCGCCTCGTCTCGTTCGTTCATGACGCGCGACAGCGCACCGCGCGGATTGCGGATCGGTTTCGCAAGCCTCAACCAACATGAAGCGCGAACCGCGCTCGCGGCGCTGCGCGAGGCTGCGGGATAGGCTCTTGGTCCCTTTGCACCACGTTCAATTGGATGTTTTCCGATCCATGCCAACGGCGGAGCTTGGCCCTCCTGACAGGAGGGAATAGCATGAAGCTTAATTTCGCCTTGGTTCTCGCCGCCGCAGCGCTGCCGCTGACGCCGGTCACGGCGCAGCAAGCGCCGGCCCAGACCGCTGAAGCCGCCGACGCATCTTGGCCCGAAGCATGGTTCGAGATCTTCAAGCTCGCACCGGGCAAGCAGGAGGAGTTCATCCGCCGTCTCGCGCAGGCCGACGAAGTTGCCGCTGCAGGTGGCTTGCCGCCGACCCAGCTGTTCTTCCACGAAAATGGCGCCGATTTTGACGTCATCCTGTTCAAGCCGGTGACTGGGATCGATCCGACGCCCGAACAGGAAGCGGCCATGGCGAGGAAGCAAAAGGAGCTCGGTTTGCCGAGCGGCCCCGCTTATTTTGTCAATATCCGCGAACTTGTCGCCGAACATACCGATTCGAAGACATATGGCCCGCTTCCGGCTGCCAGATGGCTCGCCCGCCTCGATACATGGCGCGCGGCAAATCCACCGCGCAAGGCGATCGCCAAGTGATCCTCGGTCGCCGCTCGCTGATTGCCTTCGCCGGCGGAACCGCGGCGGCGGCGGCTACTAGCAGCGCTTTTGCTGGCCCCAGCCCCGACAGCGATCTCGACATCGCCTATATCAACGGCAAAATCTGGACCGGCGCTGGCCCGAACACACGTACCGACGCGATCGGCACCAAGGGGGACCGCATTGCTGCGATCGGCGCCGATGCAGTGCGGGTACGCACCGGAAAAGCCACGCGCGTAGTCGACCTGCAGGGCGCCTTTGTGACGCCGGGCTTTATCGATCCGCATGTCCATTTCGTGATCGCATCGACCATGCTGTCGCAGCCGTCGCTGCGCAACGCCGCGAACCGGCAGGATTTTGTGGAGCGCATCGCCGCAGCCGCCAAGGGGCTGCCGAAAGGGCAATGGCTCGAGGGCGGAAATTGGGACCAGGACCGCTGGGGCGGCGAAATGCCGCATCGGGCGTGGATCGACGCCGTCACGCCCGACACGCCAGTCGCGGTCATCCGCTATGACCTCCACATGCTGCTGCTCAATTCGCTGGCGCTCAAGCTCGCCGGCATCGACCGCAACACCCCCGATGTGCCGGGCGGCGTGATCGAACGCGACGCGGCGGGTGAGCCCACGGGTATCATCAAGGACGCCGCCAAGGATCTTGTTCAGCGTGCGATTGGCGCGCCCACGCCCGAACAGATCGACGCGATCACGCGCAAGGGCATCGCTCTGGCGCTCAGTAAGGGCGTGACCCAAATCCATTGCACCGAACTCGATGCGACCACGTTCGACTCGACACGCCGCCTCCGCACCGCCGGCGAGACGGGGTTACGGTTTCGCCACTATCTGCCCCTGAAGGATTGGGCGGCGCAGGCCGCGCTGATCCAGCGCGAGGGACGCGGCGACGACTGGGTTCAGTGGGGCGGCTGCAAGGTCGTGTTCGACGGCTCGCTGGGTTCGCGAACCGCGCGATTCTATGAACCCTATGCCGACGATCCGTCGACGCGCGGCATCATCGTCACCGATCCTGCCGACCTTCGCCGCTGGATCGAGGGTGCCGACAAGGCCGCTCTTCAGGTCACGGCGCATGCTATCGGCGACGAGGCGAACGACATTGTTCTCGGCACGATGGCCGACGTCGCCAAGGCCAATGGTCCACGCGACCGGCGGTTCCGTATCGAACATGTCCAGCATATGAAATCGCACGCAATCCCGCGTTTCAAAGAACAGGGCATAATTGCGTCGGTTCAGCCCTATCATGCCATCGACGACGGTCGCTGGGCCGTCCGCAGGATCGGCGAAGAACGCCTCAAAACCAGTTTCGCCTTCGGCTCCCTCGTCCGATCGGGCGCGCATGTCTGTATGGGATCGGACTGGCCGGTCGCGCCGATCGACCCGCTCACCGGGCTCGATGCCGCGGTCAATCGCACAACGCTCGACGGCAAGCATCCCGATGGTTGGCACCCCGAACAGCGCATCACGCTGGCGCAAGCGATGCGATGCTATACGCACGAGGGCGCCTATGCCGGTTTCCACGAAAAAAAGCAGGGCCTGATCGCCCCGGGTTTTCTTGCCGATTTCGTTGCGTGGGACCGCGACTTCTTCGCCATCGATCCGCATTTGCTCGCAAAATCAACGGTATTGCGAACGATCGTCGGCGGCGTTCAACGCTATGGCTAAGGAACTTGCCGTCCCTTGTCATTTTGCTGCGAGTTGGTCCCCTGTTGCTGAGCAAACTGGATGTTTTGTGACCCAAGGATGACAATAATGTAGAATTTCCGAAGCAAGCTTGGCCCAGACGCCGAGCCGCATCGGACGGGGATTTGGACACCAAGTGGGGGATTGCATCATGGTTGCCTATCGCAACATCATTCGAGGAACTGGTTTCGCCGCGCTCGGCGCAGCGCTCGCCGCAACCACGCCCGCACTGGCGCAGGACAGCGGCGGCGACGACAGCATCGTCGTCACCGCACAGCGCAACAATCAAACCGAGGTGACTCGCGGCGGCAATGGCGGCGTGTTCGGCGACAAGGCCGCCGAAGATCTGCCGTTTACGATCAAGAGCTATAATGAAGCTTTGATCCTAAATCAGCAGCCGCAGACGCTCGGCCAGCTGCTCGAAAACGATCCCTCGGTGCGAACCGGGTTCGCCTTCGGCAACGCCGCCGAATTGTTCGTCATCCGCGGGTTCGCGCTCGCCGGCGACGATGTCGGCCTCGACGGTCTTTACGGCATCGCCCCACGCCAACTGATCGCGCCCGAGCTTTACGACTCAGTCCAGGTGATCAACGGATCAAGCGCCTTCATCAACGGCGCCGCGCCCGGCGGCTCGGGCCTCGGCGGTAGCGTTAACCTGTTGCCGAAGCGAGCAAAGCGCGATCTGGTCCGCGGTACCGTCAACTACACCTCGGACGAACATTTTGGCGGCAGCGTCGATCTGGCGCGTCGCTTCGGCGACAATGATCAATGGGGCGTTCGGGTGAACGGCGTCGCACGCTCGGGTGACGTTTCGATCGATGGCGAATTCCGCAGTGCGTACACCGCCGGCGGCGCAATCGATTATGACAATGGCCCGCTGCGGCTCTCGCTCGACCTTGCGTATCAGCGCGTGAAGGTTCGCGGCCTGCGCCACAAGGTCGCGCTCGGCTTTGGCGTAAACGCAATTCCGGCGGTGCCAAAGGCCGACGCCAACTATTCGCAGCCCTGGACTTATACCCAGATGCGCGACGTGTTCGGTATCCTGAAGGCCGAATATGACATCGCCGACAATGCCATGATCTATGCGTCTTTCGGCGCGCGCGACGGCACGGAAGAAGGCATCTATGGCGGCATCACCGTGCTGAACGCCACAACGGGCGCAGCAAACGGCAACGCGCTCTACGTTCCACGCACCGACAATAACGAAGCCGCGCAGGCAGGCCTGCGCGTCAAACTTGGCACCGGCATCACGCACGAAATCAACTTCGGCGGCTCGATGAACTGGCAGGTCAACCGCAACGCCTACGACTTCCTCTACGGCCCCGGCTTTGCTGGCTTCGCGACCAACCTTTACAACGCGCCCGAAGTTCCGATCCCGGCGTCAGCGCTGGTTGGCGGTAACCTGAACGATCCGTTCCCCGTCGGCCGCTCGCGGTTGCTCAGTGCTTTCGCGTCGGACACGATTGGCGCCTGGGACGAGCGTATCTTGTTGACCGTCGGGCTGCGTGTCCAGTCGATCCGCCAGAAAAGCTACAGCTATTTCGGCGGCGGCCTGACCGGTACCTATGACGAAGATGCGATCACCCCGGTCTTCGGCCTTGTCGTCAAGCCCGCCGAAGGCCTCGCCTTCTATGCCAACCGCATGGAGGGGTTCGAAAAGCCCGATGCGGCGCCCGCGACGGTCGGCGCTTCGCCCGTAACCAATTCGGGCGAGGTGTTTGCCCCGGTGAAGACCAAGCAATTCGAGTTCGGCGCCAAATACAGCTTTGGCCGCTTCAACGCCTCGCTCGCCGCGTTCCAGATCGACCGCCCCCGTCCCGGTGTGGTCGCCGACCCGGCGAATGCGGGGCAGGTCATCTATGGCCTCACCGGCGAGCAGCGGAACAAGGGCATCGAAATCAGTTTCGACGGCGAACTGACCAAAGGCCTGCGCCTGATCGCCGGCGGCTCGATTATCGATGCGAAGCTCCGTCGGACCCTGGGTGGTGTCAATCAGGGCAACGACGCGCCCGGCGTTCCCGAATATCTGGCCAATGCCAACGTCGAATGGGATCTGCCGTTCGCGCCGGGCCTGACCCTGACCGGGCGCGTCGTCCATACCGGAAAGCAGGCCGCAAATCAGGCGAACACGCTCGAATTGCCGTCATGGACCCGGTTCGACCTGGGCGCCCGCTACGTTGCCGTGGTCGCCGACAAACCGGTCACACTGCGCTTCGGGGTCGATAACGTCGCGAACAAGCGGTACTGGGCTTCGGCGTTCGAAGTTTTCAGCCCCGACCTGCTGCAAGGCGCGCCGCGCACGTTCAAGGCTTCGGCTTCGATCGAGTTCTGATCCCGGCACAAAACTGGAGCTCCCGCATGGCCCGGCTGGCGACAGCCGGGCCATTTCTTTGCCTCCTTTTCGCTTGGACCCTTCAAATAGTCAAAAGCTGGATGTTTTGAGGACCGAACAAAGTCGCGAAACCGGAAAGCATGACCGCACCTGCCCCACCTGCCCGGCCCGGGCTGCGCCGCCCGGTTCTGACCCTGCACCGCTGGCTAAGCCTGGGCGCCGCGATCTTCTGGCTGCTACAGGCGATCACGGGAATCCTGATCGTTTTCCACTGGGAAATTACCGATCGCTCGATTTCCGCGCTCCATCGTCCAACCGATATCGCAGCAATCGAACAGCGGCTCGACGCGCTCGCACCGCGGGGCAGCGGCGACCGGGTCACGACGATTTGGACGTCCGCCGGCCTTGCCGACCGCTACATCATCTATCTGGAGGACAAGGCGGGCGACAGCCGCAAGGTTCGTATCCTCGGCGACGGCACGGTCATCGACACGCCGGGCGAAAATGATGGCGATGTCATGGGATTCCTCGTCGGCTTCCACCACGATCTGCTCGGATCGTGGGGCAGCTGGATCGTATCGATCAGTGGCATCCTGCTTTGCTCGAACCTGCTGCTCGGACTGCTCGCGGCATGGCCGAAGCGCGGGACATGGCGCCGCGCGCTCACTCCCGCCACGCGCGGTCCTGTTACCGCTCGTCTCTACAGCTGGCATCGCGCCGTCGGGCTGTGGGCTGTCATCCCGGCCCTGATCATTGCCGCGACAGGCACGATCATGAAATTTGAAGATGGTTTCGGCGCGCTGATCGGCGCAGCGCCGGTATCGCTTCCCGACAATCCACCCGCAGGGACGCCGATAGGTTTTGCCGCCGCTGCGACCGCCGCACTTAAGGCGGTCCCGGGAAGCACGTTGACGCAGGCGGCGTGGCCTGTCGACGAAGACGCCACCTATCGCTTTCGTGTCCGCGCTCCCGACGAGATCCGCCGCGCCTATGGCGCCAGCGTCGTCATGGTGAATGCCAATAACGGATCGATTCGCGGCATATATCCCATCGCGGAGGCCGAACCGGCACGCGCGTTCATGAGCGCGCTGTTCCCGATCCACACGGGCGAAGCTGGGGGTCTTGCCGGGCGCCTGCTGTCGATCGCGATTGGCCTGTGGCTGGTCACGATGATCGTGGCCGGGGGATTATTGTGGATAAAACGACGCAAACCCCGCGCCAGTGACTAGCGCCATGCGGATCCGTTCGCTGCCGCTCACCGCGGCCATGCTGGCCTGCGCACCCGTCGCCCATGCCCAGGATAGCCGTCTCGATGCGCTCGAGCATCGGCTTGCCGCGCAGGACCAGCGTATCGCCGAACTGGAAGCGCTGGTGACTGCACAGTCCGAATTGTTGCGGCAGGTCACGTCCCCGGCGACGCCGACGCGTCCCGCACCGACATCCACCGCGCCGCATACGCTCGCGCCACCCCTTGCCGCCGTGCCGCCGCCATCGGCGGCCGTGCAGGTCCGCGGCCTCGACGTCGGCGGCGACATGCGGGTGCGGCAGGAATGGAATCGCGTCAATGGCCGCGACCGGTCGCGTACCGCGGTGCGCGCAAGGCTGCGCGCGACATACACGGTCGGCGACAGCATCGCGGTCGGCACCCAGATCGTCACCGGCGATCCCGACGATCCCAACTCGACCGACGTCGCGCTCGGCAACTTCGCCGATGATTTCCCTGTCGCGCTGGATCAGGCGTGGATCCGCTATCGCAGCGGCGGGCTCACCGCTTACGCTGGCAAGTTCCCGCAGATCATTCAGCGCACCGACATGCTGTGGGACAGCGACGTATCACCGCAGGGGGTAGCCGTTACCTACACCGCGCCGCTCGGCCAGGCGAAGCTCGATGCGCGCGGTATCTGGTTCGTGATCGACGAAGCCGCGGTCGCGCGCGACAGCGACATGCTCGGCGGCCAGCTTGCCTTTGCCGCGCCGGTGTCGGACCAGGTCAAGGTCGGATTGACCGGCAGCTATTATCATTACCGCCTCGGCTCGGCCGCGGGCGCCGACGCCGGCGACTTCCGGGGCAACCTGCTCGCGAGCGGCCGCTACCTTTCAGACTTCCACCTGGTCGAGGGCATCGGCTCGATCGGCTGGACCGGCTCGGCGCGCTGGCCGGTGACCTTGACCGCTGACTTTGTGCGCAACGTTGGCGCCGCGGTGCCCGGCGATACCGCCTTCAACCTCGAACTCGCAGCGGGCCGCACCGCCAGCCCCGGCGACGTCCGCATCGCCTATAATTTCTCGGAAGTCGAGGTGGACGCGGTGCTCGCGGCGTTCAGCCACGACAATATCGACCTGTCGACCAATTACCGGCTGCACGGACTTGGGCTTTCATACGTGCCCGCGTCGAAACTCCAGGTCGACCTGCTCTGGTATCATTACCGCCCGCTCGATCGCGCCTATGCCGGCGCGCTGCCATCATCGGATTGGCTCGACCGTATCCGCCTTGCTTTCACGGTGACCTTATGACGCTGATTTCCGCCCTGATGCTCGCCGCCGCTGGCGAAGACGCGCCCATCCCGCCCAAAACAGGCTATCAACCGCACGGCCACACCCACGCGTCGACACAGATCGACGAGACGCGTGACCCTCTCCTTTTGCAATTCACCTATACCGGCGAAGTGATCGGCAACGCTGCGGGCGGGCTGCGGCGCGGGACACGCTACCTCGACAATCTCGACATCGTGCTCGAGGCCAATATGGAAGAACTTGTCGGCTGGGAGGGCGCGCACGTGCATGTCTACGGCCTGTACAACAACGGAAAATCGATCAGCGACCTAGTCGGCGACACCCAGGCCGTAAGCAATATCGAAACCGGAACCTCGGCGCTGCGCCTTTACGAAGCATGGATCGACCAGAAGATCAGCGACCAACTCTCGCTGCGCGTCGGCCTCTACGATCTGAACTCCGAGTTCGACGCACTCGACGCCGCCGGTCTGTTCGTCAGCAGCCCCAACGGAATTGGCACGGACTTCGCCCAGAGCGGCCAGAACGGCCCCTCGATCTTTCCCTCGACCTCGCTCGCCGCGCGGCTCGCGGTCACGCCCGCCGAAGGCTGGACCGTTCGCGCCGCTGTCCTCGACGGCGTTCCCGGCGATCCTGCGCATCCTTCGCGCACGACAATCAAGCTTGGCCATGGCGACGGCGCCCTGCTCGTCGGCGAAGTGCAGGCGCCGCTCGGGGGTGGCAAGCTGCTGTTGGGCCATTGGCGCTATACCGCGGACTTCGACCGCAACGACGGCCAGGGCGCCGATGGCGGGAACGCCGGAACATATGTGCGGGCCGAGCTGCCTCTGCTCGAAAAATCGGGCGCTCGGATAGACGGGTTTCTTCGACTCGGAACCGCGAGCGGCCGCTTTAACATGTTCGACCGCTTCGCCGGGGGCGGGATCAAGTTCAGCGGCTGGCTTCCGGGGCGCGACGAAGACGAGTTCGGCATTGCCTTGTCGGCTGCCTTCACCTCCGATAGCTGGCGCGCCGCAACCGGCGCGCGTTCATCTGAAATTGCGGTCGAGATGACCTATCGCGCCCTGATAGCCTCATGGCTCGCTGTGCAGCCCAATGTTCATTATGTCCGCAATCCCTCGGCCGAGCGCGGGATCGCGGACGCGCTAGTCATCGGACTACGGGCCGAAGCAACTTTTACCCTGTAGGGCTTGTGGACCGCGGCTCGACGATATTGCCAAAGTCCCCCGGCGTAAACTGGCCGGTAGCAGACGGTCTGCTTCTAGCCCCGAACCGTGAACAGCGAACATCCTCGGCAGCCTAGCTCGGCGTATGGCGACATTCCGATCTAGGACCGTGGTCGTCCTGTATTAGGGTTAATTCATCTCGCTCGGCTAGGGACTGCCAATGCCCCCCTCGAACCAACCGAAGGTGCGACGAGCACCATCAATCGCGGCGTTGAGTTCAGGCCGCTGGGAGCAACTATGTTCTGGCACGTCGACCAAATGTAACCATTTGGCGCGGTCGGAAGCATCGCCGATAAAAACGGCCCGTTGGCGGGCATGAACGGATTGGCTGCAATCCTGCCTTATGTACTAGGTCGACCAACCGCCCGCTAGTGCTCGAAACAATGCGATTTGCTTACGCGAAATCTGCCCGTCCTGCGCCGCGAGCACTGCCTCGGTCTCGGCAAAGGTGCGTTCGGCGTCGAGCCATTCGAGCGAATCCGACGCACCTTCCTGCCGCTTGGCGCGCACGATCCTTGCCGCGCGTTCGGCCTGGTCACGCGCGGCGCGTAGCGCCTGGCGCTGTTCGAGCGCTCGCGCGTAGGACGACAGCGCGGTCTCGGTTTCCTCGAGCGCGCGCAGCACGGTGCCGTCGAATTCGGCGAGCGACGCCTGCGTATCGGCCTCGGCCGCCGCGATTCGCGCGCGCGCGGGTTCCTGATTGGGGAACGCCCAGTTGAGAAGCGGCCCGAGCAGCCAGCGGATCGGTCCGCCGCCGAACACATCGCCGAAGCCCGATCCGGTCGAGCCCGCCGACCCGCCGAGCGTGATGCGCGGATAGAGGTCCGCGGTCGCGACGCCGATGCGCGCGGTGTCGGCGGCAAGGCGGCGCTCGGCGGCGCGAATATCGGGACGGCGCTTCAATAGCGCCGCCCCATCACCGACTGGGATCGGGTCGGTGATCTCGAGGCTGATGTTGCGATCGCCAGCGATGGCGGGCAACGCGGCGGGGGCACGACCGGTCAGAGTCGCGAGGCGAAACAAAGCCGCCTGCCGTTCGGCCTCGATGGAAGGGATGTCGGCAGACCGCTGGTCGCGCAGCGTCGCGATGCGCGCGAGGTCGAGCCCCGTCGCCATCCCGACTTCCTTGCGCCGGTCGGTGAGCTTCACCTGCTGGTCGAGCAGGCCGACGATGCGGCGCGCGACGTCGAGCCGCGCGGCCCCCGAGGCAGCATCGGCATAAGCTTGCGTCGTATCGGCGGCGACGATCACGCGCACCGCGTCGGCATTGGCTTCGGCGGCAGCAGTATCGCCGCGCGCGGCCTCGATCGAGCGGCTGACGCGGCCGAACAGATCGACTTCATACGAGACGTTCAGGCCGACATCGACGGCCCAATCCTCACGGTCGGCGCCGGCCGGGCGCTGGCCTTCGGGACTGCGGCCGTAGTTGGCGCCGGCGCCGATCTCGCCCTGCGGCAGACGGTCGGCGCGCGCGCCGCGAAGCGATGCACGCGCCCGGGCGATATTAGCGACCGCGACTCGGACGTCGGTGTTCGCGGCGAGCGCGTCGCCGACCAGCCCGTCGAGAACGGGATCATTGTAGAGCCGCCACCAGTCGCCCGCGACCGGAGCGAGCGACACGGCAGGGCTGTTTGCCGAGACGAACGGTCCGGTCGCGACGGAAGCCGACGCAGATTTGGGCTCGGCATAGTTGGGACCGACCGCGCAGGCGGCAAGCGCGAGCGCCGAGGCCATGGTGAGGATATTGCGAAGGATCATGATCTTGTTCCTTATTCCGCCGGAACCGGCAGCGCCGTCCCATGGTCGTCCGACCCGCGCCGCGCGCGCCGCTCGGCCGACCAAAGGCTGAGCGAACGTGCGACGACGTAGAAGGTCGGGGTGAAGATGAGGCCGAACGCGGTCACTCCGAGCATCCCGAAGAAGACCGCGGTACCGAGCGCCTGGCGGAGCTCCGCGCCCGCTCCGCTTGCGATCAGCAACGGCACCGCGCCGAGGATGAAGGCAAAGCTGGTCATCAGGATCGGACGCAGACGGTCGCGCGCGGCGCGCACCGCGGCTTCGATCGGCGACAGGCCATCCTGTTCCTCGGCCTGCTTGGCGAATTCGACGATCAGGATCGCATTCTTCGCCGCAAGCGCGATGAGCACGACCAGCCCGATCTGCGTCAGCACATTGTTATCCATGCCGCGCAAATTCACCCCGACCATCGCCGCGAGCAGACACATCGGCACGATGAAGATGATCGCCAATGGCAGCATCAGGCTTTCATATTGGGCCGCGAGTACGAGGAAGACGAAGACCACGGCGAGCGCGAAGACGATGCCCGCGGTGTTCGCCGCCGCCTTTTGCTGGGAGGCGATGCCCGTCCATTCGGTGCCGTAACCCGCGGGCAGCGAGTCCGCCGCGAGCTTTTCCATCGTCGTAAGCGACGCGCCCGACGACGAACCGGGGGCGGTGTCGCCGTCGATCTCGACCGCGGGGAAGAGATTGTAGCGCGTGACGCGGTACGGTCCGGTGCGGTCCTCGAAATTCGCGACCGACCCGATCGGCACCATCGCGCCGCTGTTCGACCGTGTTTGCAGGTTCGCGATATCGGCGACGGTCTGGCGATAGGGGGCATCGGCCTGCGCGGTCACACGATAGGTGCGGCCGAGCAGGTTGAAGTCGTTGACAAACGCCGACCCCAGATAGACCTGCAGCGCTTCGAAAACGCGTTCGGGGGGTATGCCGAGCATATTCGCCTTGGCCCGGTCGATATCGGCATAGACGCGCGGGTTCGACGGATCGAAGAAGGTGAAGACGTTGGCGAGCCCCGGGGTCTGGTTCGCCTTGCCGATCAGATTGTTCGTTTCGTTCGCAAGCGCGGCATAGCCGTTTCCGCCGCGATCCTGCACGATCATCCGGTAGCCACCCGCCGAGCCGATCCCCTGGATCAGCGGCGGCGGGATCATGACGATCTGCGCCTCGGTGATATCCGCCGTGTTCGCACGCGCCTGATTCATGATGTCCTCGAAATTGACGCCGAGCTTCCCGCGCTCCTCGAACGACTTGAGCGGGAAATAGGCGGCGGCCGAGTTCGGCGCGAGCGTCTGCGACGGGCCGTCGAAGCCCGCGAGCATCACCGAGCCGAGCACGCCCTTGATCGGCAACACGCGGCCAGCGACCTTTTTCAGCACCGCATCGGTGCGTTCGACCGAGGCGCCCGCGGGCAGTTTGGCGACGACGAGGAAATAGCCCTGGTCCTGCGCCGGGATGAAGCCGGTCGGCGTCGCCCAGAACAGGCCCGCGGTCGCAGCGATCAGCGCGGCATAGGTGATCATCATCTTTTTCGGCGCGCGCACCAGCCGGTCGGTCAGGCGTGCATAGCCATCGCTCATCTTCTCGAAATTGCGATTGAAGCTGTCACCGGCACGGTGAAGGCGCGCCATCAGCCATCCGTCGGCCTGCGCGGGGGCATGCGGCTTGAGCAGGATCGCGGCCAGCGCAGGCGACAGGGTAAGCGACAGGACCAGCGAGATGATCGTTGCGGTCGATATCGTCACCGCGAACTGCTGATAAAAGGCGCCCGACAGGCCGGTGAGGAACAGGGTCGGCACGAACACCGCGCAAAGCACGAGCACGATGGCAACAAGGGCACCCGACACTTCGTCCATCGATGTCCGCGCGGCTTCGAGCGAGGAAAGCCCGCGTTCGAGGTTGCGTTCGACATTCTCGACGACGACGATCGCGTCGTCGACGACGATGCCGATTGCGAGCACCAGTCCGAACAGTGACAGGTTGTTGAGGCTGTAGCCGAACGCCGCGAGCACGACGAAGGTGCCGATCAGCGACACCGGGATCGCCAGCACGGGGATGATTGCGGCGCGCCATTTCTGCAGGAACACCAGAATGACGATCACCACGAGGAATACCGCCTCGAGCAGCGTTTCCATCACCGCATCGATCGACTGGGCGATGAATTCGGTGGGGTTGTAGATGACGCGATATTCGAGGCCCTTGGGGAAGCTTTTCGATGCCGCCGCCATCTCGGCCTCGACCGCTTGCGCTGCAGCAAGCGCATTTGATCCAGGCCGCTGAAAGGTCGCGAGGATCACCGTCGGGTCGCCCGACAGATAAGTGTTCGAATTATAGTCCGATGCGCCAAGCTCGACGCGCGCGACGTCCGAGACGCGGACCTGCCGCCCGTCGGCATCGCTGCGGATGACGATATTGGCGAAATCCTTGGGATCGGTCAGGCGGCCCTGCGTTTCGACGCTCAATTGGAAGCTGCTGCCATTGGCATGCGGCGGCTGGCCCAGCGTACCCGCGGCAACCTGCACATTCTCGCGCCGCAGCGCCGCAACGATCTCGCCCGCGGTCAGGTCGAGCGCGGCCGCGCGGCCGGGGTCGATCCACACGCGCATCGCATAGTCGCGGCTGCCGAACAGGCGCACGTCGCCGACGCCGTCGATGCGGCTGAGGCGATCGCGGAGCTGGGTCAGCGCGTAGTTGGAGATATAGGCGCGATCGAGCGACTTGTCGGGGGACACGAGGTTCACGATCAACAGGAAGTCGGGCGAGGTCTTGCGCGTTACGACGCCGAGGCGCTGTACCGTTTCGGGCAGGCGCGGGGTTGCGATCGCGACGCGGTTCTGCACCAGCACCTGCGCGGCATCGAGGTCGGTGCCGATCTTGAAGGTCGCGGTGATCGTCACGACGCCGTCGCCGGTCGACTGGCTGCTCATATAGAGCATCTTGTCGACGCCATTGATTTCCTGCTCGATCGGCGCCGCCACCGTGTCGGCAACGGTTTCGGCCGAGGCGCCGGGATAGGTCGCGGTCACGGTCACCGTCGGGGGAACGATGTCGGGATATTGCGAGACCGGCAGGCCGATATAGGCGACCGCACCGACAATGGTGATGATGACGGCGAGCACGGCAGCAAAGATCGGCCGGTCGATGAAAAAGCGGGATAGGCGCATGGGAGAGCCCCTGTCTGAAAAACCGTTTTGACTAGCCTCTCTCCTTCCGGGGAGGGGCAGCGAGACCCGGGAGCGTTCTCCTGGTCGCAGCGAGGTGGGGGCCATCGGCCTTGGGGGACACCGCAAAGCCCCCACCCCGACCCCTCAACCGAAGGAGAGGGGTCTATGGTAAACTACCGCGTGAAGCTCGCTTGCGCCGACACCGGTTCGACCGCAGCGGCAGCCGACTTCTCCGCCGTCGCGGCTATTTTGCCGGCCTTGGTCACCGCCTTGGTGCCGGGCCGTGCGAACTGATATCCGGTGATGACGACCCGGTCGGTCGGGGTTAGCCCCGAGCGGATGACGCGCAGGCCATCGACTTCGGGGCCAAGCTCGACAGGCTTCGCCGCGACCGTGCCGTCCTTGCCGACGACATAAACGATCTTGCGCGCCTGATCGGTCTGCACCGCAGCCGCCGGGATCAACAGCGCGCGCGCCGTCTGGCCGGTCGACAGCCGCATGTTGCCGAACATGCCGGGGGTCAGGAACATGTCGCGGTTGGCAAAGCTGGCGCGGGCGCGGATCGTGCCCGAACGCGGGTCGAGGCCGTTATCGGTGAAGTCGAGCTGACCCTTCCAGCGATAATCGCTTTCGTCCTGCAAACGCACCTCGACGGTCGCGCCCTGTTCGGCGGCGGCGCGCTTGGCCTTCAGGAACAGGGCTTCGGAGCCCTGGAAGCTGAAGTAGATGGGGTCCATCGCGTTGATCGTGGTGAGCAACGTGCCGCCAGCATCACCGGCCGACACGAGGTTACCCGCGTCGATCTGGCGGTCCGAGATGCGGCCGCTGAGCGGCGCGCGCACGATGGTGAATTCGACATCGAGCGACCGCGCCGCGATGCGGGCGTCGGCCCCGGCGAGCGCGGCATTTGCCGCGTTGACGCGGGCACGCAGCCGGTCGATCTCGCTCTGCGACACCGCCTCGACCTCGACAAGGCGGCCGGCGCGGTCGAGGCGGTGTCGCAGAG
>JAEMRT010000006.1:15147-32906 GCA_016463225.1 Sphingopyxis sp. | reverse complement strand
CAGCGCCAGATCGCTGCGTGCGCTGGCGGCCGAGGCGCGCGCCTCGGCAAGCGCGGCGCGATACGGGCGCGCATCGATGGTGAAGAGCGGCTGGCCCTGACGGACGATCTGGCCGTCGATGAAGTGGACCGCGGTGATCGCGCCCGAGACGCGCGGGCGCACCTCGACCGCCTTGCTCGCCTCGAAGCGGCCGATATATTCATCCCACAAAGTCACATCGCGCGCGATCGGCGCGGCGACGGTCAGCACCGGGGCGGGCGCGGCGGCGGCTTGCGGGGCGCCCTCGCTGAGCAGCCACCAGGCGCCAACGATCAGCGCCAGAAACGCGCCGATCCACGCGGCGCGGCGGCCGCGCGCCGGACGGAGGAGGGTTTTAAGCTCGCGGCGGACCTTGGCATCGGCGGGGTCGAGCTTTTCGATCGGGGTGTGGACGGTCATGGGGTGCCCTCTTCTCTTCAGTCGGTTCGGCTGCGCGCGGGGCGCAAGGGTTCGCAGCACCGAAAGCGCGCGCCTTCGGTTCGGTCTCAAAATATTTCTCGTTGCCAGGCGGCCCTCTGCGAAGAGGACGACCGCCTCCGGTCGCTCGCATGCCTATGCGCGCGCCGGCTCCCTGTTATTTATTGCGGACGAGCGCCAAAGGGCACCGACCGGAACAGGACCCGCTCCCGGGAAAATACTCTGGATGGTGAATCCGGCCGCCGCATGATCTTTGCCACGCGGCGGCCGGTCTCGGGGGAGAGCCTATCTTTGTATACTGAGTGGTATATAAGTTATGGTGCGCTGCGTCAAGCGCATTCTGTACCGGGTAGTAAAAATAATTCTACTAGCGCCCCGGCCATAGTTTCAGGCTGGTTTCGACCAGCCGCTCGAGTTCGGCGCGGGTTGCGCCGGCGCCGGCCTGGACCGCCATGCCCTGGTTCATTGCAGTCAGGAACGCCGCGAGCCCGGCGGGGTCGACGTCGCCCGGAAAATCGCCTTCATCCTTGGCCCGCGTAAAACGTTCGAGCATCGCGTGCTTCGCGGCCGCACTGCGCGCCACGACGGCGTCGCGGATACACTCGGCCTCGGCGCCGCAAGCGACCGAATTGATCACCCCCAAGCAGCCGTTCGGGTTTTCAGGGCAGCTGTACATATCGAGCGCGCCGTACATCAGCCGCTCGGCCACCCCGCGCGCGGTCGGCGCGTCGAGCGCGGCGCGCATATAATCGGTCTTTTCGCGCTCATACAGGTCGAGCGCCTTGTTGAAGAGCGCCTCCTTGTTGCCGAACGCAGCATAGAGGCTGGGCTTGGTAATCCCCATCGCTTCGGTGAGGTCGGCCATCGATGCGCCTTCATAGCCTTTCGACCAGAAGACGCGCAGCGCCGCCGCCAGCGCCGCATCGACGCAGAATTCGCGCGGCCGGCCTTTGATGGCGGGAAGGGAGTCGACTTCCATAACGGCTGGTATATAAGTAGAGCGGTCGCGAATGTCCAGATTGGCGCGCAGCCTTGAAACTGATGCAGGATAACCGCGAATAGCGGGTCTCTCCCATACTCCCCAAGCTTTGCCGAAAATGCTGTCAGATATGATCCCAAGCTGGATCTCCGAGCTTCCTTCGAAAATCTTGGTCAGGCTGGCATGACGCCGGTAGCGTTCGACCTACACGAAACCGGTCAGATTGAAGCGCAGGGAATGGCCGGTTGGAGACAGTCACCTTCCGGGCGAAGATCGTGAGAAGCGGACATTCGCGCTGTCAGCGATCATTGGCTGCTCACACCCAATGAAAAATTGAAAGCCACCGTCTAAGCCGCATTATTTGGCTACCGCCATCCGATCGCCAAAGCCGAGATCAGTCAGGGAGTCGTCGAACGACGACATACGAAGCTGATCACCGATCGCGTCGAACTCGTGCCGCGGTACATCGCCATCTGCCGATAAGGGCAAAGCGGCCGCAGCATAGGTATCTCGCCCGCCTCTTCGCTGGCGAGTTTTCAACGCGATGACTCGGGCGGGCGCCGCGCCGCGGTCGGTTCGGGTTATATGCGGCAAAACTTGCCTGCCTTGTCCGCAAGAAATTCCGACGCCCGCAGGGAAGCGGTGAACGATTAGCAGGGACGCTGCCCGCTACCCGCTCCCCCGACCCTCTGCGAGGCGATTGGCTTGGATATTTGTCTCAAACGGTTGGTTGCCGACGGAGCTAGAAATCGACCCGCGCGCCGACGGTCACATATGTGCCGACGACGTCGTACAAGGTGCTGTTGACGGTGATCAGCGGCGGCTTGCGGTCGAAAACATTGTTGACGTTGCCGAACAGCATGAAGCGATCGTCGACCTTGAACCGTGCTCCGATATCGACATAGGTGCGCGAAGCGATCTTGTTGTTGATCAGGGTCGTGCGCGTTCGGTCAAAATTACCCCCGTCAATGTAGCGGGCACGAAGGTCGAAGCCGAAGTTGGCATCCTCATAAGTTGCGCTGAGCGTTCCGCGCCATTTGGGCGTGGCGCGCAGGACCGAGTCTCCGACGTCGCCCGCTGTCTCGACTCGGCTGAGCCCCGTATCGAACACCAGCTTGTCGACATAAGTCGCCAGCGCACGAATGCGGATGCTGCCTGGCAGGCCAGCGCCGACATTCGACAGGCTGGTAAGATAGGATGCCTCCATGTCGAACCCGCTGGTCTCGAAGCTCGCGATATTCTGCTGGTTGGCGGCGACCTGCACGACCGTTCCCGTGGCATCGCGTGTGATACGGTCACAGGCTGCGGCACTTCCACGGACACAAGCGAGCGTCAGGTTCGATCCGTTCAGCGCCGTGATCGCACCCGTGATCTTGATCTTGTAATAGTCGACCGAGGCGCTGAAACCGCGCAGATAAGACGGCGAATTGGTCGCGCCGATTGACGTCGTATAGCTCACTTCGGGCACAAGATCGGGGTTGCCGCCGGTGAACCTCGTGACGGTCGAGGGCGTCGGATTATAGGCCGGGTTGGCTGCGGCCCGACCAGCCCTGTCCTGATCGTTGAGCGGCCCGATGTTGATTGAGCGGACCGCAAAAAGTTCACCGACGCTTGGCGAGCGAATATCCCGCGAACGTGTCGCCCGCAGCAGCAGATCGTTGAACAGGCGAGCGGTGCCGCCAGCTTTCCATGTCCAGATACCGCCGCTGGTGCTGTAGTCAGAATAGCGCGCCGCACCGCTAAGGTCGATTTCGACCGCATTTTCAAGTTTGAGCAGCGGCAGCAGGAGTTCGCCGAACGCTTCCTTGACGTTGAACCCACCCGAAGTCGGCGTCGAAAAGACGAGAATGCCGAAGTTGCTGGCGTTCGCTACCGTGAAATCGTCGCGCGACGAGATCTGTTCCTCCCATCGCGCCTCCGCGCCAAGCGCCAAGGTCACCGGACCAGCCCACAAGGAAAAGAGATCGCCCTGAATCTCGGCCCCGGCAGAATCGAGCTTGGTCGTTCCGAAGGCTTGCTGCGTTCCCGTGAAATAGGCGCGCGCTTCGGGCGACGCGTTCAATGCCCCAAAGGGATTGAGCGGTCGGCACGCGGCATCGTCGTTCGCGGGGTTGGCGTCGGCATTGATGCCGCAGACAATTTGTCCGCCGCTCGACACAGCGTTGACCGCATTGTTGAATTGCCGGACCAAGCGCGAGTTGCCCATTGCCTGTTCGCTGTCGACCTCGCCATGGCTGTACCACGCTTTGTAACGGAAGCCGCTGCCGAACGTCCCGTCGACGCCAATTGCGGCTTCCTTGCTGACGCGCAGGCCGCGGAACTGCAATTGTAAAATGTCGTTGAAATAGCGTCCGAAGGTGAAGCTGGTCTCGCCCGCGGCGGCGAGCCGATCGCGGATCGCGGTGGACAAATAGGGGTTGTTGGCCTGGATCGTCAAATAGGGCAGACCGAGCGCCCCCCCGACCGTATAGTCGCCGAAAAACGGGGCGTTCGACAGCGCGCGGGCATAGCTGCCATCGACCCAGAAGGTCGCATCGCCCACCTCATAGCTTAGCCGGGCATAGGTACTCAGCCGCTCGAACGGCGATGCTACGGGAATCGTGTCGTACAGATTGATGCCATCCTCGCCGCCGACCATCCGGAGCGGAAAGGCGCCCGCACCGACGCTGGTGCCGCGGCGGAAAGCGCGCAGCGTGCCGTCGGGGTTGAAGGTCTGCCCTGCGAGGACCCCGCTGGTGATGAGACCGCCCAGTGTGACGTTCCCGAAGTTCACGTCGCGAACCAGTTCCGACCCGGTACCCGACGGGATGAAATCGGGGCTGTTGAGATTCGGCCGGGTACTCCGATCGATCACGCCGGCGTCTTTGACAAATTCCCCGCCAATGATGAATTGACCGCGTCCATCGGCAAAGCTGGTGCCGAATTTCGCATCAAAGCCATAGCGGAACCCGTCGCCACGCGACGATGTACCCACATTTCCGCCAATCGACAGTCCGTCATAATCCTTGTCGAGAATGATGTTGACGACGCCCGCGACCGCGCCCGAACCCCAGGCCGCCGAAGCACCGCCGGTCACAACCTCGACGCGCTCGACCAGGTTGGTCGGAATGAAATTCAGATTGCCCTCGCCCACGAAGCGGCGGCCATCGAGCAGCACCAGCGTCCGGTTGGACCCGAGGCCACGCATGTCGACGGGCGCGGTGCCGGTCGAGGTATTGCCGTTCGATACGCTCGGCGTGGTCGTGGGACGGATTTGGGGAAGGTCGTTCAGAACCTGCTGGATGTTCGGACGCGCGCCCAGGCGCAATTCATCCTCGCCAACCACCGTGGTGGGTGTCGGCTGATCATACCCCGCGCGTGCGATTCGCGATCCCGTGACAAGGATCTCTTCGTCTGTCGTAGCCGCCGTCTCTGACGCCGTCTGCGCCGCTGCCGGCATTGCGAGCATCAAACCGATGGCCAGCGCCGCGCTGCTGCTACCCCGAGCGAACCGGAATCCGGCCTTGTCACTATCTTTACGCATATCATCCGCCCCTTGTGCTTGGCCGCTCGTTGGCGGCCGACCCCATGCCTGTTTCAAGAAACTGCCATAATGTCCTATTCAGGACAACATATTTCTCTTGTGAGAAAATCGGCCCATAATTGACAAGGAGCCTGCGTTGCGGTCTTTAAGCCTTCGGTGTCGAATCGGACCCGAAAACCGGGATGACGGAGTTGCTGATGTCGCGCATGCGCTCGTCGCTGATTTTATGCCTAGCCGCTATCGCGGCGCCGTCGGCATCGGCACAGGATCTGTCGAAATACGCCCCGCAGGCCTTGGAGACCGAACTCACCGCCAACGCCGATTCGCGGATCGCCGTAATGGTGCCGATGCGCGACGGGGTGCGGCTATCGACCAACATCTACACGCCCAAAAATGCCCGGGGCCGCCTGCCGGTGATCCTGTGGAAGACGCCTTACAACGAGCACAAGCTGCGCGGATCGTCGCAGCGCTATGCGATCGAGGCGGTACGGCGGGGCTATATCTTCATCGTCCAGAACGAACGCGGGCGGTATTTTTCCGAAGGCAAGTACGAAATTCTCGGCAAGCCCCAGACCGACGGATACGATACGCTGAGCTGGATCGCGGCACAGGGCTGGTCAAACGGCAAGATCGGCACACTCGGCTGCTCGTCCTCGGCCGAATGGCAACTCGCGCTCGCCGCGCAGAACCATCCTGCGCACGCGGCGATGGTGCCGATGGCGGCAGGCGCCGGGATCGGCAAGGTCGGGCGGTTTCAGGAACAAGGCAATTGGTACACCGGCGGCGTACCGCGCAGTCTGTTCTTCGTCTGGCTCTATGGCGTCGACAATCCGGTCCGCGCCCAGCTTCCTGCCGACATCGACGAAGCGACGCGCGCACGCGCGACGCTCAACAATGACCTCGCCGCGACCAAGCCATCGGTCGATTGGGCCAAGCACATCAAATCGCTGCCCGTCGCGGACCTGCTTTCCAGCCTGGGTGAACCGCCGCAGACGTTCGACACCCTGATTGCCCGCACGCCCGCCGATCCCGCTTGGCGCGAAGGCGGTCTTTATCATGATGACATGGGCTGGGGCGTACCCGCGCTGTGGTTCAACAGTTGGTACGACGTGTCGATCGGCCCTAATCTCGAGCTGTTCAATCACGCGCGCGCAAGCACCGATGATGTGGAGGCGGCCGCCAATCAATATACCGTCATCGCGCCCGTTACGCACTGCGGCTATGCAAAGCTGGGCAAGGACACAATCGTCGGCGAGCGTTCGATGGGCGACACCAGCTTCGACGTCGATGGCGCGGTCTTCGGCTGGTTCGATCGCTGGCTGAAGGGTAACAAAAAGGCGTTCCCCGATTCAACGCCGCATGTTCGCTATTTCGCGATGGGCGCAAACCAGTGGAAGGACAGCGAGAGCTGGCCGCCGAAGAATGTCCGCCCGCTCCGCTTCTACCTCAGCAGTAACGGCGATGCGAACAGTCTCTATGGCGGGGGCAAATTGGTTGCGGCCGCGCCGAGCACCGGGACCGCCGATCGTTTCCGCTACGATCCGATGAACCCCGTGCCCACGGTCGGCGGCGGCGATTGCTGCAACGGCGGGATCGTGATTCCCGGCGCGTTCGATCAGCGTGGTGTAGAGGCTCGCAACGATGTGCTCGTTTATTCGAGCGAACCGCTAGAAAATGCAGTCGAGGTCAGCGGTTTTGTCGACGCGGTGCTTCAGGTTTCCTCCAGCGCCCCCGACACCGATTTCGCGGTGAAGCTGGTCGATGTCGCGCCAGATGGCACCGCCTGGATCATCGGCGATACGATCTTTCGGGCCCGCTACCGGAACGGTTTCGACAAACCGGCGATGATGCAGCCGGGCCAGGTTTATACGATCAAACCGTCGCCGATCGCGACCAGCATCCGCTTTGGCAAGGGGCATCGCATCCGCATCGAAGTGACGTCGTCGAACTTTCCCAAGTTCGTGCGCAACCTCAACACCGGCGGCGCCAACGAGACCGAGAGCAAGGGACAGATCGCCGACAACATCGTCCATCACGGGCAGGGACACCTGTCCTATGTCGAGTTGCCGGTGGTGCGGTGAATCAATCCGCTTGATGTTTCTGATTAGGATTATATGATCCTGATTTGAAAACATCATAGGGGGAGCTTCCATGCAATTGTCTCGTCGTCAGGCGCTGTGCGCCGTCGCTGGTGCGGCGCTCGCCGCCCCCCATATCGCGCGGGCCGCATTTCAGGTCAGCCCGTTCAGCGGCAAAACCTATTCAAAGCGCGCGGTCGAGCTCGTCAAAAGTTCGGTGATCGTCGACATGCTCGCGCCGATCAAAATCGATTTCGATCCGTCGTTTTACGCCAAGCCGATGAGCGAGCAGATGGCCGCCGATTTTCGCGCCAGCGGACTCAGTGCGATTCACCATGCCGTCGGCATCGGAGGTCCGACGGCGAAGGAGCAAGCGCTGAGCTTCTTCGCGATCTGGGGCAATTATGTCGCGCGCAACAGCGACGTGCTGACCGGTGTCGATACGTTCGCTGATATTCTCGACGCAAAAAAAGATGGCAAGGTCGCGGTGATCATGGGCCTGCAGAATGCCGATCATTTCCTGCGCCCCGCCGACGTGAAAAGCTTTTACGAGCTGGGGCAGCGCTGCGCGCAGCTGACCTATAATTCGCAGAACCGGATCGGGTCGGGATCGACCGATCGTGTCGATGGCGGGGTCAGCGACTTTGGCGTTTCGATCATCGAGGCGATGAACGCGGTCGGCATGCTCGTCGACGTCTCGCACAGCGGCGACCGCACGACGCTCGATGCCATCGAGATTTCGAAAAAACCCATTTCGATCACGCACAGTAACTGCCGCGCCCTGATCGATCACCCCCGCGTCAAAACCGACGCGGCGATCAAGGCGATGGCGGCGAAGGGTGGGGTGATGGGCATCACCGGGGTCCGCAATTTCGTCAGCAAGACCGACCCTACGACGATCGTGAATTACGCCGACCATATCGATCATGTCGTCAAGCTGGTCGGTATCGACCATGTCGGCATCGGGACCGATGCCGACCTTTATGGCTATGACGACACGTCGCCCGAGATGAACAAGATGCTGCGCGGCGCCTATAAGGACAGCTACGCGTTCCGTGAAAAAATCGACATCGACGGCTTCGATCACCCGCTCAAAATGTTCGATCTGACCGAAGAACTGATCCGCCGGGGCTATTCCGACGCCAACATCCGCGCTGTCCTCGGCGGCAATTTCCAGCGGCTGCTGACCGCGACATGGGGCGGCTGATGAACGCGCCAGCGGAACGAATGGTGGGCACTCTGGTACTGCCACAGCCCTATGTCCTTTTTCTCGGCGACGTGACGATCGCGGGCTATGCCAAGACCGCGTTCGGGCTGCGCGACTGGGCGGCCGAAAAATGTGTCGGCGAAATCCGGCTCGATGGCGCCACCGTCACCATCGGGCTGGACAAAATGACCGCGGCGGAAGCGCGCGCGCGCGGCGCGCGCGCCTTGCTGATCGGCGTCGCGAATCCCGGCGGCGTCATCCCGGCAAGCTGGCGGGCTTCGCTGGTCGACGCGCTGGAAGCCGGCCTCGACCTGATCGCAGGCATGCATATGCGCCTTTCCGACATCCCGGAGCTGGCCGCAACCGCGCAGCGACTCGGCCGCCAGCTCATCGACGTGCGGGTGCCGCCCGCGCAAATCCCCATTGCCAACGGACGCAAACGCAACGGGAAGCGGTTGCTAACGGTTGGCACCGATTGCGCGCTCGGCAAAAAATACACCGCGCTTGCGCTCGCAGGCGCCTTTGCGCGGCGCGGTCTCGATGTCGATTTCCGCGCGACGGGACAAACCGGCATCATGATCGCGGGCGGCGGCATCCCCATGGATGCGGTCATCTCCGACTTCGAGGCGGGCGCGGCAGAGATTTTGTCACCCGACGCGGCGATCGGCCATTGGGACGTGATCGAGGGTCAAGGCGCGATCACTCACCCCGCCTACGCCGGCGTGTCGCTGGGCCTGCTCCACGGCAGCCAGCCTGATGTCTTCGTTGTCTGTCACGAACCCGGCCGGTCCGAGATGATTGGCACTGCGGGCTATAAACTGACAAGCATCGAAGAGATTGTCGAACTCACCCTGGCGCTCGGTCGCCGGACCAATCCCGCGATCCGTTGCGCCGGCTTTTCCTTTAACACGTCCGCGATGGGAGAGACCGAAGCAGCCGACCTGATGGCTGACGAAAGCCGCCGGCTCGGACTGCCCGTGGCGGACCCGATGCGTGGCGGCCCCGCCTTCGCTGCGCTCGTCGACAGCTGCCTCGCATGACTCGCGCGACATCCAACGATTTTACGGAGACTTGCATGACCCGTTTTCCGGCCCTGCGCCGTACCGCCCTTGCCGCCGCGCTGCTCGGCTCAATCGCCCTGACTTCCGCCGCCATGGCGCAGTCCGCCGCCGAAGCCACCTACAGCATTCCGCAGGACCGGATCGGAGGGCTTGCCGATTTCGTCGATGGCGTGATGGCGCAACAGATCGCGACCCGCGAAGTCGCCGGCGCCGTCGTCACTGTCGTTTACCGCGATAAAGTTCTTTTCTCGCGCGGTTACGGATTTGCCGATGTCGACAAGGGGATTGCAGTGGACGGAGAGCAGACGCTGTTCCGGCCGGGATCGGTCTCCAAAATGTTCACCTGGTCAGCCTTGCTGCAACAGGTCGAGGCAGGCCGCGTCGATCTCGACGCCGATGTGAACCGCTATCTGGATTTCAAGATTCCCGAATTCGAAGGCAAGCAGATCCGCGTGCGCGACCTGCTGTCGCACACACCCGGGATGAGCGACGTCGGCGGGCTGACTGCCCCGACGCCCGACAAGATCACCCCCTATATCGAATGGATGAAGACGCATATACCGACGCGCCATTGGCAGGCGGGGACCGAGACATCTTACTCAAATTACGGCTCGGTGCTCGCAGGCTATATCGTCGAGCGCGTATCGGGTGAGGCCTTTCCCGACTATGTCGAGAAGCATATCTTTGCGCCGCTTGGCATGGATTCCACGACCTTTCGCGAACCACTGCCTGCCGCGCTCGCGCCGCGGATGGCTACCGGTTATCAGTTCAAGGACGGCCGGCTGATCGCCGATCCGTTCGAGCTGTTCAGCCCGGTGATGCCCGCCGGATCGGGAACAAGCAGCGGGTCCGACATGGCGCGCTTCATGATGGCGATGATGAACGGCGGCGCGCTGGGCAAGGCGCGCATCCTGAAGCCCGCGTCGGTCAAATTGCTGATGACCGACTCGGTCGCCAACGCCCCAGGCATGCCGGGCATGGCGCACGGATTTTTCGTCGTTCGCGGAAAAGGCCCGCGCATGGTCGGTCATGGAGGCAACACCGGCGATTTCCATTCGAACATGATCCTGGCGCCCGAAGCTGGCCTGGGCTTTTTCATCTCCGAGACCGGCGGTCAGGGCAGTTATGGGGGGCGCACCGAGCTGACCGAAGCGCTGATCGGCCGGTTGTTCCCGGTCGCGCCCGCGCCGCGCATGGCCGCACCCGCCGACGAGACATTGCCGCTCGGCGCCTATCGCGGCAACCGGCGCGACTATACGCGCCCGGCCAACCCCGAACGCGACCTGAAGATCGCCGCGGCAGGTGCGAATGCGGTCACGATCACCAACGACGGCAAGACGACCTATTGGGAACGCGTCGGGCCGATGCGGTTCGAGCAGGTGACCGGCGCGCGCGCGGGCGGTCCATATGAGCAATTGCTGTTCCACGGTGCCGAAGGGCGTTGGCGCCTGTCCTTCACGTCGCAGCCGCATGTTCTTTACCATTTCGTCCAGCCCTGAGGAGAAGCCACTATGAAGCTGTTGATCGCCCTTGCACTCTCCTGCGCCCCCGTCGCCGCCCTTGCGCAGACCGTCGCGGCCGATACCCCAGGCCAGTTCGCCAGCGGCGTGCAATATGTCCAGCCCAAGGACTGGACGGCATCGAGACAGGGCTCCGCGCTCATCTTCACCTCGCCCGAGGGGGACCTGCGCATCATGGTCGCCGAAATCGGCGCCGCCACCGACGCGACGGACGCGGCGGCAAAGGCCTGGGCGGTCATCCGCCCCGGCGCGGCGCCGACGCTGCGCACCAGCACCGCCGCGCCCCCGGCCGACGGCTGGGACGAACGGGTGGGCTTTGCCTATGACACGCTGCCGACCGAGCGCGCCGCGCGCTCGGCGACAGCGCTGCGCAAGGGCTCTGCCTGGACGGTTCTGGTCATCGATGGTTCGGCGGGGACGGCCGCCAAACGCTCGGCCGCCATGTCAGTGGTCGCTCAAAGCCTGCGTCCGGCGGGCTTCCGAAAGGAAAGCTTTGCCGGCAAGACCGCGCACGAGCTCACCCCCGAGCGCATCAAGCTGCTCACCGACTTTGTCGAACAGAGCCGTCAGGAGCTTCAGGTGCCCGGCGTCGGCTTTGCCCTGATCGATGACGGCAAGATATTGTGGCAGGGCGGTTTTGGCGTCCGCGCGCTCGGCTCGCCCGAAAAGGTCGACGAGCACACCAAGTTCATGATCGCGTCGAACACCAAGGGGATGACCACCCTGCTCCTCTCGACGCTCGCCGACGAAGGCAAGCTGCGCTGGGACGAGAAGGTCGTCGATCTTTATCCCGAATTCCGGCTCGGCAATGACGAGGTCACTAAGTCGGTGCTGGTCAAGCATCTGATCTGCGCCTGCACCGGCCTGCCGCGCAAAGACTTCGGCTTCATCCTCGCCGACAAGGGCCAGCCCGCCGCGGACACCTTTACCCAGCTTGCCGCGACGATGCCGACCAGCAAGTTCGGCGACCTGTTCCAGTATAACAATCAACTCGCCTCGGCGGCAGGTTATGTCGGCGGGCATATCCTCTACCCGAAGATGGAGTTCGGCGCTGCCTATGACCGCGCGATGGAAGAAAAGGTCTTCGGGCCGCTCGGCATGAAGGACAGCACGTTCGATTATGCCGAGGGCATGGCCGGCAATTGGGCGGCACCGCACGGCCTCGACATCGATGGCAAGGTGACGCTGATGTCGAACGACTTCAACTGGTCGCCTTACCCCTATCGGCCCGCGGGCGCCGCCTTCTCCACCACCGCCGACATGGTGCGCTATGTCCAGCTCGAACTGGGCAAGGGCATGCTCGACGGCAAGCGCGTCGTGAGCGAGGCCAATTTGCTCGCGCGGCGCGAGAAGGGCGTACAGGTCGGACCCGACAGCTGGTACGGCATGGGGCTGTTCCAGCGCGATGCCTCGGGCTGCAGGTCGTGACCCACGGCGGCACGCTGGTCGGCTATCACAGCAACTGGTTTGCGCTTCCCGAGTCTGGCGTCGGCCTCGTGATCCTAGTCAACAGCGATCCGGGCGCGTCGATGCTCGCGCCGACGCTCCGCCGTCTGCTCGAAATCCTCTACGACGGCCAGCCCGAGGCCGCGCGCGACGTCACCGCGGCCGCGACGCGGATCGCGGCGCAGGCCAAAGCGAAGCGCGAACGGCTGACCTATCCGGGCGACGCCGCGGTGCTGGCGGGCCTCGCCGGTCATTATCGCGACCCGACGGTGGGCCAGATCACGATCAGCGAAAAGAACGGCCAGAAATGGATCAAGGCCGGCTTCGTCGAGGGGCCGCTTGCGACCCGCAAGAATGCCGACGACAGCGTCTCAATCGTCTCAGTCGGTCCCGGCAGCATCGGCGTCGATGCGCTCGTTGGTACGAAGGACGGCAAGCGGACGCTCGCAATCAGCGACGGCCAGCAGACGCAATATCTGTACGTCGAGGACTGACAATCAGGGAGATTTCCACATGACCCGGCCGTTCGCACTTGCCTTTGCCGCATTGCTGCTGGGGGGCGCGGCCGCGCCGCCGCCAGCAACGTATGACATCGTCATTCGCGGTGGGCGCGTGCTCGACGGTGCGGGCAATCCCTGGATCACCGCCGATGTCGCGATCAAGGACGGACGCATCGCGCAGGTCGGCGTGATCGCGGGCGAAGGCAAGCAGGAAATCGATGCGCGCGGGCGCTATGTCTCGCCGGGCTTCATCGACATGCTCGACCAGTCGGGGCGGACATTGCTGCGCGACGGATCGGCGGTGAACAAGCTCAACATGGGTGTGACCACACTGATCGCGGGCGAAGGCGGCACCGCGGTTCCGGCCGGCGAGTTAGCGAAATATTTCTCGACGCTCGAGAAGCAGGGCATCGCGGTCAATTTCGGTACCTATTATGGCGCGGTCCAAGCGCGCGTGAAGGTCATGGGCGACAGCGCGGGCGCGCCGAGCGAAGCGCAGCTCAGCGCGATGGAGGACGAAGTGCGTACCGCGATGAAGACGGGCGCTTTCGGCATTTCGTCAGCACTCATCTATTCGCCCGCCAGCTTTCAGGCGACGAGCGATCTGGCGCGGCTGGCGGCAATCCCCGGCAAGTGCGGCGGCTTCTATGCGACCCACATGCGCGACGAGAGCGACAAGCTGCTCGCCGCGATCGACGAGGCCGTCGAAATCGGCGAACGCAGCAGCGCCAAGGTAGAGATATTTCACATCAAGGCCGCCTACGCGCCGCTCTGGGGCAAGCTGATGCCGCAGGCAATCGCCCGGATCGAGGCGGCGCGGACACGCGGCCTCGACATTGGCGCGAACATCTATCCCTATCGCGCCGGGGGTACCGGGCTCGACGTGACCATACCGACGCATGTGTTCGCCAAGGGCCGCGAAGCCGCACACGCGGCCCTGCGCGACCCCGCGGTGCGCGAGCAGCTCAAGAAAGAGCTCGCGGCCGGACCGCAGGCCGACTGGTCGAACCTCGTCCACGCCTCGGGAGGATGGACGAACGTTGTGCTCGGGAACGCGCATAGCGAACAATATACGCCCTTCAACGGCCAGAATTTCGCCGACATTGGCAAGGCGCTGGGCAAGGATCCCGCCGACGCCGCCTGGGACATCTGGCTCGCCGCGCTTCCAGCGCGCGCTTCGGCGCTCTATTTCATGATGGACGATAAGGACGTCGACCTTGCGATGAAACAGGCCTGGGTCAGCGTCGGTACCGACGCCGCGGCCGCGGACAGCACGGCAGATCCGAAAACCGTGGGGCGGCCGCACCCGCGCTCCTACGGCACCTTTCCACGTATTATCGCCGAATATGCGCAGGCACGCCCGGTGCTGACGCTGCCCGACGCGATCCGCAAGATGACCGGCTGGCCGGCGCAGCGGCTGGGCCTCGCCGATCGCGGATTGCTGCGCGCAGGCATGCGGGCCGACGTCGTCGTGTTCGATCTTGCGACGATCAAGGACCGCGCGACCTATGAGGCGCCGACGGCAGCGCCCGACGGCATCGGCGACGTGATCGTCAACGGCGTCGTCGCGCTCGCCAAGGGACAGCCGACCGGATCACGGAGCGGCAACATATTACGTCACCCATGCCCCAACGTCTGACGCGCATACAGTGCGAAGCCTTTATGGTAGAGACCGCAATGGTGTAGCCGACAATCCCGCATGATATATTTGCAATCGTACAAGCGGAGCAAGGTCGCAGTGCCGGTCAAAATCGATCCCTTCCACGCCATCGCCATCAGTCGCCTCGCGCATCGGCTTCGGGCCGAGGGGCGGTCGGTAATTCATATGGAATTCGGCCAACCCTCGACCGGTGCGCCCGCGGCCGCTATCGCGGCGGCGCATCGTATTTTGGATGCCGACGGCTTGGGCTATTGGGAGAGTCCGGGGCTCAAATCGCGGATCGCGGCGCACTACGGCGAAGCCTATGGCGTCGCGGTTGATCCCGAACGGGTCATACTCACTTGCGGTGCCGTTCTCGCGCTGTCCTGCCTCTTCCTACCCGGCGCCAGGGTCGCTCTCGCGCGTCCGGGTTATGTGGCCTATCGCAACACCCTCAAGGCGCTTCATCTCGTCCCGGTCGAACTCGCTTGCGGCGAAGCCGAGCGGTTCCAGATCACGGCTGCAGCGGTCGAACGCCTGGACCCCGCACCCGAAGGGCTGATCATCGCCAGCCCGGCCAATCCCACGGGAACGATCATCCCGCCAGAGGAACTCAAGGCGTTGGCGGACGTCTGTAAGCGCCGCGGCATCGCGCTCGTTTCGGACGAGATATATCACGGGCTCAGCTATACGCGTCCCGCGGAAACCATGCTGCAGCACGCGCCCAATGCGCTGGTCGTCAACAGCTTCTCCAAATATTTCAGCATGGCGGGCTGGCGCCTTGGATGGCTCATCGTTCCGCAAACACTGATCGACGCGGCGCGCGCCCGAATGGGCAATCTGTTTCTGACGCCGCCCTCCCTCGCCCAACATGCAGGCCTGATAGCATTCGATTGCCGCGAAGAGCTGGAGGGCCATCTGAATACCTATGCGCGCAACCGCGAGCTCCTGCTCACGGCACTTCCGCGAATGGGGCTGCGCCGGATCGCACCGCCCGATGGGGCCTTCTATATCTATGCGGACGTCGGCCATCTCACAAACGACAGTCTCGCCTTCTGCGAAGCCCTATTGCGTGATACGGGAGTCGCCTTGGCGCCCGGGTTGGATTTCGATCCGGTTGATGGCAACGGCTTCATCCGCCTCAGTTTCGCCGTCTCCACCGAATTGGTCGAAGAAGCACTCCGGCGCATTGAACCATGGCTTGCGGCGAGGGAGCTGGTGGCGGTTGCCGCGCCTCATTCCGATGAACATTCTGTCAGGTAACTGGAAAGCGGACTCCGAAAGAATCTGCGCCGCTGATGGTGGCCGGTTTGAGACCAGCCGCTATTGGGAGCGTAAGGGCAGAAAGCTGACGTTCGCGATTAAGGCGTTTTGATCAGGTGGGAGGCCGCTGATGCTACCTGAAGCGATGTCGTCAAGCCGTGAAAGCACTACGCGATAGAGAGACATTGTCGGTGCAAATCGGCTGTAAGGCTTGTCGCCGGCGTTCACCGCGAGCATGATCAATTCCTGATCCTTATGAAGAGCTGACAGCGCAATTCTACGAAATCCCACAGGATCCTCGGCGGGGCTGAACAACCGAGTCACCGCTGTTAGTTCGTCAAGCGCATAGCTCATCTCGTCCATGTCTGGGCCGCCGGATTCTGAGGCGGCGCTCCGATAGCGGCTTTCAGCCATGATGACCTTCAACTTTACGATCCGTGGATCAATACCCGTCCACCGCGTATCCCAATCGCCATTGTTTTTCGGATCCCGATCATAGATCTCGAGAAAGCGCTCAGCCGGGCTAAATTCACCGCTCAGAACTGTGGCTATCGCATCAAGATACATAAGCCTTTTGGCGCGTCTCTCGAAGTTGCCTGTGGCACAGGCGTCTTTGGCAACTTGGGGAGCATAATCTGGAAGATCGCAAAAATCGGTTCCCCCCTCGAACGCATTTTCCGCGACAGCCATCAGCCCTTCGGTTCGCTGCTGTTGCCCCATTCGTACGGCATGCGCCACATCCTCGAACGATAGAGTTTGCTGCGCATCAAACAACGCGGCGCGAATGCGCAGTTCGGTCCGCATGAAATCCATGCCATCATCCGTGGTGAATTCGTCAAACCGAGCTTTCGCAGCGGCAGACGCCGTCCCGGGAAAGGCAATTTTTGCGCGGAGCTGGTCATATTCATCAATCCAGCTCGATGCTAAATTCCTCAAGCGGGTCGAGCTAAATCGATCCGCTGCCGACAAGGCAATGTCAGCCACCTCTAGCGGAGAAGAGAGATGGGCCATGGGACGATACAGCTTTTCAGTCAGCAGAATTTGCTGCTTGTCTGCCGATTTTTCTGCCCCCGAGTTTGACCGCCGCGCCGCCTCTACGATCTGCGCCATCACGCGGTCGATGTCCTTCGCCGCTTTCCGCACCTGAGGACGGTACTCCGCGTGCCGATCAGCAATATAATTGACTGCTGCAAACGCAGTTTCCTCCGTTCCGAACCGGAGATGCCAATCAATCAGATCGCGGGCGCGTAAAGGACCTCCGCAAGCTTGGATCCCTTCCTTGAAACTGAGAGGGATTGGCGTCGCTTTGATGGCTTTGACTTCGGCTGGCGTGCCGTTCCAAACACGCAGAACGGGAAGGCATATCTCTCCCTCCGCAACCTCTTCGTCTCGGCTTTGGGCGTATACTTCGGAAATAGGAGCGAGCAGCATCGCACACACGAGCGCGATCGGAGACATAACATGCCTCCATGCTTGTGTTCTCTGGATCGGCTGCATTTTCGATATTTTCCTGTCGCCATAAGTCTGCAGGCATGCAGCTCGAGCAGGTCGTTCCAATGTGATGGCATTTGGTCGTTAAGACAATGTTCGCTTGCGGACCAATATCACGACCAAATCGGAACTATCGTCTGCTGCTCACTATGACCGATCTCGGACAGACCGCTTTTGGCCAACGAACGATAAAAGCCGACGTTGGCGCACAATAACACCGGTAACCAGATGGTCCGTCATAGGCGGTAGAACATGATTTCAGCCTGAAACCCCTGCGTCGCGTCGGCGAGCAGGTCAGATCAATCCCAATCAATTCGGCGCCGAAACACTATCGCGTTTCTCGCGGTTGCTCGCTACGCCTAGGCCATCGGTCAAACGGCGCAACAGGCGAAATCTATTATGAAAACCCGAACGGAATATGGCTCGCCGTCTGTGCAATCCAAGATGATCGGCGCGAAAAATCAAGTCGTCCGTCGCGCCATCAGATCGAAAACTTTTGCAGGGCGCGTCGCGGCAATATCTCATTTTTCCTGCCTTCAGCCGGCAGGCTTCCGCTCGGCGCTCGCAGCCTCGATATTCGCTGCCGCTTGCATGAG
>JAEMRT010000006.1:0-15137 GCA_016463225.1 Sphingopyxis sp. | reverse complement strand
CCGATCATCGGACCGCCGCCTTCGTGGGTGAAAGCGGTCGCGCCGACCCAAGCCCCCGTCAAGGCCAGCGAAGCACCGGTTCGCATTCTTCTATCCGATCAGCAGGTGCAGTTCGAAGCAGGCCGGCAAACGATCTATTCCGAAGTCGCGATCAAAATTCAAACACCGCAAGGGCTAGCCGTCGGCAACATTTCTTTCCCGTGGAGGCCGGATACCGATGTTCTGACCGTTCACAAGCTCTTGATCCGGCGTGGCGAGCACATCATCGATGTACTGGCGTCGGGCCAGACTTTCACCGTGATGCGGCGCGAGCAAAACTTGGAAAGCGCCACCCTCGACGGCATTCTGACAGCCAACATCCAGCCGAATGACTTGCAGGTCGGCGACACGCTCGAATTTGCCGCCTCGGTATCGTCGAGCGATGCCACCATGAAGGGGCATGTCGAACAACAGGCCGCGATGTGGAATGATATTCCGATCGAACGCGCCCGCTTGCGTATGCAATGGCCGACATCGTTGCCGATCCGGTTCCGCCAGTCCGCCACCCTCCCCACCGTCAAACCGGCGAAAACGGGGAACGTCATGGTGGCAGAGCTTTCAATCGACAATGTCGAGCCGGTTGTCGTGACCAAGGGAGCGCCGCTCCGCTACAATCTGGGACATGTCTTCGAGGCGACGGATTTTGCGTCGTGGGCTGACATCGGAGAGTTGATGGCGCCGCTCTATGAAAAGGCGTCGGAGCTTCCCCGACAAGGGCCGCTCCCGTTGGAACTGGAGCGCATAATGGGCGCTTCAAGCGATCCGATCGTGCGGACCGAGGCCGCGCTCGCCCTTGTCCAAGACAAGATTCGATATGTTGCGCTGGCGATGGGCACCGGCGGCTATGTGCCGGCCGATGCCGAGACAACCTGGTCGAGACGATATGGCGATTGCAAAGCCAAGACCGCGCTTCTGCTTGGCCTCCTCCACGCGATGGGCGTGCAAGCCGAGCCGGTTGCGGTCAATACCGCCATCGGCGATGGGCTCGATGAGCGGCTTCCGATGGTGGGGTTGTTCAACCACGTTCTGGTCAAGGCAACGATCGGCGGCCGGACCTATTGGCTGGACGGCACCCGAACGGGTGATACCAGCCTGGACCGGCTCCGCGTACCGGCCTTCGGATGGGGCTTGCCGCTAACCTCCTCGAGTGCAGCGCTAGTCCGGATGATGCCGGCGCCGCTCGATACACCCACGGAGGAGCAATCGCTTCACATCGATGCGCGCGCCGGCCTCACCCTGCCCGCGCCAGCCAGGGCAGAGACGATCCTGCGCGGCGATGATGCGATCATAACCAATGCCATGCTCGCTAACCACGTCGGCGAAGCGCGCGAACGCGTGCTTCGCGATTATTGGAAGGGCGAGCATGATTTCATCGATATCGGTTCAACGTCGGCGGCGTTCGATTCCAAGACAGGCGAACTCCGCCTGGCGATGGAGGGGAAGGCCAAGATGGACTGGAGCAGTGGCTGGTACGAAACCGACGGAACCCGCGTCGGCTACAAGGCCGATTTCAGTCGCGACCCGGGGCAGCGCCAGGACGCCGCCTTCGCCGTCGCCTTTCCGCGTTTCACGCGGATGACCGAAACAATCCTGCTGCCATCCGGCTTTGCCGGCGAGAAGATCGATGACGATGTCAATGTCGACGAAGTCGTCGCGGGCATCGCGTATCGTCGTCATGCTTCGCTGGAAGGAAATATATTCCAGATCGAGCGAACCGAGCGCAGTATCCAGCCTGAGTTTCCGGCGAAGGACGCCGCCGCCGCGCAAACGACGCTGCGTCGGTTGGCGGGCCAGACGGCCTATCTACGTAAGCCGCCCGCCTATCAGCCGACGGACAAGGAGGTGGAGATAGCGCTGGCAGCGCCACTCACAACCGCCACGCAATTCGTCGATCGCGGCAACAGTCTCCTTGACCGTGGACGTCCCGATGAGGCGATCAGCGACTTCAGCCGCGCCCTCGCCCTAGATCCGAAAAATGCCACGGCGCTTGCTAATCGCGGAATCGCCCAAGTCTGGAAGGGGGAGTTCACCACCGCGGTCGTGGATCTCGATGCGGCAGCTGCCATCAACCCGTCGCACCCCGTCGTTTTTCGCGCGCGCGGATTGATGGCCGAGCAGAAGGGGGACTATAAGGGCGCGATCGAAGCCTATGCATCCGCACTCACTGTTGAGCCAGGCCATAGCTTCGCGCTGGGGCACCGGGCGATCGCTTATCGCGAAACCGGCAATGACGATGCCGCGCTCAAGGATTCGGAAGCGGCGCTGAAACTCAATCCGCAGTGGGTCGATCTTTATGTCTTGCGTGCCAATATATTTCGCGCTCGCGGAAACGCAGAGGACGCGCTGAAGCAAGCCGCAGCGCTTGGCGCCGGCGATCATTCCGAACCCTATGCCTTTGTTGCCGCAGGCAACATCTATAGCGCGTTCAAAAAGGACGAAGACGCGATGCGCATGTTCGATCAAGCGATCACGATCAAGCCCGAACCCTATATCTATCTGAACCGCAGTCTTCGGCGCCCGAAAACCGATGTCGCCAACCGTAAAGCCGACCTCGACGCCGCGTTGAAGCTCGATCCAAAATATGCCGAGGCGCTGGCTGCAAAGGCAAAGCTGGAGGAGGAGGGCGGAAACTTCGCTGGCGCCATCGCCATTTATACGGCGTCGTTGCGTGAAGCGCCGGACGATGTTGGCATCTTGGTTAGCCGGGGCATCGCCTACGCTCGGTCCCAAGACCCGATCCGTTCGGAGAAGGACTTCGCCAGAGCCAGGGCCAAAGTGTCCAAGCCCGTCGAATTCAACAACATCTGCTGGAACAAGGCGACCGCGGGCATCGCGCTCGATGCCGCCTTGTCCGAGTGCAATTCCGCGTTGGCCGCGGAACCGGACGTCCCGGGCTTCCTCGACAGCCGCGGTCTGGTACTGTTGCGGCTGGGCCGGCTTGATGACGCGATCGCCGATTATGATCGCGCCTTGGCCAAGGCGCCTCATATGCCGAGTTCGCTTTTCGGGCGGGCCATCGCCTTGGCGCGAAAGGGCGAAAAGGCGAAATCCGATATCGACCACGCCGCCGCGCTCAAAGCCGATCCGGATATCGAGACGCAGTTCGAAAGCTATGGCATGATATTGTGATGCGTGGCTTTCGATGCCAGGCGTCTGCGACAAGGGCGAACAGCTTTTGGGTACTTCGGAATCTGGCCGATAGCGGTCGGGCGGCTTCCAAGGATCAATCCAAGATAGCGGACATTCGCTGTCACCGCGCAAAACTTGCAGAGCAGTGACTGTTCGCCAGCGATCAACTTCCCCGTGAAGGGCAAGCGGGCACGTAAGTTCAATCAACATGCAAGGTCACGGGCCAACCCGTCGGCGCGTCAAAAACCTTCGTTTCTTCCTCACTGGCCGAGACGCGCGTCAAATAGCCTGACTTCGACCCCAACCAGGAGCCGATGTCCCATTTGTTTTCAGCACCAGCGAGTATCACCATAAGTGGTACTCTCACGCGCCTTTCGATTTTTGATAACGTGCGGCGATCGAGTTCGCTCATTACAGCCACGCCGTCCGGATGGGTATGCCAGTCTCCAAGATAATCGAGATCTCCCGCCGTGGCGCTGAAAATATCGCGCAGCCGTGCTCGCTGCCAACCCCCGTCAGGAGCGAAGGTATAGCGCCCGTGCAAAGCGTGCGGTCCGGGCCCTATCAGCCCGGTGGCAATCCGGTCGCGACCGTCGCGCCATCCCAGCAGCATTCCGCCCGTTTCCAACGGATAGTAGATCGAGCCGAGGCGCTCCATCTCCGATGCAACGTCGTCTGCCAGCCAAATTGTCATTAAGCGCCGCAACCCGAACAATTTGGATGCAGCACAAGTGTCCCGGACATCCAAGTCGGAAGCGCGCGGCGCCCCTCGTGAACGAGAGCGAGCGCGGACCAGTCCCAATCGCCCGGATCAAGATATCCGAACGCTGCGTCGCTTGGCGCGCGTCACACGTCGAACGCTGGATGGCCGCACAGCTAATTGTCGAGGATTGAGAGCAACGCCAACGGGCGCTTTCGGCCTCGTCCCGCCCGCAGGGCGACAAGAAACGCACCCTTGTCGCTGCCGCAGGCGCGGCGGCGTGCGTGCGACCGCGCGACCTCTGGCGGCGCCTGCCGCCGCCAGTGCGCGCTCATTTGAGGCCGCGCCCCGCATGGCCTCACTCAAAAATCGCCCCGGCGCTCACGCCGCCATAAGCGATTCGGCTTCATCCATTTTGCTGTCCCGCAGTGCGTCGAGATAGTCGCTCCACCATTGGTGCATCGCAACCCGCTCATCCCAATAGCGTCCGCGATTGTAGATGCCGCGCACGGCGTTCGGGTCGGCGTGAGCAAGCGAACGCTCGATTGCGTCCGGGCTCCATTTCCCGCTTTCATCCAACAACGATGAGGCGGTGGTCCGAAGTCCGTGCGCCGTCACCTCGCCAGTCGCGTAGCCCATGCGTCGGAACGCTTGGTTGATCGTATTCTCGCTCATGGGGCGTTTTGACGTATAAAAAGCCGGAAAGACGAAACCCTCCGGACCGGTCAACTGATTTAACTCTTCCAGATAGGCGAGAACCTGCCGAGACAGCGGCACGGCATGTGGCCGTCGCATTTTCATGCGCTCAGGCGGAACCGTCCAGATTGCGGTCCTCATGTTGATCTCGCCCCACAGCGCTTGCCGCAACTCCCCTGGCCGCATCATCACGTGCGGTGCGATCTGGCATGCAATGCGCGTAATCGCGCTTCCGGTGTAGGCGTCTATCGACCGCAACAATTCGCCAACGCCCTCGGGGTCGAGGATCGCTGCGTGATGCGTCACTTTGGGTGTCACGAGCGCCCCACGTAGCACAGATGTCGGGTCGGCCTCGCCTTGCCCGGTCGCCACGGCATAGCGGAACACACGGCTCGCGAAAGACCGGCAACGTCGCGCAGTCTCGCGCTTGCCCTTTGCCTCAAGCCTTTTAAGCGCAGCAAGCACCTCGATCGGTTTGATGTCGGCAACTGGCATCGCGGCGATCGGCTTCAACTGAGCCAGCAGCCAGTTCGCTTTCACGGTCGTCGTTTCGGCGCGGCCATCCGCGACCATCTTCTCGATATATTCCTTGGCAACGTCGCCGAAACTGTTCGAAGCCTTGAAAGCAGCGGTCAGCTTTTCACGCCTGCGCTCAGTTGCGGGATCGAGACCCTCGGCAAGCTGCTGCCGCGCCTCATCGCGCTTGCGTCTGGCAGAAGACAAACCGATCTCGGGATAGCTGCCAAGCGAGATGCGACTTTCCTTGCCAAGGTGGCAGTAGCGGAAGCGCCACAGCTTGGCTCCCGATGTGCGAACTTCAAGATATAGTCCGTCGGCATCCGGAACCTCATATGCCTTGTCTCGGTGCTTCAGCGCCCGAAGGCGAACATCGCTCAGTGCCACCTATCAGTTCCTCCATCGATCTGTCTCGACGGTCGGAGGATTCGCAACTCAATCTTTGGCAAACGGGTCACCAATTTGGGCACCTGCGGCGTGACCCGTTTCGTGCCCCGTATTTTGCCGAGATGGAGTGAAATCTCTCCGGACAGCACAAGACAGAACCAAGCAGAAAATGGCAGATTTCTGCCATTTTTTCAAGGGTTCTTGGATGTCATGAGAAGGGTAGATGGTGCCCAGAAGAGGACTCGAACCTCCACGACCTTGCGATCGCCAGCACCTGAAGCTGGTGCGTCTACCAATTCCGCCATCTGGGCACGGGGTAGGAGCGGGCGCTTAGCGGGGGGGCTGGCGGCTTGTCAACCGCGGCGCGCGGGTCACAGCATATTTTATCGCAAAGGTGCCGGTTTCAGGCTATCGGGCCGCCGTCGCCCCTTGCTCCCTCTCCCGCTTCGCGGCATGGGGAAGCCGTGCGGCGCGCCCTGCGCCGCGTTCCAGAATCGATCACAGGCGGATGCAATGCAGAAACTCGACGGGCAATTGATCACGGTGCTGGGCGGCGGCGGCTTCGTCGGCCGTTATGTCGTGCAGCGCCTGCTCGCGCGCGGCGCCCGCGTCCGTATCGCGCAGCGCACCCCGCGCGCGGCGACCTTCCTCAAACCGCTCGGCGGGCTGGGCCAGACGCAGTATGTTGCCGCCGACGTCCGCGATGCAGTCAGCACCGCGCGCGCGGTGCAGGGCAGCGACGCGGTGATCAATCTGGTCGGCGCGTTTGACAATATGCAGGCGGTGCAGGCCGACGGCGCCGGCCATGTCGCCGCCGCGGCCAAAGCCGCCGGCGTCGCTACCCTCGTCCATATCTCGGCGATCGGCGCCGATCGGGACAGCGCGTCAGCCTATGGCCGCAGCAAGGGCGACGGCGAAGCCGCAGTACGCGCCGCCTTCCCCGCTGCCGCGATCCTGCGCCCGTCGATCGTCTTTGGCCGCGAAGACCAGTTCATCAATCGGTTTGCGGCGATGATCCGCATGGCGCCGGTGATCCCGGTCGTCGCACCGAACGCGAAGTTTCAGCCGGTCTATGTCGGTGACGTCGCCGATGCGGTCGTTGCCGCGCTGGGCGATGCCGCCGCAGGGCAGACCTTTGAGCTTGGCGGGCCGCAGGTGCTGACGATGGGCGAATTGCAGCGCTGGATCGCCAATGCGACCGGCCGCTCGCCGCTGTTCGTCGATGTCCCCGATGTCGTCGCCGGGGCGCTCGCGTCGGGTTTCGGCTGGGCGCCCGGCGCGCCGATCACCAAGGACCAGTGGCTGATGCTGCAAAAGGACAATGTCGTTGCCGATGGCGCCGCAGGGCTGGCGGCACTGGGCGTCGCACAGACATCGCTGGCCGCGGTCGCCGACGACTGGTTGGTGCAATATCGCCGCCACGGCCGCTTTGCACAGCTCGCCGCGCACTGATGGGTATCTGGCTGACCGTCATCATCCTCGGCATTGTCGAGGGTCTGACCGAATTTCTTCCCGTCTCCTCAACGGGCCATCTCATCCTCGCGACCGAGCTGCTTGGCTATGACGCCTCGCGCTGGGCAATCTTCAACATCGCGATCCAGCCGGGGGCAATCCTCGCCATCGTAGTCCTGTACCGGAAACTGTTCTGGGACATGTTCACCGGCTTTTTCCGCCGCGATCCGGTGGCAATCGCTTTTGTCCGCAACCTGCTGCTCGCCTTTTTTCCGGCGGTCGTGCTGGGCTTGGCGTTCGGTGATTATATCGAGGTGCTGCTGGAAAATGCCGTCGTCGTCGCATGGGCGCTGATCATCGGCGGATTTGCCATCCTGCTGGTCGAGCGCTTCGCCAAGCCGGTGGAGAGCGGCGGCGTCGCCAACCTGTCGGTGCGGCAATCGGTCCTGATCGGCCTTGTCCAGTGCCTCGCGATGATCCCCGGGGTCAGCCGCTCGGGCGCAACGATCCTCGGCGCGATGTCGTTTGGCGTCGACCGCAAGACCGCCGCCGAATTCAGCTTCTTCCTCGCGCTGCCGACGCTGACCGGCGCGACCATGCTGCAGTTGTTCAAGCATCGCGACGCGATCACCAGCAACGATCTGGGGTTGATCGCGGTCGGGGCGCTGGTCTCGTTCGTCGTGGCATGGGCGGTGATCAAGGGGTTTTTGGCGGTCGTCACGCGCTATGGCTTCGCGCCCTTTGCCTGGTACCGAATCATCGTGGGTATCGCCGCGCTGATTTGGCTGAGCATGAGATAGGTCCGGTCCGGTATTAATTGTGAAAGATAATTGCGCCCAAAATTGCATATTGCCGCTTTGGGTGGAATTTTAGGACAATAAAACTTCCCTAACTGCCATTTCTGCCGTGACAGAGCTGTTTAGGCCATGCATCTGCCCCGCATCGAAGGGGAAATTGCATGGCTGCCGATCGCATGCTCCAGTTTGTCGAGCGCGAACAACATTATCCGGACAAGCGGTCCGCCGATGATCGCGCGCAGGATTTTCGCGAAATCGCCGAGCGCTATGCCGCGCCCGACGCCGACGAACAGGCTGCGCGCTGCTCGCAATGCGGCGTCCCTTATTGCTCCGTGCATTGCCCGCTGCACAATCACATCCCCGATTGGCTGCGCCTGACCGCCGAAGGGCGGCTGCGCGAAGCCTATGAGCTCAGCAACGCCACCTCGACGATGCCCGAGATCTGCGGCCGCATCTGCCCGCAGGACCGGCTTTGCGAGGGCAATTGCGTCATCGAATTTTCGGGCCATGGCGCGGTGACGATCGGCAGCGTCGAGAAATATATCACCGACACCGCCTGGGCTGAGGGCTGGGTCGAGCCGCTGCACCCCGGCACCGCGACCGGCCAGTCGGTCGGCATCATCGGTGCCGGTCCAGCGGGGCTGACCGCGGCCGAATATCTGCGCGTCGCGGGGCATGAGGTGCATGTGTACGACCGCCACGACCGCGCGGGCGGGCTGCTCACCTACGGCATCCCCGGCTTCAAGCTGGAGAAAGAGGTCGTGATGCGCCGCATCGACCGGCTGGCCGAGGGCGGCATCCACTTCCATCTGGGGTTCGAGGTCGGCGGCGACGCAACGCTCGACGCGCTGCGCCAGAAGCATGACGCGCTGCTGATCGCCACCGGTGTGTATAAGGCGCGCGAGATCAATGTCCCCGGCAACGAGGCCGAGGGCGTCGTCGCCGCGCTCGACTATCTGGTCGCCTCGAACCGCAAGGGCTTTGGCGATGCGGTTCCGGCCTTCGACGACGGCCGCCTGAACGCCGCGGGCAAGCATGTCGTCGTCATCGGCGGCGGCGACACCGCGATGGACTGCGTCCGCACCGCGGTGCGTCAGGGCGCAAAGTCGGTCAAATGCCTCTATCGCCGCGACCGCGAGAATATGCCCGGCTCGCTGCGTGAAGTGTCGAACGCCGAGGAAGAAGGCGTCAAGTTCGTGTGGCTGTCTGCCCCGGACAGCTTCACTGCCGACAAGCATGTCAAGCAGGTCGCAGTCGCGGGCATGCGCCTTGGCGCGCCCGACGCCAGCGGTCGTCGCAGCCCCGAGGTCGATCCCGGCCGCACCTTCGACCTGCCAGCCGACATGGTGATCAAGGCCTTGGGGTTCGATCCGGAGGAACTGCCCAATCTGTTCGGCGCCCCCGACCTCAGCGTCACCCGCTGGGGCACACTGCGCGTCGATCATCAGACGATGATGACCAGCCTGCCCGGCGTTTTTGCGGCGGGCGACATCGTCCGCGGCGCCAGCCTGGTCGTGTGGGGCATCCGCGATGGCCGCGATGTCAGCGACCAGATGGCAAAGTGGTTGAAAGCCAAAGCGAAAAGCGAAAAGAAGGCAGCATGACCAACGAAGGCAGCATGACCAACAGGGGAAGGAAATTCATGATGTCGAAATTCAAAACGATGCTGCTCGCCGGGACGTTCGCCTTGGCACCGCTGTCCGCCAACGCGCAGGAAGCACCCGTTGCCGAAGTTGTTGCCGCGGATGATCAGGGCGATGTCAGCAGCGAAACCTATGCCGCCGAGGCCAAGGCGAAGATGCAGAAGGAAATGGATCAGGCGATCGCGCTGGTCGAAAAGATGTTCGACACCAGCAGCCTACCGCCGATCGAGCCCGCCCGCCTGACGCTCGCGCAGCAGACGATGGGAGCGCTGATCCCGGTCGGCAGCCTCGAGAAGATGATCGACAACCTCTATGGCAAGATGTTCAAGACGATCATGGCCGAGCTTGGCGGTCAGTCGGACCTGATGCTGTCGATCAAGACCGGGGTCGAAAGCGACAAGATTGCCACGCTCGACGAGGCGACGAAGACCAGGATCGCCGATATCTTTGATCCGCATCGCAAGGAACGCGAAGACCAGATCACCCGGGTGCTCAAGCCGCTTATCAGCGAAGCCCTGACCGATCTGGAGCGACCGATGCGCGACGGCATGGCCAAGGCCTATGCCCGCAAGTTCAGCGCGGCGCAGCTGACCGACCTCAACACCTTCCTCGCGACCCCCACGGGCAGCCTCTATGCCAGCGAATGGATGGCGTTGCAGGCCGACCCCGAAGTGATGGTCGCGGTGATGAAGGCGCTGCCGCCGATGGTCACCAAATTCATGGACCGCGGACCGCAGATCGAAAAGGACATGAAGGAGCTGCCCAAGGAAAAGCAGCTGTCCGACTTCAGCGACAAGGAACTCGCGTCGCTCGCGAAGCTGATGAAGGTCGATGTGAAGGTGCTGAAAGAGCAGCGCGATATGTGGAAGACCGATGCGATGGAGGCGACCGAGGCAACGGACGCGGTTGCCGCGGACGACTACGCCATCGATGACGCCGCCAACGGCAGCGCGGCGGGCTATGACGATCCATCCGCTGGCGCCTATGCTGCTACTGCCGAGGCTAGCGACGCCGCGGCTATGGCGGCGGACGCGGTTATGGACCCCGCCTACGACCGCAACAATTGGTCGGCCGCCGATCTGAAGCGCGTTGAGGATCTCGAGACCGCCTACGAAAATGCTTCGGTCGCGGCGCAACAGGCGGCCGATGAAGCCGTCGCCAACGCGCGCAAGAAGCTGCCCGACTAAACACTCCGTCAGGACGACAGAATATGACCCACTACCCCACCGCCGAGCACGCCCGGCTTGCCGAGCATGGCATGTATCGCCCCGACCTGGAATCCGATGCCTGCGGCGTCGGTATGGTCGCGGCGACCGACGGCAAGGCGTCGCGCCGCGTTGTCGAGGCGGCGATCGAGGCGCTGCGGGCGGTGTGGCACCGCGGGGCGGTCGACGCCGATGGCAAGACGGGGGACGGCGCGGGCCTTCATGTCGACCTGCCGGTCCGTTTCTTCGACGATGCGATCGCGGCGTCGGGGCACAAGGTGCGCCCGAACCGCCTCGCCGTCGGCATGATCTTTCTGCCGCGCACCGATCTGGAGGCGCAGGAGCATTGCCGCACGATCGTCGAGGCCGAGATCATCGACGCGGGCTTCACCATCTATGGCTGGCGCCAGGTACCGGTCGACGTGTCGGTGATCGGCGACAAAGCCCAGCGCACCCGTCCCGAAATCGAGCAGATCATGATCGCCGGGCCGCTGCCCGACGAAGCGTCGCTCGCCGAGTTCGAAAAGCGGCTCTACCTCGTCCGCCGCCGGATCGAGAAAAAGGTCATCGCGGCGCAAATTGCCGACTTTTACGTGTGCAGCCTGTCGTGCCGCTCGATCATCTATAAGGGGCTGTTTCTCGCCGAGAGCCTCGCCGATTTCTATCCCGACCTGACGAGCAAGCTGTTCGAAAGCCGCGTCGCGATTTTCCACCAGCGCTATTCGACCAACACTTTCCCGCAATGGTGGCTGGCGCAGCCGTTCCGCTGCCTCGCGCACAACGGCGAAATCAACACCATCCGCGGCAACAAGAACTGGATGAAAAGCCACGAGATCAAGATGGCGAGCCTCGCCTTCGGCGAGCATTCGGAAGACATCAAGCCGGTGATCCCGGCGGGCGCATCGGACACCGCCGCGCTCGACGCAGTGTTCGAAACCTTGTGCCGCGCCGGGCGCGACGCGCCGACCGCAAAGCTGATCTTGGTCCCCGAGGCATGGGTGAACGAGCCCGAAATGCCCGACGCGCACAAGGCGATGTACAATTATCTCGCCAGCGTCATGGAGCCGTGGGACGGCCCCGCCGCGCTCGCGATGACCGACGGCCGCTGGGCGGTTGCGGGCATGGACCGCAACGCGCTCCGCCCGCTGCGCTACACGCTGACCGCCGACAATCTGCTCGTCGTCGGCTCTGAAAGCGGCATGGTGCTGCTGCCCGAGGCGAGCATCCGCAAGAAGGGCCGCCTTGGCCCCGGCCAGATGATCGCGGTCGATCTGGAAAGCGGCACCCTCTACGAAGACCGCGCGATCAAGGACAAGATCGCGGGCGGGCATGATTATGGCGCGCGCGTCAAAGGCTTCCGCACGATGGCCGACCTGCCCAAGGGCGGCAAATCGAGTCTGCCAGTCTTCGAGCGCAGCGAATTGCTCCGCCGTCAGGTCGCGGCCGGCCTGACCATGGAGGATATGGAACTGATCCTCTCCCCGATGGTCGAGGATGCCAAGGAAGCGATCGGGTCGATGGGCGACGACACCCCGCTCGCGGTCATCTCTGACAAGCCGCGCCACGTCGCGCAATTTTTCCGTCAGAATTTCAGCCAGGTCACCAATCCGCCGATCGACAGTCTGCGCGAACGCCATGTGATGAGCCTGAAGACGCGCTTCGCCAACCTTGCCAATATCCTCGATGAAAAGGGGCAAAGCGACCACGTCCTCGTCATCGACAGCCCCGTGCTCGTCGGCGACGACTGGGATCGGCTGCGCGCCTATTTCGGCGATGCGGTCGCCGACATCGATTGCACCTTCCCCGTCGGCGGCGATGCCGCAAGCCTGCGCGAAGCGATCGCGCGCGTTCGCCGCGAAGCCGAGGATGCGGTGCGCGCCGGACGCAGCGAGCTGTTCCTGACCGACCAGAGCATCGGCGAAGACCGCGTCGGCATGGCGATGGTGCTCGCCGCCGCCGCCGTCCACACGCACCTCGTGCGCAAGGGGCTGCGCAGCTACGCCTCGATCAACGTCCGCTCGGCCGAGGTGCTCGACACCCATGCCTTTGCGGTGCTGATCGGGGTCGGCGCGACGACGGTCCACGCCTATCTGTCCGAAGCCGCGATTGCCGATCGCCACGCGCGCGGCTTGTTCGGCAGCGAGCTGTCGCTCGACGATTGCCGCCTGCGATTCCGCAAGGCGATCGACGACGGCTTGCTCAAGATCCTCGCCAAAATGGGGATCGCGGTGATCTCCAGCTATCGCGGCGGCTATAATTTCGAAGCGGTCGGCCTCTCGCGCGCGCTCGTCAACGACCTCTTCCCCGGTATGCCCGCCAAAATCTCGGGCGAAGGCTATCAATCGCTGTTCATCAACGCGACCGAGAAACATGAGGCCGCATTCGACCAGCGCGCCACCACCCTGCCGATCGGCGGTTTCTATCGCCAGCGCGCGGGCGGCGAGACGCACGCTTATTCGGCGCAGCTGATGCATTTGCTGCAAACCGCGGTCGCGACCGATAGCTATTCGACCTATCTGCAGTTTTCGCGCGGGGTCGCCGATTTGCCCCCCGTCTATCTCCGCGACCTGATGGAGTTCAACTATCCGGCGCAGGGCGTGCTGCTCGACAGCGTCGAGGCGATCACCGAAATCCGCAAGCGTTTCGTCACCCCCGGCATGTCGCTCGGCGCGCTGTCGCCCGAAGCGCATGAGACGCTGGCGATCGCGATGAACCGCATCGGCGCCAAGGCGGTGTCGGGCGAAGGCGGCGAAGCGAGCGAACGCTATCAGCCCTATGCCAATGGCGACAACGCCAACAGCAACATCAAGCAGATCGCGAGCGGTCGGTTTGGCGTCACCGCCGAATATCTCGGCGCGTGCGACGAGATCGAGATCAAGGTCGCGCAGGGCGCCAAGCCCGGCGAAGGCGGCCAGCTGCCCGGCTTCAAGGTGACCGAGTTCATCGCCCGCCTGCGCCATGCGACGCCGGGGGTAACGCTGATCTCGCCCCCGCCGCACCACGACATCTATTCGATCGAGGATCTGGCGCAGCTCATCTACGATCTCAAGCAGATCAACCCGAAGGCGCGCGTCTGCGTCAAGCTCGTCAGCTCGGCGGGAATCGGCACCGTCGCTGCGGGCGTCGCCAAGGCGCATGCGGACGTCATCCTCGTCGCGGGGAACACCGGCGGCACCGGCGCCTCGCCGCAGACGAGCGTGAAATATGCCGGCACGCCGTGGGAAATGGGCCTGTCCGAAGTCAATCAGGTGCTGACCCTCAACGGCCTGCGCCACCGCATCCGCCTGCGCACCGACGGCGGGCTCAAGACCGGGCGCGACATTGTGATCGCTGCCATTTTGGGCGCCGAGGAATATGGCATCGGGACCCTTTCGCTCGTCGCGATGGGCTGCATCATGGTGCGCCAGTGCCACAGCAACACCTGCCCCGTCGGCGTCTGCACGCAGGACGAGAAACTCCGCGCGAAGTTCACCGGTAGCCCCGAGAAGGTCATCAACCTGATGACCTTCATCGCCGAGGAAGTGCGCGAAATCCTCGCCAAGCTCGGCTGCCGCAGCCTCGACGAAGTCATCGGCCGCACCGAATTGCTGCGTCAGGTCAGCCGCGGCGCCGAACATCTCGACGACCTCGATCTCAACCCGATCCTTGCCAAGGTCGACGCCCCCGACAACCAGCGCCGCTCGCACGGACTGCTCCGCAATCCGGTCCCCGACAGCCTCGACGCGCAGATCCTCAGCGACGCGAAACCGCTGTTCGAGCGCGGCGAGCGGATGCAGCTGACGTACAACGTCCGCAACACCCACCGCGCCGTCGGCACTCGTTTGTCCGCCGAAGTGACGGCCAAGTTCGGCATGAACGGGCTCGCCGACAATCATGTGCAGGTCCGCCTGCGCGGCACTGCGGGCCAGTCGCTCGGCGCCTTCCTGTGCAGCGGCATCACGCTCGAAGTTTTCGGTGACGCCAACGACTATGTCGGCAAAGGCCTGTCGGGCGGCCGCATCGTCGTGCGCCCCACCGTGTCGAGCCCGCTCGTCAGCCAGCACAACAGCATCATCGGCAACACTGTCCTTTATGGCGCGACGTCGGGCACCCTGCTCGCGGCGGGTCAGGCGGGTGAGCGTTTCGCCGTCCGCAATTCGGGCGCAAAGGTCGTCGTCGAAGGCTGCGGCGCGAATGGCTGCGAATATATGACCGGCGGCGTTGCCGTGATCCTCGGCCCCGTCGGCTCCAACTTCGGCGCCGGGATGACCGGCGGGATGGCCTTCATCCTCGACACCGACGGCCAGTTCGAACGCCGCGCCAACGCCGAATCGATCGTCTGGCAACGGATCGACAGCGCGCATTGGGAAGCCGTGATGAAGGATCTGGTCGAGGATCATGCCAAGGCCACGGGCAGCAAATGGTCGAGCGAAATCCTGGCCGATTGGGACCGCTGGAAGGACCAGTTCTGGCAGGTCTGCCCGAAAGAAATGCTCTCGCGCCTCGCGCATCCACTGAGCGATGCCGAGGCCGAGGTGGTCGCAGCGGAATAATCGCGAAATCCTCCCTGTGGCGCGGCCATGGGGAGGGGGAC
>JAEMRT010000090.1 GCA_016463225.1 Sphingopyxis sp. | reverse complement strand
GCACAAGTCGGTGATGGCGACAACGGGGGATGTCGAAAACAAACGCGCGCTGGCCGCGCCATGGCACCGCGGTTTTCGGGCCGCAGCGCGCGCGATCGTCGATTATGCGCTGCCCCCGCGCTGCCCCGGCTGCGGCGTCATTGTCGGCGAAGACCGGCAATTCTGTCTGACCTGCTGGTCATCGCTCGATTTTCTGGATGGTCCGGCCTGCTCGCATTGTTCGATCCCGTTGCCGACCGCGCTGCCGGGCGGGCCGATCGCATGCGGCGCTTGCCTCGCCAGTCCGCCGCCCTTCGACGGTGCGCCTGCAGCGGTCGCATATGGTCCAGTCGCGCGCACCGTCGCTTTGCGGCTGAAATATGGGCGGCGAACTGGCCATGCGCGGTTGATGGCCCGGCTGATGTCACGGCCGCTCGCCGCGCTTGGTGATACGGACGACATGCTGCTCGTGCCGGTGCCACTACACCGCTGGCGGCTCTGGTCGCGCGGCTTCAACCAGGCGGCGCTGGTCGCCGATGAACTGGCGCGCGTGAGCGGAGCGCCGCGCGATCATCATCTGCTGCTCCGGGTCAAATCGACCGCATCGCTGCGCGGCAAGGGGCGGCGCGAGCGCGAGCGGATTGTCGCCGGGGCGTTTGCGCTGGCAAAGGACGCCCGGGAGCGCGCAGCGGGACGCCACATTGTGCTGGTCGATGATGTTCACGCCAGCGGCGCGACGTTGCGCGCCGCAGCAAAAGTGCTGCGGCGCAGCGGCGCGGCGCGGGTATCGGCGCTGACCTGGGCGAGGGTCGTTCCCGAGGCGTTGATGATGAGCAACATATTTGACTTTGCTTCGTTGGATTCCGATATGTCGGACCAGATGATGACAGGATAGGCGCATGGCCAAGATCGAAGTTTTTACCAAATTCCTCTGCCCCTACTGCTCGCGCGCGAAAGCGCTGCTGGACCGCAAGGGCGCCGAATATCAGGAAATCGACGTGACGATGGATCGCGCCGGCTTTGAGGCGATGGTCGAACGCGCTGGCGGCGCGCGCACCGTGCCGCAGATTTTCATCGACGGGCAGCATGTCGGCGGCAGCGACGATATGGCGGCGCTCGACGCGCGCGGCGGACTCGATCCGCTGCTCGGTCTCGCCTGACCTTGATCGTTTTCGATCTTTGCTGTGCCGCTGGCGACCACCGGTTCGAAGCGTGGTTTGCGAGCAGCAACAGCTTTGCCGATCAACAGGCGCGCGGACTTATCGGCTGTCCGGTGTGCGGCGACAGCGATGTCAAGAAAGCTGTGATGGCGCCGCGCGTCGGGGCCAAGTCCAATCAGTCGACGGTCGCGACCCTCGCCAAGCCGGACAATGCCGCGGCGGCGGCAGAGATCTTGCCCGAACTGGTGCGCAAGGTCATGGCCGAAATCGCGGCGAAGCAGGCCGAGATGCTGCCACAATCGCGCTGGGTCGGACGCGATTTCGCCGATGCCGCGCGCGCGATGCACGAAGGCCGCGCGGTCGAGGATCTGATCCACGGCCAGGCGTCGCCGCAGGAGGCGCAGGCGCTGCGCGATGACGGGATCGCGGCGATGCCGTTGCTGGTCCCGATCGTCCCGCCCGACGCCGTTAATTGATCCCGGCCAATTGACGCTTTGCGTACAGCGCCGCTACACGAACCGCGGCGCACCCGTAGCTCAGCAGGATAGAGCATCAGATTCCTAATCTGGGGGCCACTGGTTCGAATCCAGTCGGGTGCACCACTCCAGACCCCGTCGATCGCCGCCTTCGCGGCCGTTCCCGCGCGCCAGGGACTACGCGCGCGAACGGCCGCTCTTGGGGGCCTGGCGCGTCAGGGTTGCTGACCGGGGAACAGCAGCAACCAGTCGGCCTCGGCCTGAACCCGGGCAAAATAGCTCCAGCTGTCGACGTTGATCGACCGCTGGAGCCAAGGTTTCGCCTTTTCGGCCTCGCCCATCAGGATGTAATAATTGGCGAGGCTGTAGGCGGTTGATGCGGCGACGCCGTCGGCGGTCGCAAAGGCGCGGCCGGTGTCTTCGGCGCTGAAGAAGGATTTGGGCGACCGATGGCCCTTGAACAGCTGGAGGCCGTCGAAATAGGTGTCCGGGCTGCCGTCGGGCTGAACCTCGAACAGGGTCAGGTCGTAATCGTCGAGCACCTTTTGCGCCGCGCGCAGATTGCCGCCGCGCGCGAGCGACAGATATTCCCAATAGCTGTTCGCGGTGCGCGCTTCGACGTCATGGTTGAACGCGGCGGATTCGGCCGACTTGGCGAACCATTTGGCGGCATTGTCGAAATCATGCTTGGCGAAATAGGCCTGGCCGAGGTGGTAATAGAGATAATATTGCACGACGTCGGGGGTGCCGGGGAAATAGTCGGGGCCGGGCTTTTCACGTTCGAGCGGCTGGCCTTCGTAAATCTTGGCGGCTTTCAGACCGACCTCGACCGATTTGTCGAACTGGCGGAGCGAGAAATGACGGTGCGCGAGGTGGCGCATCAGCTTAGCCGAATTGGGAAAGCGTTTGAGCGCGGTTTCATAGACCGCGGCCGATTCCTTGACATAGCCCTGATAGAACAGGATGCGGCCGTACCAGGTCGCGGTGTCGACGGTCATGTTGCTTTCAAACGCCACCTTCGCGTCTTTCGCGGCGCGTTCGAGCGTCGCGACAGCGGCAACGCCGACGTTGCGGTCGGGGTTGGTCACCATTCGCTGGCCGAGCAGCGAGGTGCCCTGGAAGCTGCCCTCGGCAGCGGTGGCGAGCGACGGGGTCGCCAGCATCAGCAGGCTTGCTGATGCCAAGAGTTTCAGGGTGCGGGGGATCATATTCACTCTCCTTGGATTTTGTTTCTTGTGCGTAGTTTCACGGATCGATGTCGAGGTCGAACTTCACGCCCTGCGCCAGCGGCAGCGACGCCGAATAATTCACCGTCGCGGTGGCGCGGCGCATGTAGTTTTTCCAGCTGTCGGAGCCCGACACGCGCCCGCCGCCGGTGACCTTTTCGCCGCCAAAGGCGCCGCCGATTTCGGCGCCGCTGGTGCCGATGTTGACGTTGACGATGCCGCAGTCGCTGCCCTGCGCCGACTGGAAGCGCTCGGCCTCGCGGACGTCGTTGGTGAAGATGCTCGACGACAAGCCTTGCAAGACGCCGTTCTGCAGCGCGATCGCTTCGTCGAGATTGTCATAGCCCATGACATAGAGGATCGGCGCGAAGGTTTCTTCGCGCACGATGTCACTCTGCTGCGGCATTTCGACGATCGCCGGGCGGACATAATAGCCGTCCGCAGCGCCCGCGAGGTCGAGGCGCTCGCCGCCGTGGACGGTGCCGCCCTCGCGCCGCGCCTGTTCGAGCGCGCGCTGCATGCCGTCAAAGGCCATCTGGTCGATCAGCGGCCCAATATGTGTGGCGTCGTCGAGCGGCGATCCGATGCGCAGGGTAGCGAAGGTTGCGGTCAGGCGCGCGATAAAGGTTTCGCGGATGCTGTTGTGGACGATGAGGCGGCGCAAGGTGGTGCAGCGCTGGCCGCAGGTTCCGGTCGCCGCAAACACCGCGCCGCGCAGCGCGAGGTCGAGGTCGGCGCTCGGCGCGATGATCGCGGCGTTGTTGCCGCCGAGTTCGAGGACCGGACGGGCGAAGCGCTTGGCGAGGCGCACTGCGACATCCTGTCCCATCCGCACGCTGCCCGTCGCGCTGACGATCGCGACGTCGGGGTGATCGGCGATCGCGGTGCCGCAGCGCGCGTCGCCGATCGCGACCTGCACCAGATGGTCGGGCGCCGGATCATAATCGTCCGCCGCTTTCGCCAGCAGCCCGGCAAAGGCGAGCGCGGTGAGTGGGGTTTTTTCCGACGGTTTCCAGATCGCGCTGTCGCCGCACACCAGCGCCACGGTCGTTCCCCAAGCCCACACCGCGGCGGGAAAATTGAACGCCGAGATCAGCCCGAGAACGCCCATCGGGTGCCAATATTCGGTCAGGCGATGCTCAGGCCGTTCGGACGCGATGGTCAGCCCGAACAACTGGCGCGACAGGCCGACGGCATATTCGCAGATGTCGATGACTTCCTGCACTTCGCCGCGCGCTTCGGTCAGGATCTTGCCATTCTCGATCGACAGCAGCAGCGACAGCGCCTCCTTATGCTCGCGTACTAGTGCGCCATAGCGACGGACCAGCTCGCCGCGATGCGGGGCCGGGACGAGCTTCCATGCGGCAAAGGCGGTGCGGGCGTTCACAACCATCGCGTCGACATCGCCGGGGGTATCCATGCGCAGCGCGGCGAGCTGCGATCCATCGATCGGCGAAAAGACCGTTAGGTCGGATCCAAGGCGACCGGCCAGCGACAGGCCGAGCTGATCAAAGGTCGACGCGGCCTGCTGGGCGAGCGGGGAGGCGGGCCAAGCGGTCGACGGGATTTTCGCAATAGTTTCGGGAGCGTTCATATGTCTTTTCTGCCAGTTCTGCGGTTGTTTGTTGCGTTTATTGTGGGTCAGTCGGCGGGCCGGGCGATGATCTGACCGTCCTTGATGACGACGGCGACCTTCTCCAGCACGGTGATGTCGCGATAGGGATCTCCCGCCACGGCGATCATGTCGGCATATTTGCCCGGCGCGATCGTGCCGAGGTTGTCCGACTGTCCGAGCAATGCCGCGGCATCGACGGTGGTCGAGCGCAGCGCCGCCATCGGGGTCATCGGCCCCTGTTCGACCATCTTGCGAAACTGCCGCGCGTTGTCGCCGTGTGGCGAAACCCCGGCGTCGGTGCCAAAGGCGATGTTGACGTTATAGCGCACCGCGAGGCGGATATTGTCGCCCGATACCTTGCGCGCCTCGGCCATCTTCGCCTGCACCGCGGGGGTGAGGCGCGCGGTGTCGGCACTGTCGTGCGAATCGAGCAGGCCGAGCGTCGGCACCAGCCAAGTACCGCGCGCGGCCATCATTTTCGCCGTTTCGGCGTCGAGATACGTGCCATGCTCGATCGAATCGACCCCGGCGCGGACCGATGCCGTGACGCCCTGCGCGCCGTGGGCGTGGGCGGCGACCTTCAGCCCCCGGCTGCGCGCGGTGGTGACGATCGCGGTCAGTTCCTCGTCACTCAGATGCTGGCCCAGCCCGCGCGCCTGCTGCGACATGATGCCGCCGGTCGAGGTGATCTTGATCAGGTCGGCGCCATATTTCGCTGCTTCGCGCACGCGCAGCGCGCATTCGACCGCGCCGGTGCAGGCGCCGGTATAGTCATAGGGAAACAGTGCCTCGGTCGTCTTGCGGTTGGGCCCCGACATGTCGCCACGGCCGCCGACGATCGACAGCGAGGTGCCGGAAAGGAAGATGCGCGGGCCGGTGACCCTGCCGTCGTTGATCGCATCGCGCAGCGCGTGGATGGCATAGCCGTCGGATCCGACATCGCGAACCGTCGTGAAGCCCGCTTCCAACGTCTTTTTCGCATTGGAAAAGGAAAATAGCGCGACGTCCTCGGGCGTATCGATCGCTGCCGACCAATTGCGCGTCGCAGGCGAAAAGCTGAAGTGGACGTGGGTGTCGATCAGGCCGGGCAGCACGGTGCGGTCTTTGAGGTCGATCACCGGCGCATCGCCAACATCGACATAGCCCGGCAAAAGCTGGGCAATCTTGTCCTTGCGCACAACGATCGTCGTCGGGCCAAGCGCGCGCTCGCCGGGAACCGCGATCACGGCGCCGGCATGGATAACCAGGTCTTGCGCGGCAACCGCTGGCTGCGCTGCGGCAGTGGCGCTCGAAAGCAGCAGGGCAAGCGTCGGCATAGACAAGATGCCAGGGCGGCACGGCGACCGGTCGCGCGCGGACGGGTTGGCGATGTCGATCACGTCTTGGGGCTCCCCGTCGAACAGGCCAGCGCGGATCGGCGCCAGCCCTTGAGCCACCACATAGGAATATTTTGCTGGCTGGGCAATAAAATTTATGATAGGAAAATTATGAAGAATAAGACGAGGCCCGGAAATTTGCGGTTTTCAGGGTCGATAATGGGTTACCAAGGAGGGAAATAATGTCGAAGTTCGTTTCACGTCTGTTGTTGTCGTCGGCGCTCGCATTCGCGGTGGCACCGGTTGCCCAGGCGCAGACGCCGCCGCCCGAAGCCGAAGGCGCCGACACCGATGAGGGCGGCAACGACATCGTCGTCATCGGCACGCGCCGCAAGGATCGTTCGATCACCGACAGCTCGGTCGCCATCGACGTCATCGCGCCGGAAAGCATCACCGCCACCGGCTACACCGATGTGAATGACGCGCTGCGCACGCTGGTCCCGGCGTTCAACGCCCAGCGCCTGCAGGGCAATGACGGTTCGTCGTTCGTCCGCCCGGTCACGCTGCGTGGCTCGCCGGCCGACCACGTCCTGCTGCTGATGAACGGCAAGCGCCGTCACCGCGCCTCGATCGTCCAGATCGGCACCGGCCACGCCTCGACCTCGGGCTCGCAGGGGCAGGATTTCAACGTGATTCCGCCGATCGCGCTGTCGAGCGTCGAAGTGCTGCGCGACGGCGCGTCGGCGCAATATGGGTCGGACGCGATCGCCGGCGTGATCAACATGGAGCTGAAGAAGCAGAAAAGCGGCGGCTCGATCATCGGGCAGGTCGGCGAATATTTCAGCAGCGGCGGCCGCACCTACGACATTCAGGGTCATATCGCGGTGCCGGTCGGCGACAACGCCTATTTTAACCTGGCGGCCCAATATACCGATCAGGCCAAGGCCTATGCGCGCAAAGCCAGCCATGCGGGCGCCGTCGCGCTGCGCGCGGCGGGTATCCCGGGCGTGCCCGAGCATCCCGAAGGCAATCTCGACCCACGTTACATGGCGTTCAAGTCGGTGTGGAATGCGGGCATCGAGCTGAGCGACGCGCTCGAGCTCTACACCTTCGGCAACTATATGACCGGCAAAAGCTCGGTCACCTTTGGCCTGCGTCAGCCGATCACCGCGGGCGGGCTGAACCGCCACGGCACCTACGCCAATTCGGCGTTCGACCTGTCGCCCGCGCACCCGCAGCTGTTCGACCTGACCCGCGTCTATCCCGGTGGCTTCACCCCGGAATTCCGCGGCCATCTGGAAGATTTCAGCGCGCTGGTCGGCCTGCGCGATCAGGACGGCCCGCTGACCTGGGATCTGTCGGCGCGTTATGGCACCAACACCGTCGATTATTCGATTACCGGCACGATCAACGCGTCGATGGGGGTCAATTCGCCGACGTCGTTCAAGCCGGGTTCGCTGACCCAGCGTGAAATCCAGTTCGACGGCGAAGTTTCCTATGAGCTGAACGACCAGATTCTGCTGTTTGCGGGCGCCAGCCATCGCAAGGAAACCTATGTCATCGGCGAAGGCGATCTCGCGAGCTATCTGACCGGGCCGCTGCGCGACCTACCCGCCGGGTCGAACGGCTTTCAGGGCTTTTCGCCCGAGTTTGCCGGTAGCTTTGACTCGAACAGCTATGCGGTGTTCGGCGAATTCGACGCCGACATCACCCCGTGGTGGAACCTGTCGGTTGCCGGTCGTTACGAAGATTACGACCAGTTCGGCACCAACTTCAGCTACAAGGCGGCGACCCGCTTCGAGCTGAGCGATGCCTTTGCCCTGCGCGGTTCGGTCAGCACCGGTTTCCGCGCCCCGGCCGCCGGTCAGGTATTCGGGACCAGCCTGACCTCGCAGCTCGATGGCGTTGGCGGCTTCATTCTTGACGCGGTGCTGGTTCCGGGATCGGCTGCGGCGCAGGTCTTCGGCTCGGAATCCCTGACGCCAGAAACCTCGTTCAACATGTCGGCGGGTGTCGTCTTCACTGGTCTGGAGGGCTTCCTGACCACGCTCGATTTCTATCAGATCGATGTCGATGACCGTCTGCTGCTCACGCCGTCGCGCAACACCACCGCCGCCGAGCGTGCGGCGCTGGCCGCGATCAACTTCCCCAATGGCGCGGACATTCAGCAGGTGCGCTATTTCCAGAACGAAATGAACACCCGCGTGCGCGGTTTCGATCTGGTCAGCACCTATCGCCACGAATGGTCGGACAATGCCTCGACCGATTTCAGCCTGGCGCTCAACTACAATGAGCAGCATCTGCGCGGGGCGCCCCCTCCGGGCTTCAGCCCGGCGATCATCACCGAATTCGAACGGGGTACGCCGCGCTGGCGCGGCAATTTCTCGGCGACGACCAAGGTCGGCGACTTCGCGCTGATGGGCCGCGCCATCCACTATGGTGCCTGGCGCCGTCTGGATGGCGCGACCTTCCTGCCGCGCAAGGCGGTGACGTTGTTCGACGCCGAAATCTCCTACACGGGGATCCAGGATATCGAGCTGAGCGTCGGCGCGCGCAACATCTTCAACATCTTCCCGCCGGGCCGCGGCGCTGCCCGTGCGCGCGCTGGCCTGATCTATGACAACCACAGCGTGTTCGGGGTTGCCGGCGGTTTCTATTATCTGAACGCCAAATATAAGTTCTGATCCGCGCAATCCGCGAGACACAGACTGTTTCCGGTGGGCACATGCGGCGCTGACATGGGCGAAATGTCAGCGCCGTAGCCTATCGGAAATTTGTGTATTATAGGATCGTGACGCGGACAGGCTGGCTTGTTTTGAATAGCGATCCTGAATTCGCCGATTTGCACTGCTTGGCCCAGGTAAAGGACCGCCGATATATGCCCCCCAAAACAGCAGATGAACCGGAAATTCTGGGGGCCGTACGTCAAGCCAAGCGGCCCCGCACCGAAGGTTTCCATCTGGGGCGGCGCCTGCATCAGCTCCGCCGCGAACGCGGGATGACGCTGGAGGATGCGGGGCGGCTGACCTCGCTCGCCGCGTCGACGCTGTCGAAAATCGAAAATGACCAGATGTCGCCAACCTTTGACGTGGTGCAGAAACTGGCGTTGGGTTTCGACATCGACATTACCGAGCTGTTTGCCAGCAATACGGGACAGGACGCCGCGGGGCGGCGCAGCATCACGCTCGCCGGGGCAGGGCGCCCGATGGAGACCCCGGTCTATAATCACCGCCTCATCGCGGTCGAGTTGAAGCACAAGAAGATCCTGCCGTTCGTCACCACGATCAAGGCGCGCAGCCTCGAGGATTTCAAAGCCTGGTCGCAGCACAGCGGCGAGGAGTTTCTCTATGTGCTCGAGGGCGAGATCTGTTTCCAGACCGAGCATTATGAGCCCGCGATCCTGGGGGTCGGCGACAGCGTCTATATCGACAGCAGCATGCAGCACGCCGCCTATTCGACGAGTGAGAAGGACGCGGTGGTGCTGTGGGTCAACACCGGTTGATCGCTGCGGGATCGCGTTTAGCGCATCGCTTGCAATAATTTTCTTATCGGCTATAAATTTCCAATAGAAAATATTGGGAGTCGATGCGATGGATAGACGGCGATTTGTGCTTTCGGGGGCGGCGCTGTCGGCCGCCGTGGCGATGTCCCCTACTTTGGCGGCGAAGCAGACGGCGCGGCCGCTGACCTTCGACGCGATGGGCGAAGTGCGGTTCGAATATGATGCAGCGCTGATTGGCCAGATGCAGGGCAGCGGGCTCGATGCGATTGCGGTGACGCTGTGCGATCCCAAGACCTATGAAACCCATGCCTATGACGACGCGATCCAGGCGGTGCTCGACCATGACGCGCATATCGCGGCGCATCCCGCACTGTTCCTGAAGGCGACGGGCACCAGCGACATCGACGTCGCGCGCCAGAACGGCCAGATCGCGCTATTCTATCTGTTCCAGAACAGCACCCAGTTCGGCCGCGACCTCGACAATATCGACCTGTTCTACAAGCTGGGCGTCCGATCCTCGCAGATCACCTACAACGACCAGAATTGGGCGGGCGCGGGGTGCAAGGAATTGGGCGCCAACGGGTTGACCCATTTCGGGCGTGAGGTCGTGGCGCGGATGAACAAGGTCGGGATGCTGATCGACCTGTCGCATTCGAATATGCAGACGATGACCGACACGATCAGCGCGTCGGCCGACCCGGTAATCATCTCGCACACCGCGTGCATGGCGATGCACAAGAATGTCCGCAACACCACCGACGACAATCTGCGGCTGCTGGCCCAGAAGGGCGGCGTCGTCGGCATTTGTCAGATGCGGCCGTTCCTGACGACGAAGCGCAAAGGGGCGCTCGCTGACTATTTCCGCCATATCGACCATGCAGTGAAGGTCGCGGGCGCCGATCATGTCGCGATCGGCAGCGACCGCGACCACCGCGTCGTCGAAATGACCGACGCCTATGTCGCCGAGCTGAAGCGCGAAGAGGGCGCCAATTTCAACGCCGACGACTGGCCGCTGTTCATCGACGAACTGAATGGCCCGCGCCGGATGGAAGTGGTGTGGGACGGGGTGCGCAAGCTGGGCTATCCGACCAGCGTCGTCGAAAAAATCATGGGGACCAACGTCCGCCGTATCTATCAGGAGGTGGTCGGATGACCGCGCGGTTGCTGGGTGGCGCAGGGATTGCGCTGGCGCTCCTGCTCGCGGCAGTTCCGGTATCGGTGACGGCGCAGCCCGCCACTGCCAATGCCGGACAGTGCACGACCAGCCTGATCGGCACGCCGCTGACGCTGCCGAAATTTTCGGAGGCGACGCAACAGCGGCTCGATCAGGATATCGAGATCGCGCGCGCCGCGCTGCGTATCGCGCCCGACCGCGAAGATTCGCACATCTGGCTGGGCCGCCGTCTCGATTATGCCGGGCGGATTTGTGATGCAGTCGATGCGTTCACCAATGGGCTAAAGTTCTTTCCGGACAGCTATAAACTCTACCGCTTTCGCGCTCGCGACCTGACCCGTGCACGCCAGTTCGACGCGGCGCTGGCCGATTACAGCAAGGCGCTGGAGTTGATGGGCGACACCCCCGACAGCTTCGAACCCGACGGGCTGCCCAATCCGATCGGGCTGACGATCAGCACCTATCGCGGTAACATCGTTTATTATCATGCGCAGACCAGCTTCGCGACTGGCGACTATCAAACCGTCGTCGACGAGATGGCGAAGTCGCTGGCGCTGGCGGCCGACTTTGCGCGCAACGACATGCGCGTGCCGACCGCCTATTGGACGTACATCGCTTATCGCAAGATGGGCGAGCATGCCAAGGCGCGCGCGGCGATCGATGCGATCGAACCGGGGCTGAAACTGATCGAGAACGACATCTATTATCAGGCAGTCCAGATCATGCAGGGCCGTCTGAAGCCCGCAGACATCGGCGCGACGAAGGATAGTACGATCAAATTCGCGATCGCGATGGAGCGCCGTTTTGCGGGCGACGAAGCGGGCGCGAAGGCGCTGCTGGCCGAGATCATTGCCGAAAATGCGCAGGGTCATTGGCCGTCCGAAGCCGAGCTGGCGGCGCCAGACCGGACGCCGCGCCGATAGGGGCGCCCTGCCACGCCAATCAGCTAGACCCTGTCGGTCGGATACCGCATGATGTTTGCGGGAGATCTGACGTGACATATGACATCGCCGACCTCGACCTGCCGCTGCGCGACGAGCAACAAATGCTGCGCGACAGCGTGCAGCGCTTTCTGGCCGACAATGCGCGGCCCGGCTGGCGCGATCTGGTGGAATCGCTGGGGCTGGCCGGGGTAGCGGTCCCCGAAGCGCATGGCGGTTTTGGCGGTGGCGCGATCGACATTGCGGTGGTGATGGCAGAGCTGGGACCGGCGCTCGCGGGGTCGGACTGGCTGTCGCACACCGCCGCGACGATGCTGCTCGCGCGGGTGGTGCCCGATCATGCGGCGCTGGCCGATCTGGCGACCGGCGACCGGCGCGCCGCGATGATCTGCACGGCTTCAAGTGCGACGATGCCGATTGTCGAGGCAGACGGAGCGGTACATGGGACCGCGACGCTGGTCGCGGGCGGTGCCGAGGCCGATCTGTTCCTGCTCGCCGATCATGATGCTGTGCTGCTTTTCGCGGCGGATCGCGACAAGGTCGAGCAGCGCCATCGCATCATGCACGACGGCAGCGTGACCGCCGACTTGAGCCTGACGCTGAAGGCGGGCGAGGCGGACGTATTGGCGACGGGGGACGAAGCGCGCGCGCTGGCCGAATGGGTCAGTGATGTGATCCTTGTCGGCCGCTGCGCCGAGGCGGTGGGACTGGTCCGCCACATGATCGCCGCCAGCGCCGACTATCTTGGTCAGCGCCAGCAGTTCGGGCGCCCAATCGGCACCTTCCAGGCGCTCCGCCATCGCGCCGCCGATATGCAGCTCGCGGCGATGAAAGCCGCGGCGCTGACCGAGGCGGCGATATTGGCGGTCGATCAGGGCCGCGCCGATCGCGCAGCGACGGTGAGCGCCGCCTGCGTCGAGGTTGCCGACGCGGTGCGGATCGTCGGCGAAGGTGCGGTGCAGATTCATGGCGCGATGGGGCTGACCGAGGAGCTCAGCCTTGGCAGTCATTTCAAGCGGGCGCTGGCGATTGCGGCGGCGATGGGGCCGCGCGGCGAGCATCTGGCGCGGTTTTCGGAAGCGGCGGCTTAACCGAGCATCAGCCGCGCGATCAGGTCGCGCTGAATCTCGTTCGATCCCGCATAGATGCTCGCCGCGCGGTCGTTGAGGTAGCGCGGCACTGCAACCGCCAGCTCGGCGGGTGCCTGTCCGTCGGCGTCGGCCCATGCCGCATGGCCCGCGATGTCGCACGCCAGCGTATCGATGCGCTGCGCGCTTTCGGTGCCGAGGATCTTGAGCGCCGAGGCGTAGAGCGCGGGGCTGCCGCCGACACCGCGCATCGCCTTGAGTTCGAGCGCTTGCAAAGCCTGCAATCCGATCGCTTCGCGGTCGATCTGCGCGCGCAGCACTGGATCTGCGATCGGTTGCGCGCTCAGCCGCGCGAGACGTCCCATCAACCCAGGGGTATATTTGCCGCCGCGTTCGAAGGTCAGCAGATGCTTGGCGACTGACCAGCCTTCGTTCTCGCTGCCCAGCCGGTTCGTCTGCGGCACGCGCACGTCGTCAAAGAAAACCTGATTGAACTCATGATCGCCCGCCAGGGTGCGGATCGGTTCGACGGTGATGCCCGGGGTCGCCATATCGAGCAGCAAGAAGCTGATCCCTGCCTGCGGCTTGCCCTCGATCGAGGTGCGGACGAGCGCGAACATGCGGTTGGCGAAATGCGCGTGGGTGGTCCAGATTTTCGACCCGTTCAGCACATAGTCGCTGCCGTCGGGGACCGCGCGCAGTTGCAGCGCGGCAAGGTCCGACCCCGCGCCCGGCTCCGAAAACCCCTGGCACCAATAATCCTCGCCCGACAGGATGCGCGGCAGATAATGGGCGCGCTGCTCGGCGCTGCCATAATGCATGATCACCGGGGCGACCATTTTCAGCCCCATCGGCGCAAGGTTCGGCGTCCCGGCGCGCGCGCATTCGGCGGCGAAGATATAGCGTTCGATCTCGCTCCAGCCCGGGCCGCCGAACTCGGCCGGCCAGTCGGGCGCCGCCCAGCCGCGTGCGTTCAAGATGCGCTGCCACGGCAGCGAGACGGCGGGGTCCATGAAGACGCTTGTCGCGCGGCTGGCGGCGCGGCGCAGGTCGTCGGGCAAGGCGTTGGCAAGGAAGGCGCGAACCTCGTCGCGAAAGGCCGTCAGGGCGGGGTCGTTCAGCATGTTCATCGCCCCGCCTTGTACGCCGCACTACCGGCAGGCCAAGCTGGCACTTGCATCAGGCCGCCCGCGCGCCGACGAAGCCGAGCCCCGCAGCGATCTGGATCGACTGCGCGCGCCCGGTCGCGCCCAGCTTGGCGGCGGCGTTGCGCAGGTGAAAGCGCACCGTCGACACAGATAGCGTCAGGATGATGCCGATCTCGCCGTCGGTCTTGCCCGCCGCTGCCCAGCGCAGGCACTGCACCTCGCGCCGGGTCAGCGTTTGCGGTACCGTGGCATTACGCGGTCGCCCGCGCGCCTCATTGTGCGTTGCGACCAGTTTGAGCGCGAGGTTGTGCAGGTCACCGGCATGACGGTCGAACAGCGCCCCGACCCCGACGGGCTCGCGCGAACACCAGAAGACCGCGCCGACCAGCCCACGCGGCAGATGCACCGGCGCGATGATCGCCTCGCCGAAGCTCGGAGTATTCTTTGCCTGTTCGCAGTCGACCGCGGCGAGCAATTGCGTCGCGCGCCAGGTCCGCAACTGGCCGTCGCTGTAATAAAAAGGCTCGGCGGTCAGCCGCGCCGCGGTCAGGAAAGCGATGTGCAGCGCCAGCTTGCGGTCGCGCCAATAGGCATGGTCGGGATCGACCCAGCGAAAGCTGGTTTCGGCATAGGGACGCCCAGCTTCGTCGGCCATCGGTTCGGGGTCGCCCAGATCGGCCTGCGCCGCGATATAGGGCAGCCCGATCGCATCGCCGGCCGCCTGCACCGCGCCGACCAGCGCCCGCATTTGCGCCCAGCCTGTCGATTGATCATCGGTCACCCGGCCCCGTCTCCATTCATCCTGCCACGGATGCCAGCTTGTGACTGCCGCCGCAATTTTGTCCTTGGCCAGCGTCCGGCTGTCCGCACGCTCGCACAAAGACGAGCCCCGCGACAAGTCGTTTGAGGGAGGATGAGTGATGAAAGCATTTCGTATTTTTCTGGCCGTCAGCACCGCGACGGGGCTGGCGTTGGCCGTCCCGGCCTTTGCTGCCGAGGAAACCGCTGCGGATCCCGTGGCCGCCGAAGGCGAGATCATCGTCACCGCCCAGCGCCGGGCGGAATCGATGAACGATGTCGGGATGGCGATCCAGGCGGTCGACGGCGCGACGCTGGAAAATCTGCGCGTCACCGACCTGCGCGACCTGACGACGGTCGCCCCCAGCTTTACCGTGTCGCAAAGCTATCAAGGGGTGCCGACCTATACCCTGCGCGGCATCGGCTTCAACACGATCAACCTGTCGGCCACCTCGACCGTCGGCACCTATGTCGACGAGGTCGCCTATGCCTATCCGATCATGAACACCGGCCCGGTCATGGACCTGGAGCGCGTCGAGGTGCTGAAAGGGCCGCAGGGGACGTTGTACGGTCGCAACACCACCGCCGGGCTGATCAATTTCATTACCGCCAAACCGACCGACAGCTTTGACGCCAGCATCAAGGCCGATCTGGGCAATTATCAGACCTATAACATTGGCGGTCATATCTCGGGTCCGCTCGGCGAAGGGGTCGCGGCGCGCCTATCGTTCCGCAGCGAGAACAGCAACAAGGGCTGGCAGGTCAGCAACACCCGCGGCGAACGGCTGGGCGAGATCGAAAAATATGGCGTGCGCGGCGCGCTGGCGATCGATCCCGCGCCGGGCACCCATTTTGACCTCTCGGTGACCTGGTGGCGCAACAAATCGGACACGGTGGCGGGGCAGGGGATTGGCTTTACCCCCGCCACCAATCCGGCGACCGGCACCAGCAACTCGCGCTTCTTCAATGCGCCGGGGCTTGCCAATTACATCGCGGGCAATTTTCCGGCCAAGGCGAGCCAGGCCGACTGGGCGCCCGAAGCGAGCCGTTCGGCGGACATCGGAACGGGCCTTGGCCTCGACGGTCCGCTGGCGGAAAATAACCGTTTCTGGGGGCTGAAGCTGCGCTGGGATCAGGATCTGGGCGAAACGACGAAGCTCGTCTCGCTCACCAGCTATAATGATTTCAAGCGCAACGCGCTGTCCGACTGGAGCGGCGCGCCCTATGAAATCCTGCTCCAGAACACCGTCGGCCGGATCAAGAGCTTTGCGCAGGAACTGCATGTCGAGGGCGAAGCGGGCGCGGCGAACTGGCTTGTCGGCGCCTATTACGCCAACGACCGGATCATCGATTCGAACCGCACGATGCTGGGCCAGAACGCCAATGTCGGGCTGATCCGTGCAGCCGGGGCGCCGCTGCTCGCCAGCCCGCTGTTCAACTCGGCGGGCTACACGCCGCTCCAGCTCAGCCAGGCGTTTCGCACCTATGAGGATTTCGGCCGCATCCGCACCAGGACGTGGAGCGTGTTTGCCAACGCCGACGCCGAACTGACCGATCAGCTCAAGCTGACCGCCGGCATCCGCTACACGCAGGACAAGCAGCGCTACAACGGCTGCTCGCGCGACTTCAACGGCAACATGCTGCCGAACGTCAACGTCGTGAACCGCGCCCTGTACCTGCAAACCTATGGCGTCCTCGCGCCGCAGATCAGCCAGGGGCAGTGCAACACCTTCGATCCCGCGACCGGTACCTTTGGCGAGGTGCAATCGTTACTGAAGGAGAATAATGTCGCGTGGCGCGTCGCGCTCGACTGGTCGCCGAACGACGATACCCTGCTCTATGCGTCGGTCTCGCGCGGCTATAAATCGGGGACGACGCCGATCAACGCCGCCAACCTCGCGCGCCAGAATGCGCCGGTGACGCAGGAAAAGCTGACCGCTTATGAAGTCGGGATCAAGGCGACGCTCGCCGACCGGCTGGTGCAGGCGAACCTTTCGGCTTTCTATTATGATTACCGCGACAAGCAGATCAGCACCTATTTCGCCGATCCGATCTACACCGCGCTGTCGCGGCTCGACAATGTGCCCGACAGCGAGGCCTATGGCGTCGAGGGCGAGCTGACGATCCGTCCGGCGACGGGCCTCACGATCGCCGCCAACGCGCTGTATCTGAAGACGCGGATCAACGACTACAACGGTACGAATGCCGCGGGTCTGCCCGAAAATTTCGACGGCGCCGAATTCATCTACAGCCCCAGGTTTCAGGGCAGCGTGACGCTCGCCTATGATACGCCGGTCAGCGATACACTGAACCTGACCGGGGCGGTGAGCGCGCGCTATCAGAGCCAGTCGAACACGATCTTTGAAGATATCGACCTCTACAAGATCGCTTCCTACGGCACCGTCAGCGCCAGTCTGGGGCTCAAGGACGAGAGCGGCTGGTCGGTGTCGCTGTGGGCCAAAAATCTGTTCGACAAATATTATTGGTCGGCGGTCGCCAGCAATGCGAATGTCGTGGTGCGGTTTGCCAACCCGCCGCGGACCTATGGCCTGACCGTCGGGTTCGATTTCTAGCAGGAGCGTGGCGTCATGGCGCTGGCATTGCAGGACAATTATCTGGGGACCGCGATCGATTTCGCCGCGCCACTGGGTGAACCCGCGTTGCTGGCGCCCGACAGCGTTCAGTGGCGCGTCTATAAGAATCCCATCGCGCTGGGTATCGGCGGGATCGCCGCGGTGCTGCTGGAATTTGCCGAACCGCGCATCCGGTCGGGGGTGTGGGATCATTCGACGTACAAGGTCGATCCGATCGGCCGTTCGCGGCGCACCGGGTTGGTTGCGATGCTGGCCTGCTATGGCCCGGCGAGTAGCGCGAAGGACGTGATCGGCAAGGTCAACCGGATGCACGGCAAGGTGAAAGGGTCGACCCCCGCGGGGCAGGCGTATCGCGCGCTCGACCCGCTGCTGCTCGACTGGGTAGCGGCGACCGCGTCCTATGGCTTTCTGATGGCCTATGACCGTTTCGTCCACCCGCTGGGCGATGCCGACAAGGATCGCTTCATGCGCGACGGCGACGTGATCGGGCGCGAGTTCGGGGCGCGCCATACGCCGCCGACGGTCGATGCCTTCATGGCGATGATGGACAGCCTCGAGCCCTTGTTCGAGCCGCATCCGATCCTGTTCGAATTTCTCGATATCATCCAGTCGGGGCGGGCGGCGCCGGGGGTGCCGCGCTTCCTCCACCGGGCGATCGCGCGTGCGTCGGTTTCGCTGCTTCCGGCGCATATCCGCCAGCGACTGGAGCTGGGGGCGGCGTTCGACCTGACGCGGCTCGACCGGCTCCTGCTCCGCACCGCGGGGCGGCTCGCGGATCGGCGCGCCGACCGCAACGCGCCGCCGTGTCAGGCCAGCGTCCGGCTGGGCC
>JAEMRT010000089.1 GCA_016463225.1 Sphingopyxis sp. | reverse complement strand
CGGCGGGCAAGGAAGTCGAATTCCTGATCCAGCGCCTCGCGCAAAAGGCGCGCGCCGCCGGCATCCACTTGATCCTGGCGACCCAGCGCCCCTCGGTCGATGTCATCACCGGCGTCATCAAGGCGAACCTGCCGACCCGGATCAGCTTCTTTGTGACCAGCAAGATCGACAGCCGCACCATCCTGGGCGAACAGGGCGCCGAACAGTTGCTGGGCAAGGGCGACATGCTCTATATGCACGGCGGCAAGGGGCTGATGCGCGTCCACGGCCCGTTCGTCTCGGACGATGAAGTCCGCGTCGTCGCCGACCATTGGCGTGCGCAGGGCCAGCCCGACTATATCCAGGCCGTGACCGAAGAACCGGAGGAAGGCAGCTTCGCCCTTGATGGCGTCGATCTGGGCGACGACAGCCCCGACGCGCAGCTGTTCCGCAAGGCGTGCCAGCTGGTGTTCGAGAATCAGAAGGCCTCGACCAGCTGGCTGCAACGCCAGCTCCGCGTCGGCTATAACAGCGCCGCGCGCCTGATCGAGAAAATGGAGGAAGAAGGGCTGGTCGGCCCCCCCAACCATGTCGGCCGCCGCGAAGTGCTGCGCGATGAGAATGGCAATCCGCTATAACGGTTCGACTCAGGAAATGCACATTCCGCCGCGACGTTATCATCTGACTCTTTGCAACCCGATGTGTTGGGCTAGATTCAATCGAGGGGAATGAGCCATGAATATCGATATGCAAAAATACGAAGTCGATCAGAATTTCGACTTTTTCCAACGTAATCTCGCAAAGTTTCTGGAACGTCATGAAGGCAGCTATGCCCTCCTCAAAGAATGCAAAGCGATAGATTTTTTTGAAAGCCCAGGTCAGGCCTATGAGGCAGGGCGATCGCGGTTCCCGGACGGTATCTTTTCGATTCAGGAAGTTACCGATGAACCAATCGATCTGGGTTTCTTTTCCCATGCAGGCTATTGAAGGTCGACACGACGGACGGAAAATCCTGTTGCCTGTTCATATTTTACGGCCGGGCCATGCATTGGATTTAACCTCCGTTGAGGTCATGGCTTTGCTGGATACTGGCGCTACCACCAGCGGCATAGGTGAACCGGTCATCAATAAGCTTGGATTGATTAGCTATGGCAAAAAGCGCCTAAAATCGGCGCGTGAAGAATCCTTCGTTCCATACTATCTGTTCAAAATAGGATTGTGTGACAATAGGGCCGACCCAAGCAGGGACATGCCCAGTATTAAACTCCCTTATATTTTCCCTGAAACGGATGGTTTCAGTTGGTCCCATGCTACCGACTTTCAGGTCATCTTGGGCATGGACGTCCTGCGAAAGTGCGATCTAAACAGTATGCGCGACGGTCGCTGGGTCCTCACCTTTGGCTGAACGGTAGGGAACGGCTGGGTTCACAGGTCGTTCAATCGCTTCATCCTACACCGCATCCGTAACAACCGGAGAGTATTCCATGAAGCGCATCAGTCTCGCGCTGGCCGTCGCGCCTGTCGTCCTTGCCGTCCCGCTCGCCGCGCCGTTGCTGGCGCAGCAGGGTCAGTCTGAACTCAGCCGGGTCAATGCCTATATCCGCGCGGTGAGCAGTATGACCGCCGATTTCAGCCAGACCGACCGCAACGGCCAGACGCTGACCGGCCAGCTGACGCTCAAGCAACCGGGCAAGATCCGCTTTCAATATCAGAAGGGCGTGCCGCTGCTGATCGTAGGCGATGGCAAGGCGCTGACCATGATCGATTATGAAGTGCGGCAGGTGCAGCGCTGGCCGATCGGCAATTCGCCGCTGGGCGCGCTGCTGGATCCGAGCAAGGATCTGTCCAAATTTGGCAAGGTCGTGCCGACCGGCGACCCGTCGATCCTGAGCGTGCAGGCGCGCGATCCCAAGCGGCCTGAATATGGCACCATCACCATGATTTTCCGCCGGGACGCCGCCAGTCCGGCGGGCCTGCAACTCTATGGCTGGGTCGCGCTCGATTCGCAGAATAACCGCACCGCCATCCGCCTGTCCAACCAGCGCTATGGCGTGCCGATCGCCGATTCCGCCTTCCGCTGGACCGATCCCAGGCCAAAGGGCCGCTCGGCGGGCGGTTGAAACGAGCGCCCCGCACGATGGACGGATAAACTTGCCGTTCCGTTCATCTGCCGCTCATATCCGGGGCGCTATTTAGAACTCCACGGCGAGAGGCCAACCGGGATTTCCCCCCTGTTACCCGGCATAGTCCTCCCGTCGCAAAGCGCTTCAAGGGCGCGATCGAGACCCCCGTTCCATGCCCCCGGAGCGGGGGTCTTACTTTGCCCGCAGTGCGCGCAGCCGTCTTGCATGGCGCGGATTAGCCTCCTAGTGCGACACCATGGCCGACACTCTTTCCATCGCATCCTGGAACATCAACAGCGTCCGCGCGCGCATCGACATTGTCGAACAATTCCTGACCCAGGAAGCGCCGGACATATTGTGCCTTCAGGAAACCAAGGTGGTGAACGAGACCTTCCCCGCCGATATGTTCCGCCGTCTGGGCTATGTCCATCAGGTGCTGAACGGCCAGAAAATGCACCATGGCGTCGCGATCATGAGCCGGGTGCCGATTCATGAGGATGACCGGCTCGACTGGCAGGCCAATGGCGAGGCGCGCCATGTCGGCGTTCGCCTGGACAATGGTGTGCGGATCGAAAATGTCTATGTCCCCGCCGGGGGCGACATTGCCGATCGGGAGCAAAATCCCAAATTCGGGCAGAAGCTCGATTTTATCGAACGCATGATTCAATGGTCGTCGGCGCTGGATAACAAGCCGACCATATTGACTGGCGATTTCAACATCGCGCCGCTGGAATGCGATGTGTGGAGCCACAAGCAATTGCTCAACGTCGTCAGCCACACGCCCATCGAGTGTGAAATCCTCGCCCGCTTGCAGGCATCGAACGACTGGGTCGACATTGGCCGCCATTTCCACCCCGCACCGGCGCGGCTCTACACCTGGTGGAGCTATCGCGCCAAGGACTGGGCCGAATCGGATCGCGGTCGGCGGCTCGACCATATGTGGATGACCCGCGACGTCGCCGACAAGGCGGTTGCCCACCGTGTCGTCGAACCTGCGCGCAACTGGGGCAAGCCGTCCGACCATATCCCCATCATCACCGAGTTCGCCTTCTGATGGACAGGCGGGCGATCGGGCGCGACGCGGCGCGGGCGATCGACGCGCTGCGGCGCGGCTGGGCGGTGCGGGTGTCGGCTGCCGATGGCGCGTTACGGCTGATGGCGGTGGAAGGGGCGGACGCGGTCACGCTGGCCGACTTCGATCCTGCGGGCAAAGCCGACATATTAATCTCCGCTGCGCGCGGCCAGACGCTCAAGCTCGCCAACCAGATCGCGGCGGCCGATCCCGACATGCCGGTGCTGATCGCCCGCGCGCCCTGGATCGACGCCGATGTGGCGACCGCCATCTCAGACCCGGTGCTGGACCTCGCCTCCCCGCTTAAGGGCCCATTTCAGGCCCGCGCGCTCACGGCCCCCCTCGCTGCCAAGGCCGCGCTGCGCCTTGCCCGCCTCGCCGGTATCCTTCCCGCCTATTTCGCGCTGGACGGCGAGGGCGACAGGGATGTCGATGTCAGCGCCGAAGCGATCGACGCCTATGACGATGCGATCCACCTTGCCATCGCCACCCGCGCCAGCCTGCCGGTGTCGGCCAGCGAAAGCACGGAAATCATTGCCTTCCGCAGCCCGGATGAACCGCGCGAACATGTCGCACTCATTGTCGGGAAACGGGACTCCTCACCCCCCGTCGTCCGCCTGCACAGCGAATGCCTGACCGGCGATGTGCTGGGCAGCCTGAAATGCGACTGCGGCCCGCAACTGCACGAAGCACTCCACCAGATCGCCGACGCGCCCTGGGGTGTGCTGCTCTATCTGCGGCAGGAAGGGCGCGGCATTGGCCTCGTCAACAAATTGCGCGCCTATGCGATGCAGGATCAGGGCTTCGACACCGTGGACGCCAATGTCCGGCTTGGCTTTGCCATCGACGCGCGCGATTTTTCGGTCGCGGCGCGGATGCTGGACCTGATCGGGGTGCGCAGCGTGCGGCTGCTGACCAATAACCCGCAAAAGGTGGCGGGGCTGGAAGCGGCGGGGATCAGCGTGGCCGAACGGCTGCCGATCATCCTGCCGACCAATCCGCACAACGAACGCTATCTCGCCACCAAGCGCGACCGGACCGGCCACCAGCTATGACCCTGATCCGCGTCGATAGCGGCGCGGGTCGCCTGAGCTTTGGCGCGATCTCCATGGCCTGCACCATCGGTCGGAGCGGTGCCTGCGTGGCGAGCAACAAGTGCGAGGGCGACGGCTGCACCCCGCTGGGCGTCTGGCCGCTTCGGGGCATGTTGCTGCGACCGGGCAAGGTCGATCCGGCGGGGCTGCTTCTGCCCTGGCGCTGGGTGCGGGCGGGCGATGGCTGGTCGGATGATCTGGCCGATCCCGCCTATAATCGCCCGGTCCGCCTGCCGCGTTGTTTCTCTGCCGAAAGCCTGATCCGCGCCGACGACGCCTATGATGTGATCGTCATCCTCGGCCATAACGACCGGCCGCCGGTGCCGGGGCAGGGCAGTGCGATCTTCTTCCACCTGTCGGAAGGCCGGCCGACCGCAGGCTGTGTCGCGGTGGAGCGCACGGACATGTTGCAACTGCTACCGCTGCTGCAACCGGGCGACGCGATGGAGATTGTTTGATATCGCGCCGGTCACCTTAACCGTCAGCCAGTTCGCTTGAGAAGCGGAGGCGGTAACCGATCCCCAGCTCGTTGCCGATAATCTGCGGACGCTGCGGATCATCCTCAAGCTTTTGCCGCAAGGTGCGGATGAGGACGCGCAGATATTCGACATGATGCTCATGTTCCTTGGGCCAGACCTCCTTCATGATCTGGCCATGGGTGATCACACGGCCAGGAAATTGTGCGAGCTGGGCCAGCACCGCATATTCCTTGGGGGTCAGATGCACCTCCTGCCCGGCCTTCCTGACCACGCGGCCCAGCAGATCAATCTCGACATTGCCCGCACGCACTGACGGGACGCCGCCGCCTTTGGTCATGCGGTTGCGCAGCGCCACGCGAACCCGCGCCAGAAGTTCGTCCGTGTCAAAGGGCTTGGTCAGATAATCGTCCGCGCCCAGATCGAGCGCCGCGACCTTCTCTTCGGTGGCGTCCCGCGCTGACACGATGATCAGTGTCGTGTCGCTTTTCTGCTTGAACAAAGGCACCAGTTCCAGTCCGTCGCGATCGGGCAGGCCCAGGTCGAGCAGGCTGATATCCGGCCGCTCGATCCGCAATTTTTCCAGTGCGTCGCGCGCATTTTCGGCCTCTACGGTCGCATAATTGGCGCGGCTCAGCGCCGCGTTGATCAGCCTGCGGATCTGCGGTTCGTCATCTATGATAAGAACCTTGTGGCGGATGGTCATGACAGTGGCTCGCCGGGAAAATCGCTGATGATGAGATGTTCGGGTATGCGCAATGTGAAGCAGGCACCGCGCGGTTCGCTATTGGTCGAGGCATCGACGCCCAGGCCCATCGCTTCTGCAAAACCCTTGACGATGGCGAGGCCAAGTCCCGTGCCATGCTTGACCCGGTCCGATCCTTCCAGGCGCGTGAACGTATCGAACACCTTCTTTTCCGCGCCGATGGGGATGCCCGGTCCCTCGTCGATGACCGATAGCAGGATGGCGTCGGCGACCCGCTTGCCGCTGATCGTGACCGGCGTGTCCGGCTCACCATATCGGCCCGCATTGTCGAGCAGGTTGATAAGGCAGTGGTGCAGCAGGACCGGATCGACGCGCACCAGCGGAATGTCCGAAGGAATGTCGACCCTGACCTCATGGCCGACAAGTGATTGGCGCGTGTCTCCGATGGCACTGGCCACCGCGTCGAACAGGTCGGTCGGCTCGATCTTCATCGGCAGGGCGCCGGCTTCTACCCTGGCCATGTCCAGCAGGTTGGCGACGAACCGGTTGAGGCGCTGCGCTTCACCCTCGATCGTGTCGAGCAACGCCGATGGTTGCTTTCTTCGCAATTCCTGCGCCGCAGACCTGATCGTCGTCAGTGGTGTGCGCAGGTCGTGGCTGACGGAGGACAGCAGCGCGGACCGCAAACGGTCGCGTTCGTGAATCTGCCGCGCGCCCTGCATCTCTTCCTCCAGCGCCATGCGGTCGAGCGCTATGGCTGCCTGGTCGAGAAGGCTCATAAGAAGGGGCGTCTGATCCGATCGCAGCGGTTCGCCTGCATCGTCGCGCGCCATCCCCAGCACGCCCAGCACGCCACGCTGGGTGCGCAGCGGATGGAACAGCCAGTCGGACGCTGTCAGCGTCGATGATCCGCGGCCCGCAGGCTGGGCATTGTTCATCGCCCATTGCGCCGCTGCCCGCTCGATTTCCTGAAGCCTGTCGTCTGGCGGGTAGGCAGCGCGCAGCGCTGGACCGGCGTCGGACGGCAGCAGCATGACCGTGCGAACGTCAAGCAGCCGCGCAATCTCCGCGCAGATCGCCTGGATCAGATCATCCTGGCTGGCGGCGGAGGTCAGCTGTCGGGAGAAACCGGCAAGCGCGGCATTCTGGCGCGCGCTTGACTGGGCAAGATCGGCTTGCCCGCGGACCCGCGCGGCAAACTGACTGGTGACGATCGCAACGCCCAGCAGCACGAGGATGGAGATGACATTTTCCGGGTTGCTGACGGTCAATGTGCCGGTCGGCGGCAGAAAGAAGAAATTATAGGCAAGGCTGGATACCAGCCCGGCAAACAGTCCGGCGCGCAGGCCGTAGGTTGCTGCGGCGAACATGACCGGGACCAGATACAGCAAGGCGATATTGCCAAGGTCGATGACCTCCAGCAGCAGGCGGCCAACCGCCGTCATCGCGGCGATCGTCAGCGCCGACCAGAGATAGTCGGTCGGCTTGCCCCATGCCATGCGGGTGGAATGCCGGCTGCGCGGCGGCGCAAGATCGTCGTCGGATGGAAGGACGTGGACCGCCACCGACCCGATGTCGCGGACGAGCCGGTCGACCACGGAGCCGTGGCGCAGCTCAAACCACCAGGACCGGCTCGACTTGCCGATGACGATCTGGGTCGCGTGCGCATCGGCGGCGAAGCTTCGCAGACCCTCGACAACATTTTCCGCCGGAATGCTGGCTGTCGCCGCGCCCAGTCGCGATGCCAGCGCCAGCGTATCGGCCAGCGCCTTGCGCTCCTCGTCGGAAAAGGCCTGCGCGCGCCGGGTTTCGATATGCACTGCGGTCCAGGGCGCCTTGAGCGCATCGGCGAGGCGTTTGGCAGCGCGGACCAGACCCGGCGCGCTCGGTTGCTCGCTGACGGCGACCACGACGCGCTCGCCCACCGCGAAGCTTCCCGCCAGCGCGTGGGCGCGGACATAATCGAGCATCTGCGTATCGATCGCCTGCGCGGCACGGCGCAGCGCCAGTTCGCGCAGGGCGGTCAGGTTGGACTTGGAGAAAAAATGGGAGAGCGCCCGCGTCGCCTCTGCCGGGATATAGACCTTGCCTTCCTTGAGCCGTTCGATCAGCTCGTCGGGCAATATATCGACGACCTCGATCTCCGCGGTTTCCAGAATGGAATCGGGCACGGTTTCGCGCACGCGCACATGGGTGAAGGATGCGACGACGTCGTTCAGGCTCTCTATGTGCTGGATATTGATCGTAGAATAGACGTCGATACCGGCGTCGAGCAGTTCCTCGACGTCCTGATAGCGTTTGGGGTGACGGCTGCCCGGTGCATTGCTGTGCGCCAATTCGTCGACCAGGGCGAGCTTTGGCTGCCGTTCGAGGATGGCATCCAGATCCATTTCGCCAAGGCTGATCCCCCCATGGTCGATCTGCCGCCTTGGTATCACTTCATGACCCGCGATCAGCGCTTCGGTCTCGCGCCGGCCATGCGTCTCGACAACGCCAACCACGACATCGACGCCGGACTTGAGCCGCCGCATCCCGTCGCTGAGCATCTCGTAAGTCTTGCCGACGCCAGGCGCCGCGCCGAGGAACAGCTTGAGACGGCCGCGTCCTTCCTGCGCGGCTGCGCGCAGGAAGGACTCTGGCGAAGGGCGTTTGTCGGTGTCGTTCACTGTGCTGTTGTAGCGCTGATCCGGTCCAGTCGTCGATTAAGATCGAGAATGTTGACGCTGGGATCGCCCAGGAAGCCCAGGAACGGCGTCCTGATCGTGTCCTGCACCAGGGCACGAACGCGCGCCGCGGGCAGGCCGCGAACGGCGGCGACACGCGCAACTTGATAAAAAGCCGCCTCAGGCGAGATGTCAGGATCAAGGCCTGAGGCGGAGGCTGTCACCAGGTCGGACGGAACAGGGAGACCGGGGGACATTTGCTGAAATTTGGCGACATCGGCTTTCGTACGATCGACCAGCGCCTGGCTCGTCGGACCGAAATTGGAGCCTGATGAGGCAAGGCCATCATAGCCCTTGCCAGCGGCAGACGGGCGCGGCGAGAAATAGCGCGGATCGGCAAAGCCCTGGCCGATGAGCGATGAGCCGACGAGCTTGCCTTGTTCCTCGATCAGGCTGCCATTGGCCTGATGCGGGAAGAGGGCTTGGCCGATGCCCGTCATCGTCAGCGGATAGACGATGCCGAGCAGAAGCGCGAAGAGGATGGTCAGCGTGAACGCTGGCCGGAGAGAGGTGAGGAAGTCCTTGCCCATGATGCTTTCCTTCAGGCCCGATGATGTCAGGCGAGGCCAAGGCCGCTGACGGCCAGGTCGATGAGTTTGATGCCGACGAACGGCGACAGGAGGCCGCCAAGCCCGTAGATGGCGAGGTTGCGTGCCAGCAGCGGCCCGGCACCGATGGGCCGGTAGGTCACACCCTTCAACGCCAGCGGCACGAGCAGCGGAATGATCAGCGCATTGAAGATGATCGCCGACAGGATCGCGCTCTGCGGTGTCGCAAGCTTCATGACGTTGAGAATGCCCAGGCCCGGATAAAGCACCACGAACATGGCCGGAATGATCGCGAAATATTTGGCGACGTCATTGGCGACCGAGAAGGTGGTGAGCGCGCCACGGGTCATCAGCAGCTGCTTGCCAAGCCCCACTATCTCGATGAGCTTGGTCGGATCACTGTCCAGATCGACCATATTGCCCGCTTCCCGCGCTGCCTGGGTGCCGGTATTCATCGCGACGCCGACATCCGCCTGGGCGAGCGCTGGCGCGTCATTGGTGCCGTCGCCGCACATGGCGACCAGGCGTCCGCCCTCCTGCTCCTTGCGGATCAGCGCCAGCTTGTCCTCAGGCGTCGCCTGGGCAAGAAAGTCGTCGACGCCAGCTTCGGCCGCGATCGACGCGGCGGTCAGGGGATTGTCGCCAGTGATCATGACCGTGCGGATGCCCATGACGCGCAGTTCGCCGAAACGTTCGCGGATGCCCGCCTTGACGATGTCCTTCAGGAATATCGCGCCCAGCAGCTTGCCGTCCTTGGCAACCGCCAGCGGCGTGCCGCCCGCGCGCGCAATCTCGTCGGTGATGCGGCGCAGTTCCTGCGTCGCCGGTTCCTTGTCCAGGCCGGGATTGGCGCGAAGGATGGAATCGACCGCGCCCTTCTGGATCACGCTGCCGCTGACCTTCACGCCGGATATCCGCGTCTGCGCCGTAAACGGGATCACCTCCGCGCCGTCGGGCAGAACCTGCGCCGATTGGCCGAACTTGTCACGGGCGAGCAGGGCGATCGAACGGCCCTCCGGCGTTTCGTCGGCCAGGCTGGCGAGCAGGGCGGCCTCTGCGAGCGCTGCCTGGCTTGCCCCGCCGACCGGGCGGAACTCGGTCGCCTGCCGATCGCCGACCGTAATGGTGCCGGTCTTGTCGAGCAGCAGCACGTCAATGTCGCCCGCGGCCTCGACGGCACGGCCGGACTTGGCGAGGACGTTGAAGCGCACGAGCCGGTCCATGCCGGCGATGCCGATCGCGGAAAGCAGCGCCGCGATCGTCGTTGGAATGAGGGTGATCAGCAACGCGGCCAGGATCGCGACGGGAATAGACCCGCCAGCATAGCTTGCAAAGCCGGGGATGGTGCCAACAGCGATCAGGAAGATGATGGTCAGGCCCACCAGCAATATGGTGAGAGCAATCTCGTTGGGCGTTTTCTGTCGCTCGGCCCCTTCGACCAGGGCGATCATCCGATCGAGGAAGCCCTGACCGGGGTTCACGGTGACACGGACGCGAATCTCATCCGAAATGACGCGCGTGCCCGCCGTGACCGCCGACCGGTCACCACCGGCTTCGCGGATGACAGGCGCGCTTTCACCGGTAATGGCCGCTTCATTGACTGACGCGACGCCCGCCACGACCTCGCCATCGGCCGGGATCAGGTCCCCTGTCTCCACCAGGACGATGTCGCCCATGCGGAGCGCACTGGCCGGCACATTTTCGCTTTCGCGGCCATCGCCTTTCAGGCGCTTGGCAGTCAGGTCGGCTTTGGTCGCGCGCAATGACACAGCCTGCGCCTTGCCACGACCCTCCGCGATGGCTTCGGCAAAGGTGCCGAACAACACCGTCAGCCACAGCCAGATGACCAGTTGCAGCTTGAAGCCGACCGTCAGTCCGTCCTGCCCGACAGCCAAAAGGACGGTCAGAAGAACGGCCACCGCAGCGGTCGTGAACATCACCGGATTGCGGATCAGTTGTTTGGGGTTGAGCTTGCGGAATGCATCGCCGATCGCCGGAACGATCAGGTCTGCGGTGAAGAGCGATTTGGACGCTGTGCGTGCCATTTTGATGCTCCGATCAGAAAAGCTGGCCGCGGATCATCGCAAGATGATCGGCAATGGGACCAAGCGCGAGGCTGGGCAGAAAGGTGAGGCCGCCCACGATCAGCACGATGCCGATCAGGAGGCCGGTCCAGAGCGGTCCGGTGGTCGGGAAGCTGCCCGCTGTCGCCGGTGTATATTTTTTCGCCGCAAGGCTGCCTGCGATCGCCAGCATCGGGATGATCACGAAGAAACGGCCAAGCCACATCGCGATGCCGAGCAGCCCATTATAGAAGGGCGTGTTGGCGGTAAGACCCGCAAAGGCCGACCCGTTATTCCCGACGGCGCTGGTAAAGGCGTAAAGTATCTCCGAGAAGCCGTGCGGCCCCTTGTTGAGCGGTCCGGCAAGTCCGGCATCCATGACCGAGGCGATAGCGGTAAAGCCAAGAATTATGAGCGGCAGAACGGCAATGGCCAGCACCGCCAGTTTCACTTCGCGGCTCTCGATTTTCTTGCCGACATATTCCGGCGTCCGGCCAACCATCAGGCCAGCGACGAACACGGCCAGGATGGCGAAAAGCAGGAAGCCGTAGATACCGGCACCGACGCCACCGACGACGACTTCGCCCAGCTGGATGTTGAACAGCGGAATCATGCCGCCCAGCGCCGTGAAGCTGTCATGCATCGCATTGACCGCGCCGCAACTGGCCGCTGTGGTGACGACGGAGAAGAGTGCCGAAGCGGCGATGCCGAAACGGACCTCCTTGCCCTCCATATTGCCGCCCGGAACACCCAGGCCGTGCAGGATCGGATTACCGGCGGCTTCCTGTGCATAGACGATCGTCACGCCGATCAGGAAGATGGTGAGCATCGCGGCGAGGATTGCCCAACCCTGGCGGGTGTTGCCGACCGCCTTGCCAAAGGTCCAGGTCAGGCCGAAGCCGATCAGGAAAATCGACACCATCTGCACGAAATTGGTGAGCGCGGTGGGGTTCTCGAACGGGTGGGCCGAATTTGCGTTGAAGAAGCCGCCACCATTGGTGCCGAGCATCTTGATCGCTTCCTGGCTGGCGACCGGGCCAAGCGCGAGTGTCTGCTTCACGCCTTCCAGGGTCGTCACATCGACCGAACCGGCCAATGTCTGCGGCACACCGCTGGCGATCAGGAACAGCGTATAGACGATGCAGATCGGCAGCAGCAGATAGAGCGTTACCCGCGTCATATCGGCCCAGAAATTGCCAATGCCTGCCGCGCTGCGCCGCGCGAATCCGCGAAAAAAGGCAAAGGCGAGCGCGATGCCGGTCGCGGCCGACAGGAGATTATGGATGGTCAGGCCAAGCATCTGGCTGAGGTTCGACATGGTCGATTCGCCACCATAGCTTTGCCAGTTGGTGTTGGTGGTGAAGCTGACCGCGGTGTTGAACGAGAGATGTTCGCTCAGCCCCGCATATCCCAGCGGATTGAGCGGAAGCCCCGCCTGCAACCGCAATATGGCGTAGGTCAGCAGCAGCAGCGCGGCATTGAAGATCAGCATATGGACGGCGTAGCGCCGCCAGCTCTGATCCTCGTTCGGATCAATGGCCGACAATTTGTAAAAGCCACGCTCGACCGGGCCGAGTATGGCATGAAGCGGTGTGGGGCGTCCCTCATACAGAGCGAACAGCCAAAGGCCGACCGGCTTGGTCAGCGCCAGCAAAATGCCCACAAAGGCCGCGATCAGCAGCCATCCCTGGAATGTCATGAGAGCTTCCTTTGTCTAGAAGCGTTCGGGCCGCACGAGTACGGCGACCAGATAAAGAAGGAGGCCAAGGGCGGTGATCGCCGCGAGCCAGAGATCAATGGTCATTGTCCGGCCACCCTCACGCGTTGTCGCACAGGGCGACATAGCCAAGGCTAGCGCCGAGCAGAGCGAGGATGAGGCCGATCCAGAGGATGTCCTGCATGGGTTGTCTCCCACAGTGCTCGCGCGAAGGAGGCCGCATGAGTCATCTGCAGTCGCCTAGATATTGCAGGGCGTCGTTGGAATTCGAGACGGAGGATATCGCAAGCGCATAGTATTTGCATATGGAAGGGCACAGCGCACCGACCATGACCGGACGTGAGGTTTTGTATGATCGCCGCTGATGGCGCAGATGGCTTCATAGGAGTGAGGTCTTTGAAAGTCTTGAGCCTGCGACCGAAGTTGTAGGCGGAGATTAAGTTGCCAAGATAATGCCTCACATTATCCTGCGTTGATCACGATCCGCGCACCCATTTTCGACGTCGGACAGTCATGATACGCCGCGGCTGATCGACCAGGCTGTTCCAAGCCTCGTAGCCAAGGTCGATGAACCTGTCGTAGGACGTGAAGACCCGGTTATCGCGCACTTCCCGCTTCCCGGTCATGTACCACCATCAACAACACGCCGTTAACACTTGGTGCGATAGCGAGCGATATCTCCGACAAGGATAGGGCGAACTCATCATGAAGCCACCGCGCTTAGGTCGATCATACCTTCCGACTGAAGCCATATAGTCAGACTTTTGTTACCTTGGGAATCCACATCGTGAATCAGCGTCATCGGCGTTTGGTAAAGCAGGTCACCAACCCCGTCGGCATCCCGTCTTTGCTTGCGATCGACGACGTAACCGGCGCTTTCCGTGACGCGCCGAATCGGTCACCGTCGCCAGCCGAATGCTCAGTTGCTACACAGCTTGGTACACGGCTCCAGACGGTGCATATCTAGCTTTATAGTTTGCCAGAAAACTTAATCGTACGAACAAAAAGCCTTCCAATTTGCTCACTCAACGGGCCTCCAGGCGTCGGCTATCAAAAATGATCTGTGTAATAATGACGTCGAAGCACAGCTTTTAAGGACAAACACATGTGACAGATATTTTCGATGCCCAGCTTAATCCGAATGGTTTCCTCGCAAGAGGCGCGAGCGCCGAACTATTTTCCCTCAGCAATAACAAAGTCCTAAAGCTGTTTCGCGACAGCGTATCGGACGAAATGATCGATCGAGAAGCGGACACTTCTGTTTATGCAAGTGCGTGCGGGATACCAACAGCGGCTGCGCTCACACGCGTGGATCAGGATGGGAGGCGGGGCATCGTTTATCCTCGTATCGAAGGAACGACGGTAATGAATTGGATTCGCCGTCATCCAATGCAAGCTGGGCGTGCGCTGGACCAGATGTCTGAGATCCACGCTGCGATGCACAAGTGTCGGGCAGGGGGATTGCGTTCTCTGAAGCAAGTGTTGAAGACGGATATCGTTCATGGCCCCTCGCCGATCGCGGTGCAGCAGGCGGCGATCGCCTATCTAGATACACTTCCGGACGGGTCAGTTCTAACCCATGGCGATTTTCACTTGGGCAATGTCATGATGACGCCGCAAGGCATGACGGTGATCGACTGGTCCAAGGCAGCGGCGGGACATCCGGCAGCCGATGTGGTGCGATCCGAAATGCTCATGCGTTTCGGCATAGGTCCTTCAGATTGGGTGACAAATCTGTGGCGAGATTGGGCGGCACGGCGGTTGGCCAAAGCCTATTTTACTTGTTCGACGGTGACCTCGCGAGAGCTAACTCTGTGGCGCCCTGTGATTGCGCTGGCTTGGTTACGCGCGCGTGATGCAGAGCGTACGCCTGCATTTCAGCGTTATTTGGAAAGGGCGTTGGTACAAGCTGGAATTACGTCAGGGCCAATCATGTAAAACTATATTTGGCCTTATCTGTATCTGGATAGTTCCAGATCCTCGCTATCCTACGTAGCAAAAGCTGTGACCTCAATATAAATAAGGACGCCGAAGATTCAGTCAGATTGGATATGGTTTAGCCTGTCTGCCGTAAATCGTCCGATGACGAGAATCGAGATATTTGGCAATGTACGCCAAACGCGCGGTCAGACTGCAACCAACTCCATCGATAAAATCCGAAGTTGCCCGGCACGATTGATTGGATCGAAGCGCAATTGCCTGCCTCGCGCTGTCGGCGGCAAATCGAATTCGAGCGAATTGATGCCTTCATTCACCTCTAAGGTCTGCGACCGCGTTTCGCTAAAATTTGGCTTGTTGGTTGACGGCTCACTTTCAAAAAGTTGCGCACGTCCTGGCACGCTACACTGCATCGATACCTTCAGTCGATAATGTCGATGGGGTTCAATGGCCGTTTTCGGGAAAAGCATCTGGGGATCGCGGCCAGTAGCTTCGAATGTTCCCCCATTTGTTGGTTGGAAGATGATGTCTCCGCCTAATTCGCCAATCCCTAACCCCGTAAATGCCAAAGCTTCTGCCTGCGACGACCAAATATGGTAGCGGTTTGGATAGTATAGGTAAGATAATTGGGCTCTCAGCGCAGCAACAAAAGATTCTGTAGGTACATAATCCTTGCGACCATAAAGGCGTGTAACTATGCTTTCACTATCATCGTCTCTATTTACCTTAGAAAGATATCGTTCTGCATTTGATGTTAAAACAGTATCCGGACCAAACAAATCAACCAAATCAGGCTGAAATGTATCTGACCGAACAAATAATATATCGCGATAGAACGTAGACAGGGGTTTAAGGCTATCTTTTAAAAAACTATCGCCCAAAGCGAGCAGTCGCATTTTGGTAGCCGATCGAGGGTTGAACATGATGACGACGTTATCAGTATTCCCCTTCAAAAAAACACGGTTATCCCACATTGTTTCGCTTTTATATTTGGTAAATAAACAAATTTCGGTCGTATCGCCCACGATATTAGCCATTGATGCTAAGTCACCATTTGCCGGACGTGATTCCTCAACCAGAAAAGATAAGGGGTCATGCTGGTATCCGATGCATCGCAATATTTCGCGCGATATAATCACATTACCTATGTCAGACATATGAGTATCACATCGTTTAAACACCGCATGCTTTGACTTTTGTTCTAGAAGCAACATACGAGGGTAAATAACATTTACGAATTGTGATGATTTGACCTTATCAGCATAACATGAAAGATATAGACTTTTTACCCGATCGCGAATGTTATCTGGCGTAAACTCAGTCATAATCACAGGTTTTGACGGGTATACGACATGAAGATAGGATATTTGGCGAGTGTCGCAAAATTTTTTGCGCTGTTTTAGATTAGCAATAAAATTTTCAACAGACGAAATTTCAGGTTTCGACTGGCCCATCAGATAGTCAAATTGCTTTTGTCCGCCATGCCACAGGAACATCCACCCGTCCTCTCCAAAGAGAACGTCGTTAATTATCTTGCCTGTATCCCCCAATACTGCCCCCAAAACATGTTTGCGCCAAAGCGTGATCCAGCCAACGCGCAGGTTAGAGTGAGCTGGAATTATCGTCTATTTCCAACATTTTGCAAGCCAGCGGCTCAGGCCGTTACCTTCAAAAATGCGTTCGCCAGTCTGAATTAATTTCCACCCGTATCTGATGAGAGCAAGGAGAATTGAGGCCCAGTATCGGTAATTTGAGGAAACCGGCAGACGATCCACTTAACTGTTGCCGAAACCTGTTCAGAAAAACCGAGCCACCTCTCAAGGCCATGCTTGGGAAAGCTGGCGAGCGCACCGTCAGCGGTCTTTGGAGCTTGATCGGCAACTTGTCGATATCTTCCAGCCCGAAGAATGCGCCAACTACTTCAAGTCCTCTGAATATGAATCAAAATGATCGGAAAACGCTCTAAAACAATCTGGCGTATTTTTGTTTGACGAACGATTAAAGGCCCAAATGCCATTTCGTTTGCTGAGTGGCTGGCGGCAATCCCGGCGATCATTCAATCCGATCCGAAAAGGTCGCGCGTGAATATTTTACCTGCCACGTCGTCAATGTCCGGCGTCATGCGGTTTGCAATGATTACGTCGCATTCTTCCTTAAATGCGGCTAGATCGCGCACGACTCTTGAGCCGAAAAAATGATCTTCTTGCATCGCCGGTTCGAAAATCACCACTTCAATGCCCTTTGCCTTGATCCGCTTCATGATGCCCTGGATCGAAGATTGACGAAAATTGTCGGACCCCGCCTTCATCACGAGACGGAATACACCGACCTTCCTCGGCGCCTGTGCGATGATCTGGTCGGCCAGGAAATCCTTGCGGGTGCGGTTGGCGTCCACGATCGCACGGATCAGATTCTGCGGCACTTCGGAATAATTCGCCAGTAACTGCTTGGTATCTTTGGGCAGGCAGTAGCCGCCATAACCGAAACTTGGATTGTTATAGTGCGGACCAATGCGCGGATCGAGGCCGACGCCGACGATAATCTGGCGTGAATCCATACCGTGTGCGATGGCATAGCTGTCCAGTTCGTTGAAGAAGGCTACGCGCATGGCAAGATAGGTATTGGCGAACAGCTTGATCGCCTCGGCCTCACGGGGATCGGTGAACAAGATTTCTACATTGGTCTTCTCCGCGCCCTGCAATAGCAAATTGGCAAAGATGCGCGCCCGTTCTGACCGTTCGCCCACGATGATGCGCGACGGGTGAAGATTATCATGCAAAGCCCGACCTTCACGTAGAAATTCCGGGCTGAATATGACTTGCTCGGTACCCAAGCGCTTGCGCACATCTTCTACGAAACCGACGGGGATGGTCGACTTGATCACGATCGTGGCGTTGGGACTACCGACCTTGGCAATCTCGATCACGCCTTCAACGGAAGATGTGTCGAACTTATCATTACTTACATCATAATTAGTGGGAGTAGCGACGATGACATAGTCCGCACGTTTCAGCGCCTGCTGCGCGTCCAGCGTCGCCGTAAGATTTAGTGGTCTACTGGCGAGAAATTCTTGTAGTTCGGCGTCGATGATCGGCGATTTGCGTGCATTAAGCATATCAACGCGTTCGGGCGCGATATCGACGGCGACTACCTCATTGTGCTGTGCCAGCAGCACGGCGTTGGAGAGCCCAACATAGCCGAGCCCAAAAACTGCGATTTTCATCTGTCGTTGCTTCCTCGCATTGCTCAAATTCTGTGACACCTGCGTCGTCACTCGAATGGCGATTCACGTCCTGCATAGCATTGTACATAAAAAAGATACGCAACCATTACTAGTGGATCGAATTTAACACTCTGGTACCCGCGCCTGACAGCGGCGATGATTTTGATCTGCCCCCACCGAGTGGACCGATTGGTTTGTTAGTGC